>JAGBXS010000011.1 GCA_017629175.1 Clostridia bacterium
AAGGATGACCGCGTTGCCTTCGAGCAGTATGCCATCGAGGAGCTGGGTATGGTCAAGGCGGACACCTTAGACAAGTATATCGTCACCTTAGCCCCCGAGGATAAGACCGAGATCATGGAATACGAAGACGAGCAGGAAAGCGGCTTCGGTTATTTGCTGTCCGGCTTGGCGGAGGTCATGCGTGGCTTTTTCGGAGAGTGATCTCTTCGGGAGAGCAGTCCTTTCATAAACTGATGGAAGGACGAATATAGTACCAATAGCAAGGAAAACAAGGGTAAGAAGCTTAAAAATGCCTCTTACCCGTTTGCCGTCTTTTTAACCCATGAAAAAATCGGAGGTTTTTTGCAAGGATATGGAACAAAATCCCAACCGTCCCACCCCAAACCGAAAGCAAAACGGTTCCGTATCTAAGCCGGAAGCGGAAAGCGAAGTCAAAACGAAAAAAGAGAAAAAGCGCAGGGAATTGACCCACAAGACCATCGTGGTTCGCAGCCGTACCGTTTTGGTGCTGATGCTGGCGGCCTTGGTGGCGCTGTGCGGCAGACTTGCCTTTTTGCAGATCGTGGATCCCTACGATTACGCCCAGCAGGCCGTGGAGCAGTACACCTACGAGGTGAAGCTTGAGGCGAAGCGGGGCACCATCTACGCCGCCGACGGTACCACCAAGCTGGCCTCCAGCGTCACCACCCAGACGGTGTTCATCTCCCCCTCGGACATTTACGCAAAGGCCACCGAGGAAAAAGAGGATCAGCCCGCCATCGGGGAAACGGCTTACCTGCAATGGCTGGCAAACGGCTTGGCGGAATGCCTTGACGGTGTGGATGCTCAGTTTATTTTGGACAAATACTACGGCTTGGGAGAGTCCAAGCTGAAGTACAAATATTTGGTGATCAAAAAGGACATCAACCAAACGGAAGAGGACAAGGTACGTCTGTTCATTTCCGAGAACGATCTGGAGCTTCAGATCGCCTTGGAGGAGGGTACCAAGCGTTCCTACGCAGAGGGCACCTTGGCGTCCCATCTGCTGGGCTTCGTGGGCTCGGACAACAACGGCCTTCTGGGCTTGGAGTTCACCTACGACGAGTTTTTGAGCGGTATCGACGGCAGAGCCGTCCGCGCCCAGGATGCCAACGGCAACGAGCTTGCCTACAACTACGAAAGCTATATCGCCGCACAGGACGGCTTGAATTTGGTCACCACCATCGACGTCACCGTGCAGAGCATCGTGGAAAAGCATCTCAAGGAGACCTACTACGAGCATCAGCCGGAGGGACGCGTTTCCTGCGTGGTGATGGATGTGGATACCGGTGAGATCCTGGCCCTTGCCATTTATCCCAACTTCGATTCCAATGCCTACACCACCCTCTCTCCGGAGTATCAGGCTAAGCTGGATGCCTATGAGGGGGAAGACAAAAAATCTTACCGTTCCACCTTGCTGAACGAAATGTGGAACAACACCATCGCCACCCAGACCTACGAGCCCGGCTCCACCTTCAAGGTGATCACCGCCGCCATGGCTTTGGAAAGCGGCTCTGCCACCCGTACCCAGCAGTTCAACTGCGGCAGACAGATCACCGTAGCAGGGCAGACCATTCACTGCCACTCGGTGCGTGACCACGGAATGCAGACCATTGCCCAGTGTCTTGTGAATTCCTGCAACCCCGGCTTTGCCTACATCGGCTTTGAGGTAGGGCACAACCAGTTCAAGAATTACTTCAAAAACTTCGGATATACCGAAAAAACCGGCTCCGACCTGCTGGGTGAGGTATCCTCCATTTACTTCGATACCACCGGTGTCAACTTCGGCGACGTGGAGCTGGCGGTTTACTCCTTCGGTCAGACCTTTAAGGTCACCATGCTCCAGCATATCGCCGCCCTCTCCGCAGTGGCCAACGGCGGCTATCTGGTAACGCCCCATTTGGCAAAGCATCTTACCGACGGCAACGGCAACGTGGTACAGAGCTTCTCCTCCGAGCGCAGCCGTCAGGTGGTTTCCGAGGACGTCTGCAAGGACATCATGTCCTACCTGGTAAACTCCACCAAGAACGCCTGCGTCAGCGGCTACGACGTGGTCTCCAAGACCGGTACCTCCGAGAAGCGAGATACCCTGCGGGAGGATGACTACGTGTCCTCCTGCGTGACCTTCGCTCCCGCGGCAGATCCCAAGATCGCCATTCTGGTAACGGTGGATACCCCCAACCCCGAGTTCGGTATCTACGGCTCCGCTGTGGCGGCTCCCGCGGTGGGAAGAATTCTTTCCGAGGTTCTGCCTCATTTGGGCATTTCTCCCGACGAATCGGAGAGTGCCGTGGATATGGTCACCATCCGCGACTATATCGGCGCCGATGCCAAGGAAACCAAGGAGATCATCGAGGGCCTGGGTCTCAAGTGTGAGATCAAGGGAAGCGGCAAGACGGTGGTAGGGCAGATGCCCAAGGGTGAGGTAAGCATCGCCGTGGGCGGTAAGGTGATCCTCTACACCGAGGATACCGACACCGAAGACACCGTCACAGTCCCCGACGTTACCGACAAGACGCCCGAGGCGGCTCTCAAGGCGCTTCTGAACAAGGGCCTGAACGTGCAGATCAAGGGCGTGTTTGACGGCGATACCGCAAACTGCTACGTTATCTCCCAGTCCATCCCCTCCGGTGCGCAGGTTGCTCCCGGTACCATCGTGGTGGTGCAATGCCGCTACGAGGGAAGCAGTGACTGATCTATACGAAAATATTTCAAAGGAAATACAGAAGAACATGGAAACTCTCTATCCCATTCTTTTACCGCTGGCAGGCTCCTTCCTGCTTTCCGCAGTGCTTTTGAAGATCTTCATCCCCGTGCTTCGCAAGGTAAAGCTGGGGCAGAAGATCTTGGAGATCGGCCCTTCCTGGCATAAATGTAAGGAGGGCACCCCCGTTTTGGGCGGCTTGTTCTTCGTGCTTTCCACCCTGGTCGCCTTCCTTGCTTGGGCGATCCTTGGCGGGGAAGGGGTGGATCCCGCTTGGGGCGGCATCGCCATTCTGGCGCTTTGTTCCTGCCTCACCGGATTCATCGACGACTACGTCAAGCTGTTCAAAAAACGCAACAAGGGTCTCACCGCCAAGCAGAAGATGGCGTTGCAGATCCTCACCGCCGCCGCATTTTTGGCATACCGCGCCCTGGTTCTGGATGCGGGCACCGCGTTGAAGCTGTACGGCATGTTCGGGCTGGAGAGCCTGGAGCTTTCCTGGTTCTACTACCCCCTGATGGCGGTGGTGATCGTCTACGTGATCAACTGCGCCAACCTTACCGACGGCATCGACGGCCTGGCGGGAAGCGTTTCTCTGATCCAATGCGTGTTCTTTATCTGCGCAGGCAGTCTCCTTTGGGAGAACGTAGGCCTCACCGCACTTTCCGCGGCCCTTGCAGGCGGCCTTCTGGGCTTCCTGGTGTTTAACTTCCATCCCGCAAAGATCTTTATGGGTGACACCGGTTCTCTGTTCTTGGGAGGCTTCACCGTGGCACTGGCCTTCACCGCAGATGCGGAGCTTCTGTTGCTTCCCTTGTGTCTGATCTGGATCATCGAGGGCGTTTCCGTGATGCTGCAGGTGTTCTTCTTCAAGCTGACAGGCAAGCGTATCTTCAAAATGGCACCCATTCACCACCACTTCGAAATGTGCAAGTGGAGCGAGGTGAGAGTGGTGTTCACCTTCTCCTTCGTCACCGCAGTGAGCTGCGGGTTGACCTTCTGGCTCTTGGCATAATCTACTTAAAAAAGTCCCGAAAGGAGGCACTTCCATGGCAACGGAACAAAATACTCCCGTATCCCCCGCACCCCGCACCCGCGCAAAGCGTGAGCTCACCGTCCGTCAAAGACCCGGTACGGTAACCCGTTTTCTGGGAGAAATGGATCGCCCCTTTCTGATCATCGTTTTGCTGTTGGTGTGCATCGGCTCCATCGCCGTGTTCTCCGCCTCCTACGCCCACTCCGCCAACCGCTACGGCGATTCCTACGCCCTGGCAAGACCCCAGCTGATGTACGTGCTTTTGGGTGTCACCGCCATGGCTGTCATCGCCGCCTTCGGCCCCTTTGTGCTGGGCTTTTTGAGAAAAGCCGCATACCCCGTCTTCTTCGTTGCCATCGGCATGAACGCCGTGGTGCGCTTCATCGGCGAGAACTATAACGGTGCTACCCGTTGGATCGTCATTGCCGGCATCCAGTTCCAGCCCTCCGAGTTTTTGAAATTCGCATTGGTTCTGATCTGCGCCGCCCACGTGGTGCGCAACCGAGACAGAATGCATACCTTCCTATACGGCGTGTTGCCTTTCGGCGTTTTCCTTTTGATGGCAGTTTCCACCACGCTACTGCAGAGCCATCTTTCCGCCACCATAATTTGTTGTATCATCGTGTACGTGATGATGTGGCTGGGAGGCACCGGTGCCAAATTCCTGGGTGCC
>JAGBXS010000109.1 GCA_017629175.1 Clostridia bacterium
ATATCGGCATGGCGGGAGAAGAGGGGAAGGTATCTTCCTATACGGAATTCAAAGAGAACATCCTGCCGCGCGTACAATCTCTCGGATACAACACGTTGCAGATCATGGCCATCATGGAGCATCCCTATTACGGCTCCTTTGGGTATCAGGTGTCCAATTTCTTCGCCGCCTCCTCCCGTTACGGCACGGAGGAGGAGCTGAAGGAGCTGATCGACACCGCCCACGGCATGGGAATCGCCGTTCTGCTGGACGTGGTGCATTCCCACGCGGTGAAGAACACCTTGGACGGCATCAACCAGTTTGACGGCACGGACTATCAGTTCTTCCATGAAGGGCCTCGGGGAGATCATCCCGCCTGGGGAACCAAGCTGTTTGATTACGGCAAGAACGAGGTGTTGCACTTCCTGCTTTCCAACTTGAAATTCTGGATGGAAGAATTCCATTTTGACGGCTTCCGCTTTGACGGCGTTACCTCCATGCTGTACTTGGATCACGGCTTGGGCAGTGCGTTTACCAATTACGGGATGTATTACTCTCTCAACACCGACGGCGATGCGGTGACCTATCTCCGCCTTGCCAACGATCTGGTTCACTCGGTGAACAAGCATGCCATCACCATTGCGGAGGATATGTCCGGTATGCCGGGTATGTGTCTCCCCACCAAGGAGGGCGGCCTGGGCTTTGACTTCCGCCTGGGCATGGGCGTTCCCGATCTGTGGATCAAATACCTGAAGGAATACAAAGACGAGGATTGGAACGTCGGACATTTGTGGTACGAGCTCACCAACCGCCGCAAGGGAGAAAAGACCGTGGGCTACTGCGAATCCCACGATCAGGCCTTGGTAGGCGATAAGACATTGATGTTCCGTCTTTGCGACGCGGAGATGTATACCTCCATGGACAAGGCTTCCCAAAACCCTGTGATCGATCGAGGGATGGCGTTGCACAAGATGATCCGCCTCCTCACCGCATCCTTGGCGGGCGAGGGCTACCTCACCTTCATGGGGAACGAGTTCGGCCATCCCGAGTGGATCGACTTTCCCAGAGAAGGCAACGGCTGGAGCTATCACTACTGCCGCAGACAATGGAGCCTTGCGGACAACGGGCTGTTGCGCTACGGAGACCTGCAAGCCTTTGAGGTGGCTATGGTGTCTCTGCTGAAATCCGGGCGGCTGATGCTTTCCGCCGCTTACTCCCTTTGGGAGAAACGGGAGGATTACGTATTGATCTACGGAAAAGGCACCACCGTCTTCGCCTTCAACTTCCACCCCACCCATTCTCACGACCCCTACTTCATCCCCGCACCTGCGGAGGGAACCTATACGGTTGCCCTCTCCACCGACGACAAAGAATTCGGCGGCCACGGACGGATCGACACGGCGTACCGTTACAGAGCCAACCGTCAGCCCGACGGAAGGATCGGTTTTTACTGTTATCTCCCCTCCAGAAGTGCCTTGGTTTTGAAGTTAAAGCGAAGAAAATAATGGATTTACGCCTCTTTGAAAAAAAGAGGCGTATTTTTCAAAATATTTTTCAAAAACCTATTGACAAACCCGTTTTTTTGTGGTATCATGGCGAAGCTGTCACGGAGGGTTAGCTCAGCTGGGAGAGCAACTGCCTTACAAGCAGTGGGTCATAGGTTCGAGCCCTATACTCTCCACCAAAAAAATCTCGTTCTTAGGAACGAGATTTTTTTATTCAAGCCGCAGGCTTGGCATATCATCGACGCACAAAGTGCGGCGCATACCATCAGCCCTTCGGGCTGTATCTCATCACGCCATCGGCGTGTATTTCCAAGAACGGCAAGAAAGGAATTACTTTATGATCATTCTCATCACAGGTGCCTCCCACACGGGGAAGACGTTGCTGGCGCAAAAATTGCTGGAACGGTATCATTACCCCGCCCTCTCCATAGATCATCTGAAAATGGGCTTGATCCGCAGCGGCAATACCTCCCTCACCCCCATGAGTGACGATGAGGAGCTTACCGCTTATTTGTGGCCCATCGTGCGGGAGATGGTAAAGACCGCCATTGAGAACAAGCAGAATCTCATCGTAGAGGGCTGTTACATCCCCATGGATTGGCAGAAGGACTTTTCCGAAGAGTATTTAAAGGATATCCGTTTCTATTGCCTGATCATGAGCGAAACCTATATCCGCAATCACTTTGCGGACATCATAACCTTTGCAAGCGTGATCGAAGATCGGCTGGACGACGAATATTGCACCATGGAATCTGTCCTGGAGGACAACGCCGGTTTTCTGGAACGGGCAAACAAGCAGGGCGCAGAGTACATCCTCATTGATTCCGAATACGAAATTCCGCTGTAAGCTACCAAGGGGCACCCATCGGGTGCTCTTTTTTTCTTGACAAAAGCCTTACAAATGATTATAATACCTATATCTCAAAAAAGGAGATTCCTATGCTGATCTTTTTCATCGCTTTGGGTGTTGCCACCGGCGCGCCCTTGAGTTTACTGTTTGATACGGGCCTTCCCGCAAGGCTCGCCATCGGGGCAGGTCTTTCTCTGGCAGGCTTTATCGGCTGGCTGTTCCTGTATATTCTGGGGCTGTTTATCTTCTCCCTTTTCGTGGACATGGAAAAGCCCCGCACGGAGGATCACCCCTTCGTCCGTTTTTTGATCGCCGAGACATTGCGCTTGGTGTGTCAGCTGGGCAGGGTGAAGATCGTTACCGAGGGGATGGAGAAAATGCCCGAGGGACGGTTCCTTTTGGTCTCCAACCACCGCTCCATGTTTGACCCGCTGGTGTCCTTGGTAGCGTTCAAGAAGCACCCCTTAGCCTTTGTTACCAAGCCGGAAAACCTGCGAATCCCTCTGGTGGGCGGGATCATGCGGTACTGCTGTTTTCTTCCCATTGACAGAGAAAATCCCCGCAGTGCCATCCGTGCCATCAATTCCGCCGCAGGGCTGATCAAGACGGACACCCTCTCCATGGGCATCTATCCCGAGGGCACCCGCAACAAAGGCGAAGACGTACTTCTGCCCTTCCATTCCGGCGTGCTGATGATTGCCCAAAAGGCAAGCGTACCCGTGGTGGCGGTCACCGTGGAAAACACCGAGAAGGTGGTAAAGAACTTCCCCTTCCGCAAAACGGTGGTGAAGCTGACGGTGTGCCGTGTGATCTCTGCCGAAGAGGTGGCGGCTTCCCGCACCGACGACCTGGGAGCGTCTCTTTTTGAAACCATGAAAAAACAATTACAACATACGTACTCACAGAAAGGATGACCCCCATGAAAGCATTGCGCACCTGCCTCTTGCTGTTGCTGACACTTTGTCTGTTAGCTGCTTGCCAGAGCACCCCCGCGACCAACTCCGAAGCCCCTGCCGGCACTTCCTCCGAGCAGGCAACAAGCTCCGCAGACGCTTCCTCCGAGGAAGCCTCCTCCGAAGCATCCGCCGAAACCTCTTCCGAAGAAGTTTCCGAACCCGAACCGCCCAGAGAAGGAGCTTATATGGAATACGAAATCCCCGAAAACTACAAGGATCTTTACGAAAACCCCTATGAATTGTCCGAGTATGCGGACATGGAGATCACCGCTACCAACAGCACCACCTACACCATCACCTACCACTATCCCGACGGCGCTACCTACCGCACCTGTCTGGTCAAGAAGAGATGGGGCATGTGGATGCTGGGCGCTATGGAATACACCCATGCAAACGGTACCAAGATCCGTATGTCCGAGTCCTCCACCGACTATGAGTGGGTGCTTTCCTGCGGCAAAGTAGGCGGCAATATCACCTTCCGCGGCGGCAACCACGGCGACTATACCTATTCCGATTGGAACGCCACCGATACCACCAAGACCAACGACCACTTTATCGATATGACCTTCTACGACGCAGAGACCGGCGAGAAGGTTGAGGTTGCAAGCGGCAAGACCGTTAACGTCAAGGGTCTGTTTGTGGTGCTCCACAACAACATCTACGAGGACGAGTACACCCAGGAAAACGTACTGATCAACGTAGAGAAGCTGTATCTGTTCAACGGCGAATCCGTTTCCGTGCAGTCCAAGCTGTACCTCACCTCCGACGTGAATTTCGGCAACGCATACACTTGTATGTTCCCCGTTGCCAAGAAATACGGTAACTACACCATGTACTACAACGATGACGGAACCACCAAGGTCACCAAGACCCCCGTCACCGGCACCAGCAACTACGGCAGCAACTTCGACGACCGCAACAAGGCCTCCAAGGTTACCGTGTTCGGTGAGCAGTACCCCGCATACCACATGACCATTGAGATCCACAACCCCGAGGATCAGTTCTATCAGTCCAGCCACCATACCCGTCTGTGGGATATGAACCCCACCCAGAACAAGCTGTACTTCTCCGCCTTCAAACCCGGCTCCACCATCCGCGTCAAGAAGGACACCGAGTTTACTTACAGCTCCTCCTGGACCTTCTCCTACAACCCCGACTTTGAACTTCCCGAGGTCGACAAGGAACTTGGCTTTAAGAAATGAGTCCGAAAAGCAAATGCTATCCCCTTCTGCCCGCTATCCGCACGGCTGAGGGAGAGCTTACGGAGTGCGCCCTTCTGTTGGAGGGCGGCTCCCTGCGGAGCATTTATTCCGCAGGGGTTTGCGACGTATTGATGGAGCATGGCATCCACCCCGGCGTCATCGCAGGAGTCTCTGCAGGAGCGCTTTGCGGATGGAACATGATGGCGCGGCAGATCGGCAGATTTGCCCACATCGGCATTTACCACCGCCACGACAGCCGTTACGCAGGCTTGCAGGCCATCGCCTCCGACGGTGGGCTGGTGGGCTTTCGGTTCCTTCTTGAGACGGTGGAGGAGCTTTACCCCTGCCCTACCGGAATGCGGGAGGAGCCGAGCAGACGGTTTATCGCCGTTGCCACCGATTGCAAGAGCGGAGAGCCGTTCTACGCGGAACGGGATGTCTTTACCCCCTTTGAGAAGGCATTGCAGGCTTCCTCCAGCTTGGCGTTCAGCTCCCGCATGGTTCACGAGCAAGGCAAAGCCCTGATGGACGGCGGCTATTCCGTCAGCGTGCCCTTGGAATGGGCGCAAAAGGAGGGCTATGACAAGAAGATCGTCATCCTTACCCGCCCCGTCACTGCTCGCAAGAATCCCATCTCCGATGCAAAACGCCGCGCCTTTGCCGCCGCGTATTCCCGCTACCCCGGCTTTTTGGATGCGGTGAACGCCGTTCCCGAAAATTACAACCGCCTGCGGGAGGAGATCCAACGGCAAAGGGATGCAGGAGAACTCTTCCTCATCGCCCCGGCAGAGGATCTCCCCATGGAGAAAATGGAGGGCAATACAGACAAGCTGTACCTCTGTTACCTTTTGGGCAGACGGGACGCTTTGCAGGCACTCCCTCGATTAAAAGAATATCTGAAGGCATAAAATTGCCCCTTGCGGATAACTCCGCAAGGGGTTCATTTTTTACTGTTCGGTTTTCCGTCTTTTGCGATTCTTCAGCATATTGAACGCCACGGCACCCAAGGTAACCGCACCGCAGAACACCAAGCAAATATAGAAGGAGATACTGCGGCTGATCAGCTCCACGCAGGTGGTGTCCACGATCAGCTCTTCAAAGCCGTCCAAGAACAAATAGTCTGCAACGCCCACAGCTCCCGGCACGGGGACCGCGTTGGAGCCCAGCACCACGTAGCCCTGGGTCACAAAGACCTCCAGCCAACGGCTAAGACTGCCGCCGGTGGCCAGGTATACGAACAACGTAACGCCGATGTTGCAAAATCTCTGCATCAGGTTCAGCAGCAACACACGGAACACCGTCCATCCGCCGCCGCGGAACGCCCGAATGCAAGCGCTGTACTCCGCAGTCATCTTCTCAACAGATGCCAGACGCTTCTCCACATCCTTGATCAAATGCAGCTTGTGCAGAAGACGGATGAAGAAATTTGCAAGACGAAGGATGATCTGCTCCTTCAACACCAAAAGCAACAGCCCTACCACCACCAACGCCTGGATGCCAAAGCCTATCAGGATCAGGATCTGGGAATAGATGGAGAAGGAGAAAAACACACCGGGATAAAGGATAAAACACAGTACGCCGATGATCAAAATGGAAACGGTATAAAGCATCACGTTCAGCAGCAGGCACATGGCCGTCACCGCTCCCGGGATACCGTCCCGAATCATAAACACCGCGCTGGCGGGCTGTCCGCCCGTTGCAGAGGGTGTGATGGCGGAGAAATAAATATCCGCCGCGGAATACACCGTATTGCGCCGCAGGGAACGGCCGTGGCCGAAGAACTTAGTCAGCCGCCAAAGGCTCCATGCCTCAAAGAAGATAAAGCCGCCCATGCAAAGGAACGCGCAAAGCAAATACCAGGGTGACGCGCTGAAAAGCAGATGCCAAAACCGCTCCGCGGTAAAATCCGTAGCGCCGGACATCATAGCGTACAGGGTCACACCGATGAGAACCAGGAAAATAATAAACCAGATAAATCGGTTCTTACCGCCCATTACACTTCCACCCCCTTCTTACGCTCCAAGAAGGTGAAAATGCGCCCTGCGCCAAGCTTCTTCGCCAGGAACAATCCCAATTCCGCTACCAAAACGCCGCCCAAAATATCGATGACCACGTGCTGTCTCACCAGCACGGTGGAGGCGAAGATCCCCAGCGTAATGATCACGCAGTAGATCTTATACCAATTCTTGGGCTTCTTGCAACGGAAGGCTCCTCTGGTCACCACCCAGCTTTCCAGGCAGTGAATGGAGGGGAACAGATTGTTGGGCTCATCCATATCGTAGATCAGCTGAGTGGCCCAGTCGAAAACATTGTTGATCTCAAACTGTCCGGAGGGCCAATCCACCATCTCGGTGGGCATAGCAAAGAAGAACACCAGGCAGATGCTCTTGGCGATCATCTCGCCGGAAAGCATCTCGTAGCAAACCTTTTTGTTCTCTCTGCCGATGATAATAAAGCCCACCACCCAGAAAACGTAGGAGAACACGTAGAAGGTGATCATCCACGTCCAAAGAGGGATCTGATCGTCAATGCCCGGAATGGCCACGTCAAAGAAACGGTACTTGGGCACCAAGCGGTTCCCGTAATACACGATGGTGTTGAAGATCACGCAGGCCAAAAGCGGCACGACGGCGTACCGCGGGATCCATTTTTCTATGAACTTTTTCACGGCCACGCCCCCTTCGCTTTTTAGCAGTCTTATTATTATACGATATTTTCAAAGAAAAGTCAACAGTTTTTAATATCCCAGCAGGTACATTTCAATTCCCTCCGCTACTGCTACGGCGAAGGCGTCCTGCCAGGCGGGATCGGTAAGCAGCTTTGCATCCTCGTCGTTGGAGGCAAATCCCGCCTCCACAAGAATAGCGGGCATATCGGTGTATTTCGTCACCACAAAGGCATTGTCCCAACCGTCCTCGCGGGCACCTACCCGCCGTGCGGGGAACGCGTAGCACAGAGAGGCCTTCATGGATGCCATCAAGGCAGAGGAAGCCTCCCCGTGAGGGGTATCGCCGCACACGAACAGATCGCTCCCTACGGCATAAGCGTTGGTGCCGCTGGCGTTGATATGTACAGAGACGAAAAGATCTCCGCCCTGCAGGTTGGCGTAATACGCCCGCTCAAAGGTATCGTACACCCCGTCACCGTTCACGCCCTGCCCAAAGGCCGTTACGGTATTCTCCAAGGCATCCCCCTCCCTGCCGCTGTACGCGGAGATCAAGGCATGGAGATACGCCGTCAGATCGTAGCCCTTCTCCGAGGCCAAAGAATCCAGATCCTCCCGCCCGGGGAAGCTCTCCCCGTTATGGGTCAGGATCACAGTCACACCGTGGGCTCTGAGGGCCGAGGCGATCTTTTGGGTGAGCAGAAGGTTCAGCTCCCGCTCGATGATGCCGTTGTCCGGATATTCACATCCCGGGTCTTCAAACCCATGTCCCGCATCTAAGAGCACGGTCTTTTTCGCCAGCAGGGCAAGCTCCTCGGGACTGCGGCTTTCCGCCGCCAAAAAGTCCTGCTTGCGATGGTCGGACTCCTCCGCCATGGGCGCACAGCCGCAAAGCAAAAGTCCGACCAAAAGCAAAAGTAAAATTCGTCTCATTGCTTGGGTGTTTTGGATTGCAGCTTTTTACGGCTTCCGTCGGGCTTTTGGACGTAGGTGTTATCCAGGATCCCCTTGAATGCGGCGCGGAAAGCCAAACGGTATTCCTCTCTCAGCTCTGCCCGCTCTGCCGTCTCCTCGGGAGTCAAGCCGCCCTCCCGCTCCTTTTGCGCCAGCTCGTTGATGCGCACCAGGCGCTCTTCCTGTGTTTGATATTTACTCATAGCCGTTACTCCACAATTTCGTACGCAAAATTTTCGCAACGCAGACGGGTACCGATATCCACCCCGTCGGGAAGCAAAAACAATGCAATCATCACTTCTCCGCCGTTTTCCTCACGCAGGTAGGCATACTCCCCCTCGATGGAGGAAACGGTGTAAAACTTTTCTTCCATAATACATTCCTTTGACTTTTTTGATACCCTATTATACCCTCTTTTTCCCGAAAAATCAAGAGGCAAAAGCACAGCCGCAGGGGTAATCTGCGGCTGTCCGTATTCAAGGCACCAAAATCATCAGCAAAATCGCCAAAAGCATCCAAAGCCCGGCAACGCCCGCTAAAATGTACCAGTATTTGGGATAGCCCTTTCTATGGGAGCGGGGGAAAACCAAACCGATCACCAAGAAGGGAATGGGCGCCATGATCCCAAAGAATACCATACCCGTGGAAAAGGCGCTTCTCGCAGAGAACAGATCGTCCGTGCCGGGATCGAAGTTCCCGTTGTCCCCCAAGTCGATATACTCCAAGGGACGGTACTTCATGTCTTTCTCCGCATACTGAAGCTCGGGGATTATCTCCGCGCTCAGTTTGACCGCCTCTACGGTGCCCCTGCGGTAGGAGAAGTTTCCGTAGGAATCAAAATATTGGTTGCCCAGATCCATATAGTGGATGTAGTAGTATTCACTTTCGTACAGGTATACGGCGCCGTAGGCACAGCCGTAAAAGCCGTAGGATTCCACACCCAGCAGGGTGTAGTACAAAGCATCCTCCAGATCTCTTACGTCAAAGGTGCGCGTCTCCGCGCCCTTTTCCGGCCGGGTAAGCTTTGCCGCAAGAGCGTCCGAGATCTCCCCGCAGGCACCGTGTTGAGACATCAGCATATAGGAGCTTGCTTCTCCCTCCATCAAGCGATCCAAGGCACTTGTCCCCTCCTCGGTAACGTAGTGGAGAATCCCGACCTCGGCATAAACGGCGTTGTGGTTGGTGTCCACCGAGCGGTAATCGTCCAGGGCGTAATCGTAGCTGTATACCGCGTCTCCCACAATGGTCAGCGGGAAATACGGCTCGTAAAGGGTAAAGGTCTTGCTGCCGTAATACAATTCGGTCTCATCGTCGGACAGCTCCCAAGCAGGATCCTCGGAAGCCAAAGCCACCGTAGAAAGGACGGAGAACAGCAATATGCAAGCCAACGCAAAATATAGGATCTTCATTTTATTACGTTTCACGTTCATCCCTCCTTAGGAAAGATTCAGCTTCTGCTCCAATTTCCCCAGGGTGAGGAAATGGAACAGACACGCCACTGCCACCTCGATCATCAAGATCATCAACAGCAAAAGCGCCACCAAGGTGCATGCCATGCCGTAGGTTGCCTCTGCCAGCAGAGCTCCTAAGGGCAGCACAACGAAAACCAGGCCCAAAACCATTGCGATCTGCATCACGAAGGAGAAGCCCATGTTCACCCCGTAGTAGATGCCGAAGGCGGCAAGCACCTTGTGCTTCTTTGCCACCACCGCGCCGATGGTCATGCACATATAGATCAAAGCGCACCCGAACCAGGTTGCGGCAAGCACCATGAGGATACCCTCCAGCAGGTATACCAGCGACCATGCGCCCAAGTATTCCCAAACGTCCTCCAAGATCCTGCCGATGCCTTGCCAGATACGGAGATCCAACAGCTGCCCACGGTTGGGCACCGGGGCAATGGTGATCACAATGGCGCCCGATACCAGCAGAAGCAGTCCGTGGATCACCGACCAAAGCACCGTGTTTACCATTTTGGAAAGCAAAAGTGTCTTGCGGGAAACGGGAAGGGTGAAGGTCAGATACCCTTCGTCTGTGAAGAAATTCTTATAGTACCGCACACAGCAAAGAACCTGGGGTACGAAAAACGAAACGGGGATGGCGATAAAGCAGGCAAACAGGAACACGATCCCCATGATGAACAGAAACATTTCCACGGAGTTGGCTCTTTCCACCTGGAGGTAGCCACAAAGCGGTACACCAGGCTTCCCAGGAAAGAAAGCCCCAAAACGGAGGCGGCAATAATCCACCAAAACCGCTTGACGTAGGCGAAGTCATATTTGAACACTTTCTTGAACATGGTCATCCCCCATTCCCCCTTCCTGTATCCACTGCAGGAGCATATCTGAAGTATTCTCTGAACAATTCATCCAGAGATTTCCCCTGTTCCGCCCGCACCTCATCCGCCACGCCGGAAAGCAACACCTTTCCGCCGTAGCCCATAAACAGGAATTCATCCAGAATGGGCTCGATATCGTGGATCAGATGGGTGGTGATGATCACGGTGGATTCGGGATTGTAGTTCCCGATGATGGTCTGCAAAATATAGTCTCTTGCGGCGGGGTCAACCCCCGCAATGGGTTCATCCAGCAGGTAAAGCTTGGCTTTCCGCGCCATGACCAGCACCAGCTGCACCTTCTCCTTGGTACCCTTGGAAAGTGCTTTCAGCTTGGCGCCGGTGTCGATCTGCAATTCTTCCAGCATCCTCCGCGCCAACCCCTGGTCAAAATCCGCGTAGAACTCCCCAAAATAGGCAAGCAGCTCTTCTACCCGCATCCAGTTATTGAAATAGGTACGTTCCGGCAGGTAGGACACCAAGGCGTTTGTCTTTTCGCTACGGCGGATGCCGTCAATAAAGATCTCTCCCCTGTCCGCCACCAAAAGACCGGTGATCAGCTTAATGAGGGTGGATTTTCCGCACCCGTTAGGCCCCAAAAGCCCTACGATCTTCCCCTTGGGGATCTGACAGCAGAAACGGTCCAATACGGGCCTATTCAAGCCGTGATAGGTTTTGCAAAGATCCTCGCAGATCAGTACCGCGTCTTCTCTTTGCTCGTTAGTCCAAAAACTCACTCTGATTTCTCCCCTTCCTCACTAATATAGTGTAATAGTTCTTCACGGGTGATGCCAAGTGCCGCCGCTTCCTCGATCCAATGGCGGACGGCATCCTTGCGAACGGTTTCACGGCAACGCTCCAAGGCTGACCTGTCCGTGGTCACGAACCGCCCCACCGTCCCGCGGGAATACAAAAGGCCTTCCTCCTCTAAAACGGACAGCGCCTTCTGCATGGTGTTGGGATTCACCGCCGCTTCAAAGGCCAACTGCCGCACCGGCGGGATCTGCTCATCGGGCTGATATTTCCCCCGCAGGATCTCTCCCCGCAAGCGGGAGGCGATTTGCACGAACACCGCTTCGCGGCTGTTGAATTTCCAAGGCATCGGTATCACGCTCCTTTTTGTATTACTGTACTAACACAATAATACAACGCATTTCCCCGTTTGTCAATAGAAAATATGAAAAAAATGCCCCAAAAAGAAGAATTTTCCCTCTCTCGGAAGCAAAAAACCTCCCGCTTAGCAAAAGCGAGAGGTTGATTTGCGTTTTATGATGTACTTCGGCAACGCAGCAGAGTCGCCATGCCTGCAACCGTCTTACGCCACCAGCCACTTATGCTTCTTTACGCTGTACAGCGGGATAAAAGGAAGCAAGATCGGAACGGTGGTAACGTATTTCCGGTACTCCGGGTCTGCCCCGTAGTTCTTGTCCTGGCGAAGCTCCAGACGGCGGGCGCCGCTGAACATGACGAAGATGATGCCGACATAGCCGATGGCGGCCACCACCCACTGTCCCACAGACAAAGCGCCGATGCCGCAGACCAGCACGCCGGTCCAGAAGATCATTTCTCCCAAGTAGTTGGGGCAACGTACCAAACGGTACAGCCCTGTATCCACAAATCTCTTAGGGTTGCGCTTCTTGGCGTTGTTCTTCTGAATATCGGAGGCAGTCTCCAAGATCAGACCCAACGCCATAATGCCCGCACCGATGAACACAGCCACGTTATCTTTGGTAGCGTTGTGCATACGGTAGAACACCGCGGAAACCTGGGTGACGTACAAAGCGGCGCAGGTGACCCAGATGGCGATCTTTACGCCCATGGGGATGGTCTTGCCGTCCTTGATCTCCCCGGTCATATTTTTCTTGTAGGAACTGCTCTTCGCCTCGCGGATGGCAAGATACCCGCCCAGTCGCAGACCGTAGAGGATAAACAGCGCCGAGCACAAAATCGTACCCAACTGCAGGCTCTGTCCGTAAAGGATCAGCATCAGCACGCCCTCTCCCGCAATGGAGAAGCCGTACCCTAAAGAAATAAACCAAACGTAATTTTTAAAGCCGATGGAACTGATGACCATGGCGGCAACAAACAGCCACAGCAATTGAATGGGAAATACCATTGTTATGTCCTTTCTTTTCATAAACCGCCCCATCGGGCGGATCTTTTTCAAGCCGAACCCGCCCGAAGTTTAGCGGTTGGCCAAAGCTCTGATCTCCTCTTCCGTCAACTCGGCGAGCAGGAAACTCCCGCCGTCGTACTTAGACTTCTTCTCCGCGGGAAGCAGGCGGAGGAATTCGGAATACTCCATGTCGCAAAGAGGTTCTTTTTCCTCTTGGATGCCCACGGTGACCACCCAACGGATGGATTCGGGGCGTTTTCCCGTGTTGGGATCGGCAAGCCCCATGGGAACAGTGGGCATATCGGGGAAGACGGCGGGCAGATCGTTCACCAAAATGAATCTGCCAACAATACCTGCCTCTCCCATGAAGAAATCCGGGCTTTCGTGATACACGTTCATGGCCTGCTTTTCATGGAGCCATTCTTCAAACAAATGGGGATTGTGCAAAAACAGAGTGGCCTCCTCCTTGCCCATGGACATGGGCCACATGGCGGCGTAAAGGGCTAAGGTATCGTAGGTGCCGTCCAGCACCTGCCCTGCAAAGTCCTTGAGGGCTTTCAGGTTGAACTCCATCATTTCCTGATAGCTTGCCAGAAAGGCTTCTAAGCTTTGCTTTTGCCCCTCTACCTCCAAGCTACCCTCCCAATGCTTCGCCATGCGTTCCACGGCGGCGTAGAAATCCTTCAATTCACGGGTGGTGGTAGGCTGGAGAAGCCGCAGAGAGACGGATTTCTTCTCATCGGGCGTCCAGACCACGCTGAAGCCTCTGCCGATGCGGTTAGGGTTGTACACAAGGATCTCCCCGTCGCCCATCTCCCCCACGGACAGTTGGTCGTTTTCATAATTGCCGTAATACAGATCCTCCCCCAGGATCACCTCAAGGGGCATGGTTTTTCTGCCAAACAGCTTTTGCTTAATAACTACTTCCAGAGACATACGATGCTCCTTTCACAAATGACACAAGCAAATTATACCATATCCTCGCGCAAATTGCAAGAGGAAGTGCCCTTACCAAACCCAAGGAATCAAGCGATACTTAACTTTTTCCTTGTATTCGCGGTAGCCGGGAAGCTCTTTTTCCAAAAGCGCCTCCTCGTGCTTGATGCGCTGGGCGATGAGAATGGGGTACGCCAAGAAGATCAAAAAGCTATACACGGACCCCAGCACCAAGGGCATGGATAAAAACAACAGCAGGGTGGCACTGTACATAGGGTGTCTCACGATGCCGTAAAGCCCGGTGTCGATGACCTTTTGTCCCTCCTGCACCCGGATGGTACGGCTGAGATAGGTGTTTTCCCGCAGCACTTCTCCGTACAAGCCGTAGGCAAAAAGAAACACCGCGGCGGAGACGTACACTGCCCACTCCGGCAGTGTGTACCAATCAAATCGCACGCCCAATCCCGCAAGAACAAAGCCCGCTATGAACATCAGTCCGCTGAGCTTTACCACAAGGCTTTGCTCTTTTTGCTTTTCTTTGGCGTCCAAACGGCCTTTCAGCAGGGCGGGGTTCTTCGCCATCATCACAATGCCCGCCAAGAACATGGGCAGAAATAAAATGCCCATCAACAGCCAGCCTCCGAAATAGGAGAAGGTCCCTGCAGGGAGAAAGATCAATACTCCCACCAGAACCACGCCTAAAAGGAATTTCAAAATGGCTTGTAAAAACAATTTTCCGTTCACGAGGCTTCCTCCGTTTTCAATGTATCCCGCATCATCAGCCAAGTGCTCACCACCATCACCGCCAGTGCCACGTAGAACTGCACCCCGGGGCGTTCGCCCAAAAGCACCATCCCGAAGGTCACTCCCAAAAAGGGTGCGATGGAATAATACGCACTGGTTTTGGCGGCGCCCAAATCCTTCTGCGCCTTGATGTACAAATAGATGCTCAATCCGTAGGACACAAACCCCAAAAGCAACGCCCACAGAATCCAAGAAATCCCGGGAACCTCTTCCCCAACCAGAAAGGCAACCAGCAGGCTTCCCAACCCCGAGAAGATGCCCTTCAACACCACGATCTGGGTGGTGCTCTTACTGCTGATCATCTTGGTGCAGTTGTTCTCAATGCCCCAGCAGAGGCACGCGCCGCAGACGAACAGAGAGCCTACGTTAAAGGAAAACGCTCCTGCCCCCTCAAAGGTGAGGATGGCACTGGCAACCGTCACCAGGCCAATGGCGATCCAAAGCCGTCTTGAAATCTTCTCCTTGAAAACCAGCAACGCCACCAGAGAGGTTGCAACGATCTCAAAATTGTTCATCAAAGAAACGTTTGCGGCGGTGGAGATGCGCACCCCAAGCATCAAAAGAATGGGCGCGATGATATCCAGCAGGATCATTCCCAAGGTGTAAGGCAGTTCTTTTTTGGTCAAAGGCTCCGCGGAAGGGGTTTTGCCGGCCGCTTTCAAGGCGGCACCGTAAACGAACAGCCCGCTCCCTGCGCCAAGGTACAAAAACGCCGCCATCATGGTGGGTTGCACCTGCTCCAGCAAAACCTTGGAAAAGGGCGCATTCACAGCGTACAACCCCGCGGCGGCGATAGCATAAAGGATGGCAAGATATTTTGTTTTCATGTCTTCTTCCCCTCCCCGCGTTCTGTTGGCGATTTGCTTCCAAAAAAGTTCCACCGCGTTTTTTATATTGTATTCCCCTTTTGTTGCAGTGTCAAGGCTTTTCACGAAAAATCCCCTCGGATAACCCGAGGGGATCGTTTGGCGTTTGATAAATCTAATTACTTGCTTGCCTTAATAGCAGCCTGTGCAGCGGCGAGGCGTGCGATCGGAACGCGGAAGGGAGAGCAGGAAACGTAGTCCAGGCCGATCTTATGGCAGAACTCAACGGATACGGGGTCGCCGCCGTGCTCACCGCAGATACCGCAGTGGATCTCGGGACGAGTCTTCTTACCCAGAGCAACAGCCATCTCCATCAGCTTACCAACACCGTTCTGATCCAGCTTCGCGAAGGGATCGTTCTCGTAGATCTTGCTGTCGTAGTAAGCGGTCAGGAACTTACCTGCGTCATCGCGGGAGAAGCCGAAGGTCATCTGGGTCAGGTCGTTGGTACCGAAGCAGAAGAACTCAGCCTCTTTTGCAATGTCGTCAGCGGTAAGACAAGCACGGGGGATCTCCATCATGGTACCAACCTGATAGCTGAGCTCAACGCCTGCATCAGCGATCTCCTGGTTAGCGGTAGCAACCACGATGTCCTTAACGAACTTCATCTC
The DNA here is from genome assembly GCA_017629175.1 of Clostridia bacterium. Lineage (GTDB taxonomy): Bacteria > Bacillota > Clostridia > Oscillospirales > CAG-382 > Coliplasma. The sequence continues at coordinate 15,780 of JAGBXS010000109.1, forward strand.
CTTTGCCTCGCCGGTGAGGGGGATCATGATCTCGGGAACGATGTTCCAATCGGGATGCTTTGCCTTCACAGCGATAGCCGCGCGGATAACAGCGGAGGTCTGCATCTTAGCGATCTCGGGATAGGTGACGGACAGACGGCAGCCACGGTGACCCATCATGGGGTTGAACTCGTGGAGACCGGTGATGATGTTCTTGATGTCCTCAACGGTCTTGCCCTGTGCCTGTGCCAGAGCTGCAATGTCGTCTTCCTCGGTGGGAACGAACTCATGGAGAGGAGGATCCAGGAAGCGGATGCAAACGGGGTTGCCTTCCAGAGCCTCGTACAGAGCCTCGAAGTCGCCCTGCTGGTAAGGCAGGATCTTAGCAAGAGCCGCCTCGCGCTCCTCTACGGTATCGGAGCAGATCATCTCGCGGAATGCGGCAATTCTGTCTGCCTCGAAGAACATATGCTCAGTACGGCAGAGACCGATACCCTCAGCACCCAGCTCGCGAGCCTTCTTGGCATCTGCGGGGGTGTCTGCGTTGGTACGAACCTTCAGAGTTCTGAACTCGTCAGCCCATGCCATGATACGGCCGAACTCACCTGCGATCTCAGCATCAACGGTGGGGATGATGCCGTCGTAGATCTTACCGGTGGAGCCGTCGATGGAAATATAGTCGCCCTCGTTGTAGGTCTTGCCTGCCAGGGTGAACTTCTTGTTCTCTTCATCCATAATGATGTCGCCGCAACCGGATACACAGCAGGTACCCATACCGCGTGCAACTACCGCTGCGTGGCTGGTCATACCGCCGCGAACGGTCAAGATGCCCTGAGAAGCCTTCATACCGGTGATGTCCTCGGGAGAGGTCTCCAGACGAACCAGAATCACCTTCTCGCCGCGGTTGTTCCAAGCCTCGGCATCCTCTGCGGTGAAGACAACCTTACCGCAAGCCGCACCGGGGGAAGCGCCCAGGCCCTTGCCTGCGGGAGTAGCCGCTGCCAAAGCCTTGGTGTCAAACTGGGGATGGAGCAGGGTATCCAGGTTACGGGGATCGATCATAGCAACAGCCTGCTTCTTATCGATCATGCCCTCGTCAACCAGATCGCAAGCGATCTTCAGAGCAGCCTTTGCGGTTCTCTTACCGTTTCTGGTCTGGAGCATATACAGCTTACCGTCCTCGATGGTAAACTCCATATCCTGCATATCGCGGTAGTGATCCTCCAGGATCGCACATACCTTGTTGAATTCCTCGAAGGCGCCGGGGAACTTCTCTGCCATCTCTGCGATGGGCATAGGAGTACGAACGCCTGCAACAACGTCCTCGCCCTGTGCGTTGGTAAGGAACTCACCCATGAGCTTCTTCTCACCGGTCGCAGGGTCACGCGTGAACGCAACACCCGTACCAGACGTTTCACCCATGTTACCGAATACCATCATCTGTACGTTAACTGCGGTACCCCAGGAGTAAGGGATATCGTTGTCGCGTCTGTAAACGTTTGCTCTGGGGTTATCCCAAGAACGGAATACCGCCTGGATTGCACCCATAAGTTGTTCCTTGGGGTCAGAGGGGAAGTCGGTACCGATCTTCGCCTTGTACTCTGCCTTGAACTGGTTAGCGAGATCCTTGAGATCGTCAGCGGTAAGCTCAACGTCAAGGGTAACGCCCTTTTCTTCCTTCATCTTGTCGATAAGCTCTTCGAAATACTTCTTACCAACCTCCATAACGACGTCGGAGTACATCTGAATGAATCTTCTGTAGCAGTCCCAAGCCCATCTTGCATTGCCGGAGCTCTCTGCCATGTACTCTACAACGTCCTCGTTGATACCGAGGTTAAGGATGGTGTCCATCATACCGGTCATGGAAGCGCGAGCGCCCGAACGACCCGATACGAGCAGGGGATTC
>JAGBXS010000110.1 GCA_017629175.1 Clostridia bacterium
CATCTCGCAGGTGGTATTTTACTTTGCGAAGATCGACGATCCCTTCCTCACCGTAACGGAGACCTATATCACCGCAGAGCTGTTCGGCTGGATCTGCGTTGGCATCCTATTGCTTGCGTTTTCTTCTTTTATCAAGCCCGCAATTGTTCATGAAGAAGATTTTCGGCTGCGATACCTGCGCAAAAAGGAGGAAACGCCTGCGAAGATGTTGATCCTCTTGGGAGATATGGCTTTTTGGACTCGTGCAGGGGCGTTTGTGCTTTTGTTCTATCTTCTGCCCCTGGATCTCTTCCCCGCTTTTAAATTGCTGGCGATGCTTTATCTGCCTGCAGGAGGGCAAAAGCTGTTGGTCACCCTGCTTCTTACGGCGGTATTGTTTGGCTTGACCCTCCTTGCATACCGCGGGGCTTGCGGAATATGGGAAAAGCAGGATGAAAAAGAGCTGACGGAGAAAAAATACAACAGAGGATTTTGGGGGCGCACTCTCGTTTATATCATCGGCGGGCTGGCGGCAAGCTATCTGGTACCCCATATCATTCCGCTGTTTGTCAATCTGCCCAAGCTGTTTGACGATCCTTCCGCACCTGCGTTTCTCACGGGGATCCTGGTTTTGGTGGGAGCGTTCTTTGCCGCGAAATACGCAAAAAGAATTTTCTCCCGACGGAAGTTCTTGAAAAAGCTTGCGCAGATTTCCCGGGAAAACAAAAGCAGGCTCTCGAAGATCGAGAAGCCTTACGCGTCCCTGTTCCGTCCTTACAGCGGGGAAAGCTTTACGGTGCACTGCGACGGGAAAAGCTTCTCCTGCAAGATGCTTTGCGGGCGGAACGTAAGAGAACCCCTGGTGTTCTCGGAGGAGGGCTGGATGGAGTTCACCTTTTCCGCAAGCGTTTTGGGCTACGATCTGTTCCAATACAAGAAACGGTTTGAATTTGACTATTCCTCGCCGTATAAAAAGATCATTATTATGAACTCCATGCCGCGGAAGGTGCTTTTGAACTGGGAAAGCAAGCAGATTGCATTGGAAAGCGGAGATCGCTTCGGAGAGTACATCCTATATACCGAGACGGAGTTCCTAAACGCCTTAAACCGTGACGTTTTGGGAAGATAATTTTTGGAAAGGGAGACACGAAATGGAAAAGCTTTACGCATTGGCAAAGGGGTATACCAACCGTTTCCCCAACGGAAATCAGCCCTCCAAGCAGCATTTGGCGGACGAGATCAAGCAGTAATGATGAAGACGGGGTTGCCACGTTTATAGAGCGGACGATTTTGAAGGAGTTAAAATGAATTTTGTTTCGAAAGAGCCAATCAACAAGGGCTGGTCGAGCGACAAAAAGTATTGCGTGACGGACGAAACGGGTACGAAGTATCTTTTGCGTATTTCCGCTTTTTCGCAGGAAGAAAAGAAGCGTGCGGAGTTTGACATGATGAAGCTGGTTGCCGCTCTCGGGGTGCCCATGTGTCGGCCCTTGGAATTCGGCACTTGCGAGGACGGCGTTTACTCCCTGCAAAGCTGGATCGACGGTGAGGATGCAGAGGACGTGATCCCTTCCCTCTCCGAATCCATGCAATACGCCTACGGGCTGGAGGCGGGGCGGATCTTACGGAAGATCCACTCCATTCCCGCACCCGAGGCACAAGAGGATTGGGAAAGCCGCTTCAACCGTAAGATGGATTACAAGATCCAAAAATACAGTGAGTGCCCTATCAAATACGAAAACGGGCAGGCGTTTATTGACTATATAGATGCCAATCGCTATTTGTTGAAGGGCAGGCCGCAATGCTATCAACACGGAGATTATCATATCGGGAATATGATGATCGATGAGAAGGGTGCTTTGCAGATCATTGATTTCAACCGCAACGACTTTGGTGATCCATGGGAGGAGTTCAACCGTATCGTATGGTGTGCACAGAAGGCGCCTGTTTTTGCTTCCGGCATGGTGAACGGATATTTTGACGGCGAAGTACCCATGGAATTCTGGCGGTTGCTTGCCCTTTATATTGCCAGCAATACCCTTTCCTCGGTGTATTGGGCGATTCCTTTTGGCCAGGGTGAAATTGATACCATGCTGAACCAGGCGAAGGAAGTGCTTTCTTGGTATGACAATATGCAAAACCCGGTACCGACGTGGTATTCTGCTTGGAAAGGTGCGTAATGGCGATGCAAGAACAGGAAAAAACAGAATGGTCAAACTTATCGCCGGAGGAAAAAAAGCGGCAGTTGTTTTTGAATCAAAAAGCCTTGCTGGATACCTTTTTAGGCAACGGTGCGATTACTCGGGCACAATATGAAAAGAGCTTGGGAGATTTGCGAAAGCTGATGGGCGTGGAAGACGTAGAGTGAAGTCTGTATTGGGATTTTCCGAGCCAAATGTTTGGTACGTTTTGCGGAAAACAGTTTCCTCTTGACAGATTGGATAAGATTTGGTAAAATGGCTACTAACCTATAAAGTTACAAAGGAAAGGAAGCTCGTGATATGAAGAAGTTCTTGGTAGTGGTAGATATGCAAAAGGATTTTGTGGACGGTTCATTGGGGTCACCCGAGGCCGTTGCCATCGTGGAAAACGTGGTGAAGAAGATCGAGGACTTTGACGGCGAGATCTTCGTGACCTATGACACCCATTTTGAAAATTATATGGAGTCCGCGGAGGGCAAAAAGCTTCCCGTTCCTCACTGTATCAAGGGCACGGATGGGTGGAAGCTGGATGCCAATGTGGCGAAAGCATTGGAAGGAAAGGCGTATACCCCCGTGGAGAAGATCACCTTCGGCAGTGTGGATCTGCCCGGTATGATCAAGGACGCCGCAGGCGAGGAAGCATTCTCTATCGATCTGATCGGGCTTTGTACGGATATCTGCGTGGTGTCCAACGCGCTTCTTTTGAAGGCGAATTTCCCCGAGGCAGAGATCTCCGTGGACAGCTCCTGCTGTGCGGGAGTGACCCCTGCATCTCATCAGGCGGCTTTGACCACCATGGGATTCTGCCAGATCAACGTACTTTAATTGAGGATAGAAACATGAAATTCGAACCTATTATCACTTCCCTTTTGGATATTGATTTATATAAATTCAATATGGATCAGGTGATCTTCCATAAGCACACCGATCTTTGCGGGGAATATTATTTCAAGTGCAGAAACCAGGGCATCGTCTTCACCGAGGAAATGGTGGAGGAGATCAACGCACAGATCGATCATCTTTGCAAGCTTCGCTTCAAGAAGGACGAGCTGGAATATCTCCGTTCCATTCGCTTCTTGAAGAATGACTACGTGGAGTTTTTGCGCCTTTGGCACCCTCTCCGCGATTACGTTACCGTTTCCAGATCCGAGGAGGGCGAGCTTTCCATTGTGGTCAACGGGCCGTTGTTCTCTGCCATGCAGTTTGAGATCTATCTTTTGGAGATCGTCAACGAGGTATACTTCCGCATGGCTTATGACTACGAGGCACTGAGAAAATCCGCCGAAGAAAAGCTGAGCCGGAAGATCAAGGATTTCAACGACGGGAAGTATAGCTTCAAGTTTGCGGAATTCGGCTGTCGGAGAAGACTTTCCAGAGAGTGGCAGGACGTGGTTGTTCAGCGTTTTTGCAACGAAACAAAGAACTGCGTAGGTACCTCCAACGTGTATCTCGCCATGAAGCACGGCGTGACCCCCATCGGTACGTACGCTCACGAATTCGTGCAGATGTATCAGGGTATCGATTCCATTCCCTTGGCGTATACCAATCATTACGCCATGAAGGATTGGTACGACGAATACCAGGGCGACAACGGTACTGCTTTGACGGATACTATCACCACCAATCTGTTCCTTTTGGATTTCAACCGCGCCATGGTGAACAACTACACCGGTGTGCGTCACGACAGCGGAGATCCCTTTGAGTGGGGTGAGAAGATCATTGCCCATTACAAGAAGTACGGGGTGGATCCCAAGACAAAGCTTTTGCTGTTCAGCGACAGCTTGGATTTTGACCGCGCCCAGGCGCTTTACGATCATTTCAAGGATAAAGCGAAGGTTTCTTTTGGAATCGGAACCTTCTGCTCCAACGATACCGGCGTGGATCCGCTGAACATTGTTATCAAGCTGCAGTACGTCAACGGCAGACCCGTGGCAAAGCTTTCCGACGTGCACGGTAAGGAAATGTGCAGAGATAAGGACTATCTCACCTATCTGAGAAGCTCCGTAGAGTTCCGTTTGAAGCGAGAGAGATAAAAATATTACCGAGCGTTTTGCAAGATGCGAGACGCTCGGTTTTGTTTTGTTAATTCAGTTTTTCCTGCCAGTGGGTAAGCAGATCGGTATACTCCTTGTGGTTTCTCAAAGCAATATGGCCTGACCACTGTGAGGTCTCCAGCCAATGCAATTGATATTCCAAAGGTCGATCGGTGCCGTAGGTCTTTTGGAGTAATTCCTTTAAGACGGAGGAGTTTCCTGCATGGATATAGAGGGCTTCCATTGCTTCAAACTGTTTTTCCCGCACGCGGAGCAGATCCTGCAATCGGTCTTCATAAAGGCGTCCTGCAAGCATGGAATACAGCATTTGGGCAGGTACGGAGAGGAATTCATAGCCTTCCGCGGAGGAAAGGGTTGCAAAAGAATCCGCAAGGCGTTCTATCCGAAAGATCTTTTCGTCTGCGGCAAGATCGGGATCGTGCCAGAAATATCTGGCGATCTTGCTGAAAACGACGTCAAGCAAACCGTAGATATTCCGCTCGTTCCAATAGCGGAATTCCGAGGTATCCTTGGCAAAAAGCTGTTCGGTTTTTTGCCCGTGCGTCATAAACCACGTGGGAAATTCCTCTAAGATCTTCAAGGCTTCTTCTGTGTTCCCCGCGGCGTGAAGGAGTTTGGCTTTCATATACATGGCCTCCAAGCGGATGCTTTCGTCGTCACAGCCGTCGAGGATACAGTTACAGATCTGCAAAAACTCTTCTTTATGGGCTAACAGGACAACGGGATCGTTGTCTGCGGAACCGCCGGCAATATCCCACATATACGTGTTCATAATGCGGTAGTCATGGGGGTATTTCTTGCGGGCTTCTGTGAGGAGCTCTTGGGCTTTCTCCAGCAATCCGTTTCTGCGGGCGGTACGGGCTTCTTGCAAAATGGAATCGATCTCTGCTTGGGTGCTTTCTTTGTCGTAGCCCATCAGCTCGTCGATAGAGATGGAAAAGATCTGCGCCAAGGGAAAGAGCATGGTGATATCGGGGTACGTGTTCCCCGCTTCCCATTTGCTGACGGCGGCGGAGGAAACGCACAGAAGCTGTGCAAGCTGTTCTTGGGTCATATCCTTCTGCCGGCGCAGGCGTTTGATGGTTTGTCCGATGTTCATGTCCATTGTTGGTTCTCCTTTGAAAGGTAATGTTCCGCAAGGCCTTGCTTCGTGTTTTATTATAGCACAAACGAAGCAAATTGCAAGGGAACAGAATTCAATCGGATTTAACCGTGAGTTAATTTTTTAGAACGTCAGGAAAAGACGTTTTGAGACATTTTGTCGAAATCGATCGGTATTGATTTTTTCAGCGGGATATGCTATACTTATAAAGAGAAAACGAAGAACGGATTTGATTTTATGAAACATATTTTCAGACGTATTTTTTTGTCGATGCTTTGCGGGTTGTTATTGACCTCCTGCGTGATGGAGCCGCCCAGCATTTTTGAGGAATCCTCGGAAGGCGGTGCAATGGAAAGCATTGCTTCTTCCACAGAAAAGGGCGAGAGCTCGGAAAGCAATTCTTCCCATGAAGGAGAAGAATCCGGCAACGATACGGAAATCAGTTTGCCTCCGGAGGAGACTATGGGTACATACGTGAAAGCCGTTTGGCTCTCCCAATACGATATGATGTCGGTATACACCGCCGACGGAAAGCAACGCCCTGCGGAGGAGTATCTGCCTTTGGTGAAACAGGTTTTGGAAAACGTGGCCAAGGACGGTTACAACACCGTGATCGTGCAGGTGCGTCCTTTTGGGGACTCCATGTATCCCAGTGAACTTTACCCGCCCTCCCGTTATGCCAGTGGCAGTTATGGCAAGGAGCTGGAATACGATCCTTTTGCGCTGTTGATCAGCCAGGCGCATGCGCTTGAGCTTTCCGTGCACGCGTGGATCAACCCTATGCGCTTGATGAAGTCTGCCGAGATCAAGCAGATCGGCGATGGGTATCAGATCAAAAAATGGTACGACGACGAAGATGCCAAGGGTGATCTCATTGCGGAGGTAGACGGGCGGTGGTATCTCAATCCCGCTCACAAAGAGGTGCGGGAGCTGATTGCGGACGGTGCAAGAGAGATCTGCGAAAAATATGCGGTGGACGGAATTCACATGGACGATTACTTCTACCCCACCACGAATGCAAGCTTTGACAAGTTATCATACGATGCATACAAGGCAGCCGGAGGAACGATGTCCCTCTCCAAGTTCCGCTACGAAAACGTGAACGCCATGGTGCGAGAGATCTACGCTGCGGTAAAAAGCGTTGACGAGGACCTTCTCTTTGGAATCAGCCCCATGGGCAATTTACAGCAAGGGTACGAAACGCTGTATACAGACGTTTATACCTGGTGCAAGGAAGACGGGTATATCGATTATATTTGCCCGCAGATCTATTTTGGGCTGGAGCATCAGACCCACGATTTCAAATCCGTGTACCGCACCTGGAAGAGCATTATTAAGAACGATAACGTGACTTTGTGGGCTGGTATGACCTTGGGCAAGGCGCAAAGCGGTGTGGACAACTACGCGGGAAGCGGTAAGGACGAATGGAAGAACCATAAGGACGTTCTGAAGCGGTGTCTGGAATATCTGGAGGATCAGGAAGACTGCACCGGCGTGGTGATGTTCTGCTATCAATACATGTACGACCCTGTAACGGGCAAAAGTGTTTCGGAAACCCTGGAGGAACGGAACAATTTAAAAGGCGCTCTGGCGGCTTTGGGAGATTCATAAGATACCTATGAAATACACGCGGTTAAAATTTGCTTGCTACACAGTGAATATTTCCATGGCGGTGGTGGGAAATCTGCCGCCCATGCTGTTTTTGACCTTCCGCGAGCTTTACGGGATCTCTTATTCCCTTTTGGGACTTTTGGTTTTGATCAATTTCTCCACCCAGCTTTTTGTGGATCTGATCTTTTCCTTCTTTTCCCATCGGTTTAACATTCCGCGGATGGTGAAGCTGACTCCCGTTTTGGCGGTGGCGGGGTTGCTTTTGTTTGCATTTCTCCCCTTCGTATTTCCGGGGCAGATTTATCTCTGCTTTGTATTGGGAACGATGATCTTCTCTGCGGCAAGCGGGTTTGCGGAGGTGTTGATCAGCCCGGTGATTGCCGCCATTCCTGCGGAAAATCCCGACAGAGAGATGAGCAAGCTCCACTCTATTTACGCCTGGGGCGTTGTTGGGGTGATCGCGGCGGGAACCTTGTTCCTGCTGGCCTTCGGGAAAGAAAACTGGCATTGGCTGATGACTTTCATGGCGTTGATCCCTGCCCTCTCTGCGGTGCTGTATTGCGGCACGGAGATCCCTAAGATGGAGACTCCGGAGAGGGTTTCCGGGGTGGTAAGTTATTTGAAAAACAAGACCCTTTGGCTTTGCGTTGGCGCCATCTTCTTAGGCGGTGCGGCAGAGTGTACCATGGCACAATGGGCCTCCGGCTACTTAGAGGGTGCGTTGGGCATTGATAAGGTTTGGGGCGATATCTTCGGCGTTGCAATGTTTGCGGCAATGCTGGGCTTGGGCAGAAGCCTTTACGCCAAGCTGGGAAAAAACGCGGGAAATGCGTTGTTCTTCGGTGCTATGGGTGCGGTGGTGTGTTACCTCGCCGCAGCCTTTACCCCGTTCCCGCTGTTGGGCCTTGTTGCCTGCGGGTTCTGCGGGTTCTGTGTTTCCATGCTTTGGCCGGGGAGCTTGATCGTAGCCTCCGGGTATTTCCCAAGCGGTGGCGTGTTTCTCTACGCCATGATGGCGGCGGGTGGTGACTTGGGCGCTTCCGTGGGACCTCAGCTGATCGGCGTGATCACGGACTTTTCCATGGAGAACCCATGGCTTCTTTCCTTGGCAGAAGCATTGAGCCTTTCCCCCGAGCAGATGGGCTTGAAGCTTGGAATGCTGGTGGGTGTCTTGTTCCCCTTGGCGGCCATTCCCTTGTACCGGCGCATTAAAAAGGGGGAAACAACCGTCAGTTGAATAATATTATTCAGTGCCAACCGGCAGTTGACTATGTAGAAAAACAAGTTGTTGCTATCCCTCTCAGAATATGCTATGCTTTATGCAAGACCCAAGGCGCTGTGGGCAAAAAACGAAAGGAACGATAATTATGGATATTTCGAAGAACATAGCAGAGCTGAGAAAAGCAAAAGGACTTACACAGGAGCAGCTGGCACAGGCGGTGAACGTTTCCTCCCAGGCGGTATCCAAATGGGAAACGGGAGCGAGCTTACCGGACGTACAGACCCTCCCTTTGATCGCTTCTGCTTTCGGGGTGAGCATTGATTATCTGTATAAGGGAAAGGATCTGGTATACGACGATATCAATGAAAAGATCTTCAGGAAAATCGCCGAGAATCCACAGATGTCCGAGGAGTCCTATCGGGAGGCGTTGCAGGTATTTGCGGCGGCGCATCACGGTATTTTCCGGGGAAGGTGGGTAAAGGATTCCTTTGAATCCCCTTGTCCTAATCATATTTCAAACAAGGGAGGTCTTTCCTTGCTTTGGAGTAAGGGCTTTGGTGCGCTTGTGACTAAAGATTTCTTCCGGGAAGTGGATCATACAACTGTACGGTTTGCCGTTCCCCTTTTGGAGGCGCTTTCGGATCCGTTGCGCTTGAAGATCGTTCTTGCCGTCATTTCTATGAGTGAGATCAGCATTTATGAGTTGGCGGAACGTCTGAGCGTGGAAGAATCTGTTTTGGAGGAGCCGCTTGAGTTTTTGATTCAACGAAAGATCGTATTTGAGGAGATCTCAAAGCATAAGGCTTTGGGACGTACTTATAAGATCAACGATATGTATCACAGCGGTTTGTGTATTCTGATCGCCGTTTTGGAGACTACCCGTGAGGGCGAAACCAACGGCATTAGCTGTTGTATGGGATACGGAGATTACCCGGTGAACATCTAAAGGAAAAGCCTGTTGCGAAAGTTACTTTGCAACAGGCTTTTTGTCATTTTAAGAACATATTCAACAGCTTACGGTAGAAGGGCTTGTAGGGCTGATACCGCATAGGAAGGTCGATCCAATTTTTCTTGTCCACGATGCTTTTGTAGTGGGTGAAGGTATCGAAGCCCGCTTTTCCGTGATAGGAACCCATGCCACTTTCTCCAACGCCGCCGAAGCCCATGTTGCAGGTGGCAAGGTGGATGATCACGTCGTTGATGCATCCCCCTCCAAAGGAGCATTCGTTGGTGATACGTCTGGCAAAAGTTTTGTCACCTGTAAACACGTAAAGTGCCAAGGGTTTGTCGTGGGAACGGACTGCAAGGATCACCTCATCGATGGACTTAAAGGTCAGTATGGGCAGGATGGGTCCAAAGATCTCTTCCTGCATCACAGCATCCTCCCAGGTAACGTTGTCCATCACCGTAGGGGCAATCTGCAAGGAATCCCGGTTGGCGTTGCCCCCATGGGTAACCTTTTGGGGGTCGAGCAAAGAGAACACTCTGTCAAAGTGCTTGGCATTGACCATCTTGCCGTAATTGGAGTTGGAGAGAGGAGCTGCGCCATACTGTCTTTCAATTTCCGCTTTTACGAAAGTCATAAAGGAATCTTTGACAGACTCGTGGCAAAGGATATAATCCGGGGCGACGCAGGTTTGGCCGCAGTTGAGATATTTGCCGAACACGATGCGGCGAGCCGCAAGCTTCATATCGGCGGTTTCGTCCAGGATGCATGGGCTTTTGCCGCCCAATTCCAGGGTGACGGGGGTCAAGTACTTGCTTGCTTTTTCCAAAACGGTTTTTCCCACGGATTTGCTCCCCGTGAAGAAGATGTAATCAAACTTCTGCTCCAAGAGAAAGTTGTTTTCTTCCCTGCCGCCCGTGACCACCGCTACGTATTCCGACGGAAAGACGGAAGAAAGAAGCTCTGTTATCAAAGCACTTGTTGCGGGAGAGTAGGCGCTGGGCTTGACAACGGCGGTATTTCCTGCGGCAAGGGCGTCCACCAAGGGGCCGACGGTCAAGAGAAAGGGATAGTTCCAAGGGCTCATGATGAGGGTGACGCCGTAGGGAGAGGGCACCTGAAAGCTAGTGGATGGAAACTGTGCCATGGGGGTGCGGACACGCTTTACGCGTGCATAGGAACGAATATGCTTCAACATGTGAGAGATCTCGGAAAGTGCCATACCGATCTCACACATATATCCCTCGAACTCGGATTTCCCAAGATCCTTTCCCAGAGCGTCGTTGAGGCGATCTTGATTGGTTTCGATGACTTCTTTCAGTTTTCTCAGTGCGGATATTCTGTATTTCACAGACAGCGTTTCGCCGGTTTCAAAGAAAGCCCTTTGGGAGGCTACAACGGAAGCGATTTCTTCTCTTGTCATGCACATTCCTCCTGAACAGTTTTTCTGAAATTATGATACCACACTCAACATCGGTTGTCAATCAAAGCGTGCGGATAAAAGATGAAAAAAGATTGACAAATATTGCGAGATATGATATAAAATTTGTAAGTATTCTTTGAAAGGATCTGTCGTATGGCGGAAAAATCGATTATAATAAACGGTCTTTGCAAAAGTTTTGGAGAGATCAAGGCAGTCAACAATTTGTCATTTTCCGTTAAAGAGGGAGAATTGTTTGCCTTTTTGGGGGTAAACGGTGCCGGAAAGAGTACTACCATCTCCATCCTTTGCGGATTGCTTCAAATGGATGCAGGGCAGGTCTTGGTCTGCGGACACGACATTGCCGATGAGGCTTCCACGGTGAAGGAACAAATCGGCGTGGTGTTCCAGAATTCTTTGTTGGACTCTTCTTTATCTGTTTTCGACAATCTGAAAAGCAGAGCGGCGCTTTACGGGATCACCGGAAATGCATTCAAGAGCAGATTACGGGAGCTGCAGGAGCTGTTAGAGCTTGCACCGTTGCTGAAACGCCCAGTGGGCAAGCTTTCCGGCGGACAAAGACGGCGGATCGATATTGCCAGAGCGCTTTTACACAAACCGAAAATTCTTATTTTGGACGAGCCTACCACCGGCCTTGATCCTCAAACGAGACAAACCATCTGGAACGTTATTTCGTCGTTGCGCAGAGACAACAAAACCACCGTGTTTTTGACCACCCACTATATGGAGGAGGCGGCCGATGCGGATCACGTAGTGATCATCGATAAAGGCTCCATCATTGCGGAAGGCACGCCCTTGGAGCTGAAAAATCGTTTTGCCTTTGACTCCCTAACCCTTTACGGTGTTTCCGAGGAAGCGGTACAGCGCCTTGAGGAAAAGTACGAGCGGGTCGGAGACCACTTCCGCGTAATACTCTCGGATGTTTCCCAAGTGAAGGATATGCTCTTGGAACACCCGGAGCTGTTTAATGATTTTGAAGTTGTCAAGGGAAAAATGGACGACGTATTTTTAAACGCAACCGGGAAGAAAGGTTTGGGAGGTGATTTGTCATGACCACAGTACGCACGCTGATTTACCGCAACTGCAAGCTGTTTTTCAAGGACAAGGGAATGTTCTTTACCTCCTTGATCACACCTGCCATTCTTCTCGTTTTGTACGTTACTTTTTTAGGGAACGTTTACCGTGACTCCTTTGTGACCAATCTTCCGGAAGGCGTTGTTTTGGAGGAGGGGTTGATCGACGGTTTTGTGGGAGGACAGCTGATCTCTTCCCTGCTTGCAGTCAGCTGTATTACCGTTGCCTTTTGCTCCAATATGCTGATGGTGCAGGACAAAGCCAACGGCACGAGAAGTGATTTTGATGCTTCGCCCGTCAATCCTTCCGCCCTTTCTGCGTCTTATTATCTCGCTACAATGCTTTCTACCCTGCTGATCTGTTACATCACGGCAGGGATCGGATTTGCTTATATGGGGATGGTGGGCTGGTATCTTTCTGCGGGAGACGTTTTGCTCTTGCTTTTGGATATTTTTCTGACCGTGTCCTTCGGGACAGCACTTTCCTCAGTAATTCATCACTTTTTATCCACCCAGGGACAGCTTTCCGCCGTGGGCACCATCGTCAGTGCAGGGTACGGCTTTTTGTGCGGTGCATACATGCCGCTTTCCCAATTTTCGGAAGGGCTCAGGAATGCCCTTTCTTTCCTTCCCGGAACTTACGCAACATCGCTGTTCCGTACCCACGCTTTAGAGGGTGCTTTACGAGAGATGGAGACGGTTGGGCTGCCGTCGGAGCTGACGGAAACCTTGAAGGATGTGTTTGACTGCAATATTTATTTCTTTGGCACAAAAGTTTCCCAACCGATTTGCTATCTGGTTTTGTGCGGCAGTACCGTTTTGCTTCTCGGATTATACGTTTGTCTTAATTTCGGGACACAAAAAAGAAAATAAGTGGAAAAATAAGGATTACATTTCGTCAAAAAATGCAAAAAAGCCCTTGACTTTTTGTGAAAAGCGTGGTATAATTCATTCCGCATGAAAACTTTTAAGTTTTCTCCTTGCTGTACAGAAAGTGTACAGCCAACAGTCCATAAGGAGGTGTTACAAGATGGAACAGAAGAAACTGTACGAAACCATGTTTCTGATCGACAACTCTCTTGGCGAAGAGGCTGTAAAGGCTCTCGTTGAGAAGTTCACCAGCCTGATCGCTGCTAACGCAGAGACCGAGAGTGTGAACGAGTGGGGCGTCAGAAGACTGGCGTACCCCATCGAAGACATGAACGAGGCGTATTATGTTCTTGTCCGCTTTAAGTCCGAGCATGCATTCCCGGCTGAGCTGACCAGAATCTTTAATATTACCGACGGCATTCTTCGTTCTTTCGTCTTGGCTTGCGAAGAGTAAGCTGACAGTTAATTTTGAAAGGTAGGTATTGACAATGGCATCCTTTAACAAAGTGATTTTGGTGGGCAACTTGACTGCCGATCCCGAACTGAAGAAAACTCCCAGCGGTGTCTCTGTCACGTCTTTCAGCATTGCTGTTAACCGTCGCTTCACCAAGCAGGGCGAACAGCCGCAGACGGATTTCATCAACATTGTCGCTTGGAGACAGACCGCTGAATTCGTCGCGCGTTACTTCAACAAGGGCAAGCCCATCCTGATTTGCGGACAGTTGCAGACCAGAAGCTGGACCGATCAAAACGGTCAAAAGCGTTACACCACGGAAGTGGTTGCCGACGAGGCTACTTTTGTCGAGAACAAGGGTAACTCCGGCGGATATTCTGCACCTGCTCCCTACGGCAACGATGCGCCGCCCAGCTACAGCTCCGCTCCGGATTCCGGTTTTGAGGACCTTTCCGCTGACGACGAGCTCCCATTCTAAAAACTTAAAAGGAGGTTACCACAATGGAGAACCAGAACGAACAGGTTGTTGATCGCGCTCCTGCTACCGAAGCAAGAGAGCCCAGAGAAAACAAGCCTCAGCTGCGCAACAGAAGAAGAAAGAAAGTTTGCATCTTCTGTGCAGATAAGATCACTAACATTGATTACAAGGATATTCCCCGCAGCAGAAAGAACCTTTCCGAGCGTGCTAAGATCCTTCCCCGCAGAGTTACCGGCACCTGCGCAATGCACCAGAGACAGCTTACTCTCGCTGTAAAGAGAGCAAGACACGTTGCATTGATCCCCTACATCTGCGACTGATTTTTTGCTGTGTTGCATTTTTTGCAACACAGCATTTTTCTTATCGACAAGAAAGCTGAGGAAATATGAGAGAGACGGTAAAACAAATTTTGGAAGCGGAAGGAATCGATCTTTTTGGTATTCTACCCGCAGATTCTCTTACGGTGATCAACCCGAAGCTGATGCCTCCGTGGGTCAGATCTGCCATCATTCTGGCGGTGCCTTACGATGACGGAAGCGTATACACTGACGGCGTTTCCGCTTATGCCCACATAACGGATTATCATCTGTACTTCAAGGGGCTGTTTGATAGAATCATCCCTAAACTTGAAGAAGCTTTTCCCGTGAAACATTTTTTCGGCTCCGCGGATCATTCCCCCATCCACGAAAAAGAAGCGGCGGCAAAGGCAGGGCTGGGGGTGATCGGGATGCATTCCATGTTGATCAACGAGCGTTACGGCAGTTATTTGTTTTTAGGGTCTGTTTTGACGGATATGGAAACCCAAGAGACTGCGGGAGAAGTTCTCTCTTGCACTGGGTGCGGTGCTTGCTTAGCGGCCTGCCCCGGAACGGCGCTCTCCGTCGAAGGAATGTCTCCGGAAAAATGCCTTTCCGCGCTCTCACAAAAGAAGCGTTTGACGGAGGAGGAAGCCGCCTTGATCGGCGCGCAGGGAATTGCCTGGGGCTGTGACCGATGCCAAGAGATCTGCCCGCTGAACGCCGATCGGGAATTCACCCGCGTGCCCTTTTTCAAAGAACATCGCCACGGCGATTTTTCCGCTGAGGAAGTGGCAAAAATGAGCGATGAGGAGTTTCGACGTTTTGCATTTTCGTGGAGAGGAAGAGCAAGGATTCTGGAGAATTTGTCCAATTTGGAAAATCTCGTTAAACAAAGGAAAAATCCTTGATTTTCTCTTGACTTATTTGCATAATATGGTATAATAATCTTGTATGATTTTATGATGCAGTAATAGGGTTTGTCATGCGACGAGTCCCAATTCAAAGGAGGTTTTCCCAATGGGCGTAAACGAGCAAATTCATCAGATTGCCGATCGTATCATGTATCTCAGAGATGCGATGGACATGACGCAGGAGGAAGTTGCCCAGCGTATCGGAGTCTCCTTAGAGGAGTACCGCAAGTACGAGATCGGTCAGACGGATATTCCCATCAGCGTTATCTACGCCACCTCTGCGGTTTTAGGCGTGGACGCTACCGAGCTTCTCTCGGGAGAAGCACCCCGTATGGCGGATTATAGCATCACCCGTAAGGGTCAGGGTATCGCTATTCAGCGTCACGAGGGCTACGAGTTTGAGGCACTTGCCACCAACTTCAAGGGCAGAGACAAAGAGCCTATGATCGTTACCCTTTCCCCTTCGGAGGCCATGCCCCGGCTGCTGGTTCACGGCGGGCAGGAATTCAATTACGTTTTGGAAGGCAAGATCGGCGTGATCCTCGGCGAGAAGGTTTTGGAGCTTTCTGCGGGAGACAGCATTTATTTCAAGCCCTCCATTCCCCACGGACAGATTGCCCTGGAAGGGAACGCAAAGTTCCTGACCATTATCGATAAAGAATGAGCGAGCAGTTTCACAAAAAGAAGCAGTACGGGCAGAACTTCCTTACCAACCCTGCCATCCCTCAAAGGATCGTTAAGGAAAGCGGTATAGACGAGACCTGCGGTGTTTTGGAGATCGGGCCCGGGCTGGGTGCTTTGACCTTACAGCTTGCACCGGTAGCAAAGAAGATCGTCGCCGTAGAGATCGACCACGAGCTGATCGATCCGTTGACAGAGATCTTTGCGCCCTACCCCAACATCAGTTTGGTGGAAAACGATATTATGAAGGTGGATTTGGAGGCATTGCTTTCGGAGCGGTTTCCGGATATGCCTGTGTGCGTATGCGCAAATCTCCCCTACTATATCACCACCCCCATTTTGATGAAGCTTTTGGAAGGGAAGCACGGGTTCCGCAGTATCACCGTTATGGTGCAGAAAGAGGTTGCGGAACGGCTTTGCTCCAAGAGCGGCGAGGACGGCTACGGTGCCATCACGGCTTCCATCGGTTATTACGGTAAGGTCAAGCGGTTGTTTACCGTTACGGCAGGAAATTTCTCCCCCAAGCCCAAGGTGGACAGTGCGGTGATCCGTATCGATCTTTACGAGAAGCCCATCTTCCACGTAGAAAACGAAGAGCTGTTATTCGAAGTGATCAAGGCGGCTTTTCTGCAACGACGGAAGACATTAAGCAACGCTTTGGCGGCCTACTTCCCCGCTTTTACCAAGGAGGACATCGGAGACATCCTTGTTTCCCTGGGATTACGGGCAGATATCCGCGGCGAAATGCTCTCCACCCAGCAATTTGCTTTGGTGGCCAATGAAATTGAAAAAAGAAAATAAAAAATATAAATTCTCTTCAGGAGGAAAAAACGATGAACAATCTCGGCATTAAGAATGTCAAAGTCAACGCTTGGCTTGACGAAATGATCGAACTGGTCAATCCTAAGGAAGTCGTTCTGATCGACGGCTCCGAGGAGCAGGCTGAACAGCTCCGCGCTGAGGCTTGCGCTACCGGCGAGCTCTTCAAGCTGAACCAGGAGAAGCTCCCCGGCTGTTATCTGCACAGAACCGCAGTTAATGACGTTGCACGTGTAGAAGGCAGAACCTTCATTTGCTCTCGCAAGAAGGAAGACGCCGGCAACACCAACAACTGGATGGATCCCACCGAATGCTACAACAAGCTGGGCAAGCTCTACAAGGGCTCCTACACCGGCAGAACCATGTACGTTATCCCCTACTCCATGTCTGTTGTAGGCTCCGATTTCGCAAAGAACGGTATTGAGCTGACCGACTCCATCTACGTTGTTCTGAACATGATCATCATGACCCGTGTTGGTACCAACGTTCTGGAAGCAATGGGCACCGATGGCGATTTCATCAAGGGTCTGCACGCAAGAGCAAACATGGATGAAAACGAAAGATACATCTGCCACTTCCCCGAAGATAACACCATTTGGTCTATCAACTCCGGTTACGGCGGAAACGTTCTGCTGGGTAAGAAGTGCTTCGCTCTGCGTATCGCTTCCTATCTGGGTAAGAACGAGGGCTGGATGGCTGAGCACATGCTCATCCTGGGTATCGAGAATCCCGAAGGCGAGATCAAGTATATCTCTGCTGCATTCCCCTCTGCTTGCGGTAAGACCAACCTGGCAATGCTCATTCCTCCGGAAACCTAACGAGTGAAGGGCTACAAGGTATGGTGCGTAGGCGACGATATCGCTTGGATCCGCAAGGGCTCCGACGGCAGACTGTGGGCATGCAACCCCGAGAACGGCTTCTTCGGCGTAGCTCCCGGTACCAACGAGCATTCCAACTACAACGCGCTGATGACCACCAAGAAGAACTGCATCTTCACCAACGTTTGCCACGATCTCGACAACAACACCGTTTGGTGGGAAGGTCTGGACAAGAATCCTCCTAAGAACGCTCTCAACTGGAGATGCGAGGTTTGGGATTACACCAAGTATGACAAGGCAGACAAGGTGAAGACCTCCGGTGCTCACCCCAACTCCCGTTTCACTGCACCTGCTAAGAACTGCCCCTGCATCTCTGCAGAGTTCGACAATCCCGCAGGCGTACCTCTGACCGCTATCATCTTCGGCGGCCGTCGTGCTAAGACCGCTCCCCTGGTTTACCAGTCCTACAACTGGACCCACGGTACCTTCGTTGGCTCCATCATGGCTTCCGAGACCACCGCTGCAGCTTCCGGCGCAGTAGGCGTTGTACGTCGTGACCCCATGGCTATGATCCCCTTCTGCGGCTACGCAATGGGTGACTACTTCCAGCACTGGCTGAACATCGGCAAGAAGGAAGGCGCAAACCTGCCCAAGATCTTCTGTGTCAACTGGTTCCGCAAGACTCCGGAAGGCAAATGGCTGTGGCCGGGCTACGGCGATAACAGCCGTATCCTCAAGTGGGTGTTTGAACGCTGCGACGGCGAAGGCGCTGCCCAGGAAACTGCGATCGGTTACCTCCCGACTCTCGATGCCATCGACCGCACCGGTACCGATGTGACCGAAGAAGATATGCAGATGCTCCTGACGGTTGACAAGGCCGGTTGGATGACCGA
>JAGBXS010000111.1 GCA_017629175.1 Clostridia bacterium
CGTCAGCACACGCGGATTCTCGGGGCTGCCCAAAATGACGGGCAGATCTGCCGAGCAAAACTCCGCTAATACCTGACGGCAAACCCCGCAGGGGGTACAAGCAGGATCCACAGTGTCCCCTGCACCGCCCACCACGGCAATGGCGGTAAACGCCCGCTTGCCGTCGTAGACTGCCTTGAAGAAGGCGGTGCGTTCCGCGCAGACGGTGGGAGTGAAGGATGCGTTTTCCACGTTACAGCCGGTGTAAACACTGCCGTCCTTACACAGCAAGGCCGCCCCCACGGCAAAATGAGAATAAGGGGAATAAGCACGGGTGCGTGCCTCCCCCGCTAAGGTCAAAAGCTCCGTATCGGTCATCAAAAAGCCTCCTTGATGGCATTGCCTGCCTCACCGTAGGGCACGCCCAAATAGTCCGCCACCGTGGCGGCGATGTCTGCAAAGGTCTCCCGCACACCCAGATCCATAGGCTTTAAGTTCTTGCCGTAGATCAGCAGGGGCACGTTCTCGCGGGTGTGGTCGGTGGAGAGATCCCCGGGGTCACAACCGTGGTCTGCGGTGATGAGAAGGAGGTCCTCCTCTCCCATCTCCGAAAGGAAGGACGGCAACCATCCGTCAAAGACAGAAAGGGCTTTGGCGTAGCCGTCTATATCGTTGCGGTGGCCGTAAAGCATATCGAAATCCACCAAATTGGCAAAGCAAAGGCCGTGGAAGTCCCGTTTTTGCAACTCCAAAAGGCATTCCATGCCCTCTTCGTTGCCGTGGGTGGGGTGACTCTCGGTGATGCCTCTGCCCGCAAAGATATCGCGGATCTTGCCGATGGAAAGGACATCCAAGCCCTCTTTTCGCAACACGTCCAGCACCGTCTCCCCTGTGGGCTCCAAAGAGAAATCTCTGCGGTTCGCGGTTCGCTTGTAATTGCCCGATTCTCCAAGGAAGGGGCGGGCGATGACTCTGCCCACGGCGTGCTCTCCGGTGAGAAGCTCCCGGGCGATACGGCAATATTCGTAAAGTGTCTCCACGGGAACGATCTCCTCGTGAGCGGCGATCTGGAACACGCTGTCGGCACTGGTGTAAACGATGAGGGCGCCGGTGCGCAGATGCTCATCACCGTAGTCTTTGATGACCTCCGTGCCGGAGTAGGGCTTGTTGCAGATCACTTCCCTGCCTATTAAGCGGGAGAAGTCTGCCAACAGATCGGCGGGAAAGCCCTGCGGGTAGGTGGGCATGGGCTTTTCCGAAATCAGCCCTGCGATCTCCCAATGTCCGATGGTGGTATCCTTCCCTGCGCTCCGCTCTTCCACTCTGGCGTAGGCGGCAAGGGGGTTCTCCACGGTTCCAAGGAAGGAGAGACCGGGAATGTTCCCAAGACCCAAAGACAGCAGATTGGGGATGGCAAAATAGGGAGAGCGGGAGATACTCTTTACGGTATGCGCCCCTGCATCCCCGAAAGCGGCGGCATCACGGGCTTCTCCGATGCCAACGCTGTCTAAAACGATTAAGAAGACACGCTTTTTCATACAGCGGTTTCCAAAGCCAGGTTGATCATATCCGTGAAGGAGGTCTCTCTCTGCTCGGGGGTGAGATCCTCTCCCGTGAGGATGTGATTGGATACGGTAAAGATGGCCAAGGCGTGCTTACCGTAGCGGGCGGCGTTCATATACAGAGCGGCGGATTCCATCTCAAAGGCCAGAACCCCCATCTTGCCCCAAAGCTCCACGGACTGCATATAGCCGGGGAGGTTCAGATTGTCCTCATAGAACAGGTCGGAGGACAGCACGTTGCCCACGTGGTAGTTGTCCATGTTCAGCGCCTTTGCCTTTTCCACGCACTTGGAAAGGAGGCCGAAATCCGCCAAAGGGGCGAAGGTACCGGGCAGACGGAACTGCATGCCGAAGTTGGAATCGGTGCAGGCACCCATGCCGATGATCACGTCCATCACCTTCACGTCCTTCCGGATGCTCCCCGCACTGCCTACGCGGATGATGTTATCCACGTCGAAGGCGTTGAACAGCTCGTGGGAATAGATGCCGATGGAGGGCATACCCATGCCGCTTGCCATGACGGAAACGGGGGTATCCTTATAGAAGCCGGTATAGCCCTGGACGCCGCGGACGTTGTTCACCAAAACGGCATCCTTCAAAAAGTTTTCTGCAATGAAGCGGGAACGGATGGGGTCGCCGGGCATGAGCACGGTCTTGCCGAACTGCTCCGGCGTAGCTTTAATATGCGGTGTGGGGTAAGTCATTTTTGTTCTCCTTTACAATTTTTACGATTCTGCTGGTGCCCAGTCTGTCGGCACCCAGCGCCAAAAAGTCTTCTGCATCCTGCAGGGAGGAGATGCCTCCCGCCGCCTTGATCTTCACGTGAGGGGCAACGTGGGCCTTCATCAAGGCAACGTCCTCACGGGTAGCACCGCCCTTGGAAAATCCCGTGGAGGTCTTGATATAATCTGCCCCTGCGCGGGAGACGATACCGCACATACGGATCTTCTCGTCCTCTGTCAGCAGGCAGGTCTCGATAATGACCTTTAAGAGCCTACCGTCGCAGTGCTTTTTCACCAGACGGATCTCTTCCTCAATCCGGTCGTCCAGCCCGTCCTTCAAGGCGCCTACGCAGATTACCATATCGATCTCGTCGGCACCGTTCTGCACCGCATCAAATGCCTCGTAAGCCTTTGCCTCGGGGGTGGCGTAACCGTTGGGGAAGCCGATGACGGTACAGATCTTCAAGCGATCCCCCACGTATTCCTTGGCGCGTTTTACATAGGCGGCGGGAATACAGACGGAGGCGGTGCCGTAGGTCATGCCGTCATCGCAAATGGTTTTGATCTGCTCCCAAGTGGCATCCACCGCCAGCAGGGTGTGATCCACGTGGGAAAGAATTTCTTTGAGTTCCATATTGTTGATTCCTTAATTACGTGTTTTTTATAGTTTACCACATTTTTCCCCGAGAGGCAAGAGAAAAAAAGGTTGACAGGAAAATTTCTTTCGTGGTATCCTGTTTTCATAACAAATCCAAAACATTTGGGGTGTAGAATCTCCCCAAAGGAGGCGAATGCATGGCAAAAATACTCATCGTAGAGGACGAAAAGCCCATCCGCAATCTCATCAAGCGAAATTTGGAGCTGATGGGACACACCTGCATGGAGGCATCCGATGGAAACGAGGCCGCGGAGATCATCATGGAGAACCCCTTTGATCTCATGGTGTTTGACGTGATGCTCCCGGGGAAGGACGGGTTTGAGCTGCTGGAGCTGGTAAGAATCCGCATGAAGAGACCCACGCCCGTAATCTTTTTGACCGCAAAGGAAAGCATTGACGACCGCTTGAAGGGGTTGTCCCTGGGGGCGGACGATTACATCTCCAAGCCCTTCGTGCTGAGAGAGTTGCTGTTGCGGGTGCAGGCGGTTCTGCGGCGGACTATGAAGGAGGAGGAAAGTCTGTTTTTTGACGATATCGAGGTGCGCTTTTCCTCCAAGAAGGTGTTCCGCAAGGGGCTGGAGGTCTGCCTCACTCCCAAGGAATACTGTCTTCTGGAGACCTTGATCCTGAATCGGAACATCGTGCTTTCCCGAGAAAAACTGCTGACCCTGGTGTGGGGATACAACTACGAGGGGGAATCCCGCACCGTGGACGTACACATCCGCCAGATCCGTGCCAAGCTGGACTTGAAGGACCGCCTGAAGACCCTGTACAAAATGGGGTATCGGTTTGAATTGACGTAGGGAGGCGGGCCATGAAATTCAGAGAGAAAACGTACTTGGTGACCTTGGTGCTGTTTTTGGTGATCCTGAATGCAGGCATCTTCTCCCTTGCTTTTTACACCTACAAAAACAACGTGTCCGCCGCCAAGGACATCGCAGGAGCGGAGGAAAAGGTGATCGCGGAGGCCTTCTCCAACGATATCGCCTACCTTTCCCGAGAAGAAAGCATAAAACGGGTGATGGAATCCTACGGCACGTTTTACCAAAAGAAGGGGATCTATCTCTCCTTTACCTTTCCGGAGGGAGAGGCGGTCTCCACCCTGCCTGCGGGGTTGACGTCCCCCAAGGCGGAGCATACCAAAGAGCAACGCACGGAGGACGGCCGATACTACCTCATCTCCCAGGTATTGGAGAAGGGGGAGATCGCCCTTGTCTACGCCAAGGACATTGGGTATTTGGACGAAGATTTTCGGCACCTGGCAATGATCTACGTTCCCGTTTCCCTGCTGGCTTCCCTGTTCTTGGCGCTGTGCTTGTTTTTGGTGCTTCGGAAGCTGGCCTCCCCCCTGGAGCGTTTGCGGGCGGTGGCCGAGGAGATGACCAAAGGGAATTTTGCCGCCCGTGCCCCCGACACCGGGAAGGACGAATTCTCCCTTTTGGGGAAGGATTTCAACCGTATGGCACAGCACGTGGAGGATCACACCCGCCGTTTGGAGGAAAGCGCCGCCATCAAGCAACGGATGCTGGACGATCTTGCCCACGAAATGCGTACTCCCCTCACTTCCATCCGAGGATACGCAGAATTCCTGCAGATCGCAAACATCCCCGAGGAGGAAAAATTAGAGGCGGCAGATTACATCATCTCCCAGGCCGAACGGCTGGAAAAAATCGCGGAACGGCTTTTGGACGAGGCGTTCATTCGGGAAAACGGGATCCGCGGGGAGGAAACGGCTGTGGGAGACTTGCTTCGGGGCGTGGAAAAAATGCTGTTGCCCAAGGCAGAAGCTCTTGGGGTAAAGCTTTCCGTAGAGACCCGGGAGGTCACGGCTTTTTGCGACCCTCTGCTGATGGAAATGCTGCTTTCCAACCTGACGGAAAACGCTATGAAGGCCTGCAGGCAAAAGCAGGACGGAAGGGTGACCCTGGCCTGCCGCGAGGAGGAAGGGGGAATTCTTCTTTCCGTCACCGACAACGGCGCAGGGATGACAAAGGAACAGCTTGCCCGCATCACCCAGCCCTTCTACCGCACGGACAGATCCCGCTCCCGCAGTGAGGGAGGCACGGGGTTGGGGCTTTCCCTGTGTGCCAAGATCGCAGACGCTCACGGGGCGGTGCTGTCCTTCCGCTCCGCCGTGGGAGAAGGCACGGTTGCGGAAGTGAAGCTGGGGCCGAAAAATCTTACAAATCCATAACAATTCCAGAACAAATCCAGAACATTTTCTTTTTATACTTCTTTTCGGAGGATGGGAAAAGCCCACCCCCACGTGGGATGGGTCGTTTCCCTACCTACTATTTCAGAAAGGAGAAAAAACACTCATGAAAGCAAAAAAAATACTTTGGATCACTCTGGCCCTTGTAACCGCCTCTGCGCTTCTGCTCACGGGAAGCCTGGCATTGCTGGCAGGCGCAACGGAAGATGAAGCTCCCCTGCCAAGCGAGTCTGCCGTTCCGGAGATCGATACGGTGGAAGCGGAGGGCGAAGGAGTCACCGTTCCCGGGGAAACAAAGCCTTTGGTAAGCAACGGTTCTATCCGCGAGGAAAACGGCAAGTTGATCGCCTCCTTCCTGAGCGAAGAGGAGCTGACCCTCCTGCAGGAGCGCCGTGAAGGCGGCGAATGGCTCACCCTCTCTCTGGAGGAAATGACCGCCATGGTGGAGGAGACCGTGCGGATGTTCTACACCTCCCACACCTTGGAGGTGGGCAGTCTGGTGGGCGGTGTGTATACGGTGAAGACCTACAACGGTTATCTGTATTACACCTCCGACGAATACAAAAAACTGGATATATGGACTGCACCCGACGTAGCCAAGGATGTTTATGACGTGATTCTCTGGCGTCTCTTTGCGTACCACGATGCGATCACTGCCGCAAACGGATGCAACTACGCATTCGTAGATATGCCTCGTCTGGAAGATAATCAGATTCAATATGCCGCCTACAACAACGGACATCTGACCTTTTGCAATGAAACCCGGGAAACCGCAGCATATGATTACATCTGTCTGGAAGGCGCTACTCATACCATTTCTCTGGTTGAGCATTCCGGCAACGGTTCTTTCTGCGAACGGGACGAGAATCTGCGCCCCATCTGCGCTACGGAGACCCCTCTATTCTATGACGAAACCTTTGAGAATGCCTTTGTAGAAACCGAGCTGGTAGAAAACTCCCACAGAGTCCAGATTGAGATCTACAGAGAATCCACCCATGAGCTGGTTGCGAGCCTTGTCATCGACAATCCCGAGGAAGCAAAAGTGATCTATGACACCTTCGTTACCTGTTTGCAAAAGGCTTGTGACGAGTATTTCAACTACGGCTCTGCGCAGGACTACGCTTACAGAAGCGAGTACCGCGTTGTGGTAAAAATGATGACCACCTACGAGAACGAAGTGATTTCCGATCAGTGGGACAGATACATCGCATATCCCTACGGCTATACCAACGAGATCTACGGTCAGGCATGGAACGGCGATATCTGGAATTTCATGGATTACCACGTTCCCTTCGGCAAGCCCTTGCTGGATATGCTGGAAAGCTACGTAGCTCCCATGATCCCCGCGGAATAAGTTCCTTTCTTGTTTAGAAAGATTGGCTCGCCTGCACGGCGGGCCTTTCTTTTTCGTGTGGGGGGAACAGCTGACTTGGTCACGCGCTGCAGTTCGGCATAGAAAAACTACGCATAAGCCAAAAGAAATGTGCCGACTTGACTTTTTGGGATGAGGCTCAAAAACTTTTTTCAAAAAAACCAAAAATCCGTGAGGAATTTTTCTTTTTTAGTTGTATAATGGGTGAAGAAAAAAACAGGAGGTATTCGTATGTTCAGAAAACTTTGCATCTTCACGTTGATTTTGTGCTTGCTCTGCGCTTTGGCGGGGTGTAACGAGGGGGAGCCAAAGGAAGGCAGCTCTATGGAGGTGTCCTTTGTTTTGGAGGTTTCGAAGGAGGGATCCAAAGAAGAATCCAAGCTGCCCGATGGACCCTATGAGGTGTCCGAAGAAAGCTCTGACCTGCCCGACGGGGAGCTTTACCACAGAAATCCCTACAACCCATATGACAGAACTCCTGTGGTTGTACATCCCAACTTCCCTGCCCTCTCCCTGTTTACCGATGGGACGGCAGAAAGGTATAAGCACTCCCGCCCGTACACGGAATATTTGTTAGTGACCGAGATCACCGAGGAAGGCTTTTACGGCACATTCCCCGAATCTCACACAGCCAACGTATTTGTGTTCGGCAGCTATGAAGGAATCTCCCGTGGAGATTACGTGGAGTTAAAGAACCATGATTACTTCCTGTTTATCGATGCGAATAATCGGTTCTCTGTCTTCCCCGCCGAGACGGTGAAGGATCTGCGGATTTTGGAAGAAGAGGAACTTGAGGATATTTTCGGTCTCGAGGTTCCTGAAAAGCCTGTGGTCTACCTCTACCCCGAGGAGGAGACGGTGATCTCCGTGAAGCTGGACTACAAGGGTGACCTGACCTGCACCTATCCCGCGTATGAAGACGGCAAGGGCTGGGAAGACCTCACCGTGTCTCCCGACGGCACCATCCGTAAGGACGGCAAAGAATACTACTGCCTGTATTGGGAGGGCAGAGGAATAGCGGACTACGATTTCTCCAAAGGCTTCTGTGTGAAGGGTGAAGACAGTGCCGTCTTTTTGGAAGCCGTTCTTCCTCAGATGGGGCTGACTCCGCGGGAAGCCAACGAGTTCATCATTTACTGGTTGCCCCGCTTGGAGCAGAATCCCTACAACGTGATCTCCTTCCAGCAGGAGGCCTACACCGTGACGGCACCCTTGGAGGTCTCCCCTACGCCGGACTCCATGCTCCGTGTGTTCATGGCCTTCTATGGGACGGACAGCTACGTGGAGATGGTGCCTCAGGAATTTGAAGCGTTTCAGCGCTTGGGCTTCACCGTGGTAGAGTGGGGCGGCGCAGAAGTGAAATAAAAAGCAATGAACGGAAGATTGGGATGTTTTCATAAAAAAGCATCCCTTCTTTTTTGCAAAAAGTCGATTGCAAAACGGCCTCCCATGTGGTACAATAAAGAAAAAAATGACCCCCATATCAAAGGAGGCACAGCATGGGCAAAAAACTGTTTTTGATCCTGCTTTCGGCTTTGCTGGTTCTCACCGGATGCTCCGGCACCGTAGAAGAGCTCTCCCAAGGCGGAGAAAGCAAGCAGGAGGCATCATCCGACGAGACTTCCCAAGGAGGCGAAGAAATGGAAATCACGAACCATTTGGCGTTGGGCGCCATTTACGCCTACGGTTACAGCAGTAAGGCAGAGGGGGACGATACCCTCACCGCGCTGACCGACGGCAAGACGGATACCTTCGTCACCCTTAGCACAGATATAAAAAATGACGGCAAGAACGAGCTGGATCTGACCTTTACCGACTGGTACAGCAAGTCCCACACCGTACAGATGAAGAAGAACTACGTGCTTCTCACGGTGGATCTGGGCTTTGTTGCCAACGTAAAGGAGATCCAGGTGGTCACCAAAGACAAAGACTGCTTGGGCACCGAGGTATTTACTTCCGACGACGGCTATAACTTTACCAACTACGCAGGGGCGTTTGACACCGTCACAAACGGTGTCCCCACCTTTGAGATCCAAACGGGGCTGGCGGCAAAAGCCATTCTGCTGGTGATCCCTGCGGATGCAGAGGAAACGGTCTCCATCTCCGAGATCATCGTGAAGGGCGAATCCTCCGCCAAGAAGGAAGCCCTTGCCGCAGAGGCAACCGTAGTCTCCAAGAAGGACGCCATCACCGGCAAGGACGGCAAGGTGGTGCAGGTGGACCTGGGCAGCGTGCAGAACGTTTCCGAGGTGCTGTTCACCGCAAGCCGAGACAAGGTTGAACGTCTGAACGTACGGTATTCCGTAGACGGCGAGACCTGGTCCGACCTGGGGCAGAGCTATCTCCATTCCTCCGGTGCGGATCTTTACCGCTATCTTGTCACCCGCAACCACACAGTGGAGGCAAGATATTTGGAGGTTTATACCTACGTTTCCACCTCTGTCAGCGCAAAGGACGTGACCGTTTACGGTTGCAAGGAGGCAGTGGCAGAGCCGAATTATGAATTCATTCAGCGGAAAAATCAGCTGAGCAACACCAACGTTTCCGCCTACAACAAGGCTTCCTTGAACGGTAAGGAAGAAGCCAAGCTCACCGATATGTCCTTTGTGAACTTCGTAAAGGGCAACGCGGGGGCAAATACAGTCGAAGTGACCTTGGGACAGAGCTATTCCGATCTCTGCGCCCTGGCGTTGAATACCTATAGGGAAAATCCCTATGACATGACCGTTACCGCAGACGGCAAGGAGGTCTCCTTCTCCCTCTATGAGACCGAGGTGGCAGGCTCTTTCGTCAGCTATCTGTTCTTTGACCAAGCCGTAGCAGGGCAAAAGCTGACGGTGACCTTCCATAGCGGAGAAGCCGCTCAGTTGAGCGAGATCATGGTCTATTGCGGACAGCCCCAGCTTCCCTTGGTGCGTGGCGGGTTCTTCCAGCTTCCCACCGCAGGGGGCAATAACCCCTCCTCCCAGAACAGCGAGTACGCTTGGTATTTACAGCTGAAGGGGATGCGGGATCTGGGCATGGAGTACGTGGTGCTCCAGTACAGCGCCCATTACAACGCAAGAAGCACGCTGATCAACGGCAAGAACATCAAGGCAAAGGGCTTCCGTTACACCGCCACCTACGGCTGTACCGACGTTCCCAAGGCAGTTTTGGACGCGGCGGAAAAGCTGGGCATGAAGGTATATCTGGGCACCATGCACGATGCGGATTTCACCAACCCCATTGCCAACATGGAGTCCTACGAGGGTATGGTGGACGCCGCCTTCGCCATCATCAAGGACATCGACAATCTGTACGGTGATCATCCCGCCTTTGCAGGCTATTATCTTTCCGACGAGACCTGCGACGCATGGCTGAACCTGAAGGGCGGCGTGGATGCGGCGAGATACGTTTACAAGAACCAGTCCGACCTGATCCGTGAGATCGCTCCCGAGGCAAAGATCATGATCGCTCCCGCCATCTGGAGAAGCGGCAAGCCCGAGCAGGGTGCAGACAACCTTTACAGAATGCTCGCTCCCGAGAAGGAAGGCGATAAGCCCATCGTGGACATCGTTGCCGCTCAGGACTGTTTGGGCAGAGAGCAGACCCTTTACGTCACCAACGAGGCCTACGCTTCCTTTGAATCCTACGTGGAAGAATGGGCAAAGGCTGTTCGCCGCGCAGGTGCGGAGTTCTGGCACGATGCGGAGGTGTTTGAGATCATCGGCTCCGCCAAGCGTTGCGAGGAGGTCATCAAGTCGTTGAACATTGAGCTGAAGACCTCCGGCACGGTGATCGTGTTCGATATTCCCCACTACTTCACCACCTATTCCATGGGCGCGTACAACAACGTGAAGAACTGCTACAAGGTTGCTATCATGCGCGACTACGTGAAGTATTACAGCACCATGAAGGAGCTTGACACCATGGGCACGGAGGCCACACAGCCCGCCGTTAACACCCACGACGGCAAGGTGGTGGACACCTCCGGCAGACTGCCCGTCATCAAGCCCGTGGTCACCACCAAGAAGTATAACGAGGGCGTTTTGCAGTTCGGCACTCCCGATCCCGCAGCCGTCACCGCTTGGCAGACCTTCAAGCTGGGGAACAACAGCGGTGCGAAGCCCGAATACGCACTGTATTGGGATGCGGATAACTTCTACGTATTGCTCAAGACCGGCGACGCCACTGCCAGCTACGGCAAGGGCGCTTGGTGGGCAGGCAACGACGATCTGGTGCAGATCTGGATGACGGCAGACGGGTCTACCGCATCCGGCGTGCTCACACTGGATACCGGCATCCGCTATTACCTCCACAGAACCGGGGAGAACAAGTGGACTCCCGGCGGTGAGGCAGGCAGCTTGGCCACCTTCTCCGGGTTTACCTTCGGAGAGAAGGACGGCGTGCTGGTGATCAAGATGCCTTGGACCTCTCTCAACGTGGAGGCTCCCGATGCGGGCTCCGGCGCGGTGATCGGCATCAAGATCCAGTACATCGACGGCGCGGACAGCTCCTGGGCTGCCTCCGACGGCACCAAGGATCAGTCTGTTCAGGTCAGTGCGCTGTATAGTTTTTGAAGAGAAGTAAAATCCCCGCTTAGGGGGATGATCCCCCTAAGAACCCCGCAGTTTAAAAAAGTGTTTAAAAGCCTCCCAATCAAGGGAGGCTTTTTTCTTACTTCTTCAGTTCTTCGATTTCGTCCTTGGGGGCCATATAGCTCTTAATGTAGGGGGAGTTCCCTGCGT
This sequence comes from Clostridia bacterium, assembly GCA_017629175.1. Taxonomy (GTDB): domain Bacteria; phylum Bacillota; class Clostridia; order Oscillospirales; family CAG-382; genus Coliplasma. The sequence goes on from JAGBXS010000111.1 coordinate 11,233, forward strand.
AGAGCCATTTGTAGCCGGTTTCGGCGGGCTTACAGTAGTGGGCCGCGTTCTGCAGGATACGGCGGACGTTGGGATTATGGTAGGTGGGCACGGTCTCGTGGCCGGGCTGGAAGTAGAACACCTTACCTGCGCCGCGCTTCCAGACACAGCCGGAGCGGAACACGTAGCCCGTCTCGTACCAGGACATGAACACCGGCTCGTCGGGATCGGGGATCTGGAAGGGCTCTGCGTAGACCTCCTCACAGTCGATGTGGAAGTGAGAGGGAATGCC
>JAGBXS010000112.1 GCA_017629175.1 Clostridia bacterium
ACCGTGACCGATCTCACGTCTGCCGGGAGAACGGGTTGCCTTTGCCTCGCCTACCGAGTAGCCGGGCATGTTGTAGTGGTGCATATAACGCTTGGTCTCTTCAGTGTCGATACCGTCCAGCAGCTGAACCTCGCTCATGGGAGCCAGGGTGCAGGTGGTCAGAACCTGGGTCTGACCGCGGGTGAACATACCGGAGCCGTGTACGCGGGGCAGGAGAGATACCTCTGCATCCAGAGGACGGATCTGATCCATACGTCTGCCGTCAACGCGCTTCTGCTCGGTGAGAAGCCAGTTGCGGACGATCTTCTTCTGCAGCTTGTAGAGACACTCGTTGATCATGGGCTTGCCTTCGGGATATTCCTCAGCCAAAGCCTCGTAGACCTTCTGATAAATGGGCTGGAGTCTTGCATCACGAACCTTCTTGTCGTCGGTGTCAAGAGCAACCATAACCTCCTCTGCAACCATAGCCTCGATCTTGTCGAACATGTCGTGGTCTACTTCGCAGGAAGCGTATTCAAACTTGGGCTTGCCGATCTCGGCGCGAATGGACTCGATGAACGCTACCAGACCCTTGATCTCCTCGTGAGCCTGCATGATGGCATCGAACATTACCTGGTCGTCAACCTCGTTGGCGCCTGCCTCGATCATAACCACCTTCTTAGCGGAGCCTGCAACGGTGAGCTGCAGATCGCTGACGGCACGCTGTGCCTCGTTGGGGTTGATGATGATCTCGCCGTCAACCAAACCTACGAACACGCCTGCGATGGGGCCGTTCCACGGAATATCGGAGATGGTCAGTGCCAAGGAAGCACCGAACATAGCAGCGATCTCGGGAGAGCAGTCCTGATCAACGGACATAACGGTCAGAGAGAGAACGATGTCGTTGCGGAGATCCTTGGGGAAGAGGGGACGGATGGGACGGTCGATCACGCGGGATGCCAGGATGGCATGCTCGGTGGGTCTGCCCTCGCGGCGGTTCCAGCTGCCGGGGATGCGGCCTACGGAGTAGAGCTTTTCCTCGTAGTCAACTGCCAAGGGGAGGAAGTCGATACCGTCTCTGGGGGTAGCGGAAGCGGTTGCGGTACAAAGCACCGCGGTCTCACCGTAACGGACCAAGCAGGAGCCGTTGGCAAGCTGAGCCATCTTACCGGTCTCGATCACCAAGGGTCTGCCGGCAAGGGTGTACTCGAATTTTTTGAACTGTTCAAACATCTTTTGCGTTTCCTTTCTGAAATTGTTTTAGGTGCCGCAAGCGAAGTTTAACACTTAGATACCTCTCCGAAGTACCCTCGGGGAGATATCTAAATGATAAACCGGCCTACGGACGTATACGGTGTAACGCAGGCAACGCGTTTTGAGCCGCATTGCCTGCATCACGTTGCTTGGGGAAATTACTTTCTCAGACCAAGGCTCTCAATGATCGCACGGTAACGATTGATGTCCTTCTTCTGCAGATAGCCGAGGAATTTCTTTCTCTTGCTAACCATCATGTGCAGACCTCTTCTGGAATGGTTATCCTTGGGGTTTGCCTTCAGATGCTCGGTGAGCTGCTTGATTCTGGTGGTCAGAATCGCGATCTGCACCTCTGCGGAACCGGTGTCGCCTTCGTGTACAGCATAATCCTTGATAATCTGCTGCTTCTCATCCTTCAAAAGCATGTGTGTTCACCTCCGTAAAAAATAGTGTAGATAAGCCGAGCGGGAGGTCCGGTGAACGGATGGGGATGCCCCCAACATGCCTCGGACCCAGCCTATCTGGTTTTGATATTGAACGAACCTCAAAATCCGTTCGGGTCAGTATAACATATTCTTTCCGCTTTGTAAAGAGGAAAACGAGAAAATTTCAAAATTTCTTTCGCTTTTCTAAAGAAAAGTGACGCAGGTTGCGGTTTTTTACGATTTTTGACGAAAATGACGGAGAAATGTCGGAAAAATTCGGCCGATCCTTTCCAATAAATACCGAAACCCCCTTGCCAAACGGGAATATTTGTGATATAATCCGTTCTGTATAGGTATGTCTATATACTACTTCCTTGAAGGAGGCTTGCACTGTGAAGAACGATAAGGTCTACGACCGCTTGACCCAGCTCATCGGCATCGCCGTTTTGGTGGGGCTGACCTTGGCGCTTCTGTTTGCCTTCCGGGAGAAGTTGTTGCCGTACCAGGAGGATGGAGACGTCTTCGGCACCGTGTATCTGAGCCAACCGGAAGAAGCGTCCTCCGAAGAATAATTTCAAAAAAAGAACGAAAGGGAATCACCATGGCAAAAAAGAAAGAAACTGTGGCTATGCTCCTTGCCGGCGGGCAGGGCAGCAGACTGTATCTTCTCACCGAGCGTATTGCAAAGCCCGCTGTGAACTTCGGCGGCAAATATCGCATCATTGATTTTCCTCTTTCCAACTGTGTCAACTCCGGGATCGACGCAGTGGGCGTGCTGACCCAGTATCAGCCCTTGAAGCTGAACGAGTACATCGGCAACGGTCAGCCCTGGGATCTGGACCGTACCTACGGCGGCGCCACCACCCTGCCTCCTTATCAGGCGATGAACCGCTCCGAGTGGTATAAGGGCACCGCAAACGCCATTTACCAGAACCTGCACTTCATCGATAAGTTCGACCCCGATTACGTGGTGATCCTTTCCGGCGACCATATCTACCGCATGGATTATTCCAAGATGGTGGAGTTCCACAAGGCAAATAAGGCTGATTGCACCATCGCCGTCTTCGACGTGCCGTTGGAGGAGGCAAGCCGCTTCGGCATCATGAGCAGTGATGCGGAGGGCAGAATTACCGAGTTTGCAGAGAAGCCCAAGCAGCCCAAGAGCACCCAGGCCTCCATGGGCGTTTACGTCTTCTCCAAGGACAAGCTGTATTCCTACCTCATTGAGGACGAGGCAAACCCCGAGTCCGCCAATGACTTCGGCAAGAACATCATTCCCGCCATGCTGAACAACGGTGAGCGCTTGTTTGCTTATCGCTTTGAGGGTTATTGGAAGGACGTTGGTACCATCCAGAGCCTTTGGGAGGCCAACATGGATCTGCTGGGCGAGAACCCCGCACTGTCCCTGCAGTCCGCATGGCGCATCTATTCCCGTAACAACGCCCGTCCGCCCCAGTACATCGGCGCAGGCGGCTCCGTAAAGAACTCCGTGATCACCGAGGGCTGTGAGATCTACGGCACCGTGATCAACAGCGTCCTCTCTCCCGGTGTCGTGGTTGGCAGAAACGCCGTGGTTAGAGACAGCGTGATCTTCGACGACGTTACCGTCGGTGAGGGTGCGGAGATCAACTACACCGTTATGGACAGCAACACCACCGTAGGGGAAAACGTGGTGATCGGTAAGCATATCGATGAGTCCGCCGGCATCACCCTGGTGGGCGGCTGGCTGAACATTCCCGCAGGGGCTGTGATCCCCGACGATATCCGCTTCGGCAAAGCCGAGCTGGATGCAATGACCGAAAAGGAGGAGACCGTATGAGCACCGTTGCCATTCTGTTTGCAGGCTTAAACGAACGCCGTGTTCCCGAGCTGACCGAGGACCGCACCATGGCATCCGTACCCTTTGGGTGCCGTTACCGTCTCATTGACTTTACTCTTTCCAACGTGGTCAACGCAGGCATCACTAAGGTGGGCGTGCTGACCCATTATAACTACCAGTCCCTGATGGATCATCTGGGCACCGGTAAGGATTGGGATCTGGCCCGCCGCCACGGCGGTATCAAGATCCTGCCCCCCTTCATCACCGCCTTCGCAAACCGCGGTAACACTTTGTTTGCTTCCCGCTTGGAGGCACTCATCAGTGCCCGCCAGTTCATCAGCGAATGCACCGAGGACGAGGTCCTGCTGTGCGATTGCGACGTGATCTGTAATCTGGATCTGGCAGAGATGCTCCGTGCCCACAAGGAAAGCGGCGCGGTGGCTACCGTTGCGGTGAAGAGGGCTCCCGTGGATGATCTTTCCGATGTCAGCATCGTAAACTCCGACGAGGAAGGCAGAATCATCAACGTTACCAACTATAACGATAACCTTCCCGGCGAGAAGGATATCCAGATCCATATCATGGTGATCAACCGCCAGTTCCTGCTGTCCCAGCTCACCGAGGCGCTTGCTCACGGCTATACCAGCATCGCCAAGGACGTGCTGACCAGAGGCGCGGCAACCAATCTTTTCCGCATCTTCCGTTACGAGGGCTATTGCGAGACGGTTCGCAACCTTGCGGAGTATTACCGCCGCAATATGGAGCTGCTCACCGGTGACGTGCAGGAGGCGCTGTTCCGTCAGAAGAACCGCCCCGTGCTGACCAAGGTGCAGAACTCCGCTCCCACCGTATACGCCGCCAACTCCATGGTGAAGAACTCTCTCATCGCAGACGGCTGTGTCATCGAGGGTATCGTTGAGAATTCCATCATCTTCCGCGGCGTTCACGTAGGAAAGAACACCAGCGTAGAAAACTGCATTCTGATGCAGGATACCTACGTGGGCAACAACGTATACATGAACTGCGTGGTCACCGACAAGGGGGTTACCATCCGCGACGGCAGAGTGCTGTCCGGCCATGAGAGCAGACCCTTCTATATCGAGAAGTCCACCGAAGTCTAACGAAAAGGATTTGAGCGTTTTATGAAGATTTTATACGTAGCGTCGGAGTCTACTCCCTTTGCCGCCTCCGGCGGACTTGCCGATGTTATCGGCTCCCTGCCTGCGGCGCTGAAAAAGCAAAACCCCGAGGACGATATCCGTGTGATCATGCCTCTCTACGGCACCATGGATGCCGCTTGGCGGGAGAAGCTCACCTTCTTGACCAGCAGAACCGTGTCCTTGAACTGGAGAAACCAGTATTGCGGCGTGTTCTCTGCGGTGTATCGCAACGTCACCTATTATTTCATCGATAACGAGTATTACTTCAAGCGTGCTTCCCTGTACGGCGAGTTTGATGACGGCGAGCGCTTTGCCTTCTTCTGCCGCGCCGTGGTGGAGCTGTTGCCCGATCTGGATTTCTTCCCCGACGTGCTTCACGCCCACGACTGGCAGGCCGCCCTTGCGGTGATCTATCTCAAGCGTAAATACGGCTTTATGGAGGGCTATTCTTCCATCCGTACCGCGTTTACCATCCATAACATCCAGTACCAGGGCAAGTTCGGCCTGGATTCCTTGTCCGACGTGTTTGACCTGATGCCCTCCGACCACGAGATCGTGGAGTACGGCGGCTGTATCAACCTGATGAAGGGCGCCATCATCTGCGCCGACAAGGTGACCACCGTCAGCCCCACCTACGCAGAGGAGATCTTAAGCCCCAAGTTCTCTCACGGGCTGGATCCCATTCTGAAGATGTTCCAGGGCAAGCTTTCCGGCATCCTCAACGGTATTGATAAGGATTATTACAGCCCCTCCAAGAACACCGAGCTTCCCGCCTCCTTCCACGTGAACAAGATGGCGGGCAAGGCGATCTGTAAGGAAGAGCTTCAGAGAGCCGTTGGTCTTCCCGTAGATCCCGATAAGCCCGTGGTGGCGATGATCACCCGCTTGGTGGATTCCAAGGGCTTGGATCTTTTGACCCTTGCGGCAGACGATCTGCTCCGCGAGGACGTCCAGCTCATCCTTTTGGGCAAGGGAGACTTCTACTACGAGGATTATTTCTGGCACCTGGCAGAGCGCCATCCCGAGAACTGCCGTGTTCTTTTGCGCTTTGATCAGACCCTTGCCAAGCAGATCTACGCGGGTGCGGATATCTTCCTGATGCCCTCCCGCACCGAGCCCTGCGGCTTGGCGCAGATGATCTGCTCCCGTTACGGCACCGTTCCCGTGATCCACGAGACCGGCGGCTTGTACGACAGCATTAAGGACGCCGGCTGTGAAGGCGGCGGCAACGGATACACCTTTGCATCTTACAGCGCATGGGATATGCTGTGCGCTTTGCGGAACGCGCTGAACTGCTACGCCGATAAGGCCGCGTGGAAGAAGCTGGTGCGCCGCGTTATGCTTACCGACTTCTCCTGGGACGTTTCCGCAGGGAAGTATACCGAGCTTTACCGCTCTCTTTAAGCCACTGACCCAAAATCAACGGGGGAGAAGTCTTCTTTGCAAAAGGAAGGCTCCTCCCCGTCCCCCTTTTTTACTTTCGCTTAAAACCGTATGCAAACGATGCTTTTTGCCCCTGCGGATTAAGATATATTTATTTCTTAAGAAACATCTTGGAGACACCATTTCATGGCACAACAGATCAAACAGGCTTCGGTGGACGAAGCACTGCTCAACAAGCTTTCCCGCTACTTCGGTATTGCACCGGAGGAGGCAACCCCTCAGCAGATGTATCAGGCGGTGGTACTGTCCGTCCGCGACCTGCTGGGCTCCCGCAACAAGGAGCTGATTCAAAAATCCAAAGAGCAGGCTTCCAAGCAGGTGTTCTATCTTTGCATGGAATTTCTGATGGGTCGTACCCTGAAGCTGAACCTTTGTAACCTTGGGATCGAGGAGATCTATCGCAAGGCATTGAAGAAGCACGGCTTCTCTTTGAACGAAATTTACGAGCTGGAGCCGGATCCCGGCTTGGGCAACGGCGGCTTGGGCAGACTTGCCGCTTGCTTCCTGGACGCTCTTACCTCTCAGGACTATCCCGCCAAGGGCTTCTCTCTTCTGTACGAGTTCGGTCTGTTCAAGCAGCGTATCGTAGACGGCGAGCAGCTTGAGCTTCCCGATATCTGGCTCCCCGACGGCAACTGCTGGCTGGTTCCCAGACAGGACAAGAAGGTCACCGTTCGCTTCGGCGGCACCGTCCGCGAGGAGTGGAGAGAGGGTCATTGCCACGTGATCCACGAGAACTGCGACGAGATCGAGGCAGTTCCCTACGATATGTTTATCACCGGCGGCGGAACGGATACCGTCAACACCCTCCGTCTTTGGAAGGCCAAGGATAAGGACGGCTTCGACATGAAGGCCTTCTCCCAGGGTCAGTATATCAAGGCCTTGGAGGAAAGCACCATGGCAGACACCCTTTGTAAGGTGCTTTATCCCGCGGATAACCACCACGAGGGTAAGCTTCTGCGCCTTTCCCAGCAGTATTTCCTGGTTTCTGCTTCTCTGCAGAATATTCTGGGCAACCACTTGGCGCAGTACAAGACCCTTGAAAACCTGCCCGACAAGGTGTCCATCCACATCAACGATACCCATCCCGCTTTGGCTGTTCCCGAACTGATGCGCATTCTGATGGATCAGCACCACTTCTCCTGGGAGAAGGCGTGGGAGATCACCACGGCCACCATTTCTTACACCAACCACACCGTATTGCCCGAGGCGCTGGAGATGTGGAACGAGAACCTGTTCGCCATCAAGCTCCCCAGAATTCATTCCATCATCAAGGAGATCAACGAGCGCTTCTGCAAGGAAGCCTGGGAGACCTTCATGGGCGATTGGGACAAGGTGGGCAGAATGTCCATCCTTGGCCACGGCATGGTGCGCATGGCAAACCTGTCCGTTATCGGCTCTCACCATATCAACGGCGTTTCCGGTCTGCATTCCGATATCCTCAAGACCACCGTCTTCAAGGATTACAACGATATGTATCCCGAACGCTTTACCAACGTGACCAACGGTATCGCACACCGCAAGTGGCTGTGCTACTCCAACCCCCGTCTTGCCTCTTTGCTGGATGAGTGCATCGGCAAGGGCTACCGCAAGAACCCCGGGGAGCTGGAGAACTTCCTGGCCTTCGCAGAGGATGCCTCCGTTCTGGAGCGTCTGGAGAAGATCAAGAAGCAGAACAAGGCTGACTTTGCCAAGTATATCAAGGATACCAAGGGCATCCAGCTGGATCCCGACAGCATCTTCGACGTGCAGGCAAAGCGTCTCCACGAGTACAAGCGCCAGCTGCTCAACGCCATCCACATCATCGATCTGTACCAGCAGCTGAAGGAAAATCCGGGCATGGATATCCAGCCCCAGACCTTCCTTTTCGCGGCCAAGGCGGCTCCCGGCTACTACCTGGCCAAGGATATCCTCCGCCTGATCTGCTACGTGGGCGCGGAGATCGAAAAAGATCCCGTGATCCGCAAGAAGCTCCGCGTGGTATTCTTGGAAAACTACAACGTCACCCTGGCAGAGCATCTCATGCCCGCCGCAGAGATCTCCGAGCAGATCTCCCTGGCAGGTAAGGAGGCCAGCGGTACCGGCAACATGAAGTTCATGATCAACGGTGCCCTCACCATCGGTACCCTGGACGGTGCCAACGTGGAGATGGCTTCTCTGCTGGGTAAGGATAACATCTTCATCTTCGGCCATACCGCAGAAGAAGTGGAGGAGCTGTGGCGCAAGGGCTACTCTTCCTCCGAGTATTACAACGCCAACCCCAACCTGAAGCGTGCCATCGACAGCATGCAGGCAGGCTACGCAGGCAGATCCTTCGCGGACATCGCCAGATACCTGCTGTATTCCCACGGCGTTTCCGACCCCTTCATGTGCTTGGCGGATTACAGCTTCTACGCAGACGCCCACGACCGTATGCTGGAGGCGTATGCAGACCGCAACCACTGGAACAAGATGTCTCTTACCAACATCGCCAAGGCAGGCTTCTTTGCCGCAGACCGCAGTATCCGTGAGTACGCGGAGAACATCTGGGGTATCAAGCCTGTCAAGAACGTATGAACCGCGCCTTTTTGCGGGTTCTGATCGGCGGCAAGCCCACGGGCTCCCATACCGTCCCCTTTGGGGAAACGGTGGAGATCCGCTTGGGCATGGCGGAGGCTTCCCAAGTCAAATTTTATTTGGGCAACGATGAAAAGGTGCTTCTCGTAAGGGAAGCGCCTTTCCTGGAAATGGAAGGGGAGAGCTTTGTTTACAGCGTGACGGTGGATACCCGGGAGATCGCCCCCGAAGGGGACAGTCTGTTCTTCTTCCATTTTGAGGCCGAAACCTCAGAGGGGAGACGGTACACCGTTTGCGACCGCTCTCATCTTGCCTTTTCCCATCGCTTTGAAAACGAGTTTCAGCTTACCGTTTATAAGGAGCAGTATCCCGCTCCCGATTGGCTGACAAGGGGCGTTTTTTATCACATTTTCGTGGATCGCTTCTGCAAAAGCGGCAGATCCATGCGCCGTACCGATGCTCTGTACAACGAGGATTGGGAAAACGGCGTGCCGGAATACCCGCCCGTCAACGGGCAGGCGTTCCCCAACAACACCCACTTCGGCGGGGATCTTTACGGCGTGGCGGACAAGCTCAGCTACCTCAAGGATCTGGGCGTCACCGTGATCTACCTCAGCCCCATTGCCGACGCCTATTCCAATCACAAATACGACACCGGGGATTACCTCACCGTAGATCCCACCTTCGGCGGGGAAAAAGCCCTCACCGAGCTGGTGGAAAAAGCCCATTCCATGGGCATCCGCATCATTCTGGACGGCGTGTTCAACCACGTGGGTGATGACAGCGTGTATTTCAACCGCTACGGCAAGTATCAGTCCGTAGGTGCCTACCAGTCCCAGGAATCTCCCTATTATCCCTGGTTTACCTTCGGGCAGACCCGTGACGATTACGAGAGCTGGTGGGGGATCAAGAACCTCCCTAAGCCCAAAAAGTGTCAGGAGTTCCGTTCCTTCATTTGCGACCGGGTCATTCCCAAATATATGGCCCTTGGCATCGACGGCTACCGCCTGGACGTGGTGGACGAGCTGGAGTGCGACTTTCTGGACGAGATCGTTTCCGCGGTGAAGAAGGCCAAGCCCGACGCCGTGATCATCGGCGAGGTGTGGGAGGATGCCTCCAACAAGATCGCCTACGACCGCAGAAAGCGTTACTTCCGGGGCAAACAGCTTTCCGGGGTGATGAATTATCCCTTCCGCAACGGGTTGATCCATTTCTTAAAATACGGCGACCCCTCCCTTCTGCGGGAGGTCACCGAGACCTTACATCAGCATTATCCTCCCAAGGCCCTTCTGCATACCATGAATAGTATCGGGACTCACGATACCGAGCGTATTCTTACCGTGCTGGGAGGCGAGGGAGATCTTGGCGAGGCCAACGAGGTGCTTGCCTTCCGCCATATGACGGCGGAGCAACGGGAAAAGGCTGTGAAATTGCTGATCTGCGGCTATACCCTTTTGGCCTGCCTGCCCGGCGTTCCCTGCATTTATTACGGGGATGAAGCGGGTATGGAGGGCTATCACGACCCCTTCAACCGCCGTCCTTTCCCTTGGCACGCCATTGACGGAGCGCTCCACGACGCTTTCCGCAGGGTGAACCGTCTCAGAGGAAGAGAAAAGCTTTTCGGCGCAGAGGGCTTCAAGGTGTTGAACGCACAGCAGGGGATCTTTGTCTTCACCCGCTTCTCCGAGGAGGGGAAGCTGACGGTGGTTTGCAACCTTTCCGAGACAAATTACGTATGCACCTTTTCGGAGACCGTTACCGACCTGCTGACGGGGGAGACCCTCCGCGGAGACGTAACGGTACCCGGGGGAACCACTAAAATTTATAAGGATACTTAAAGTATGAACGAATTCGTAAAGCAGATCGCCGCAGATGCCCGCGCCTTGGGCGTGCGGGAGGGAAGCGTTCTTTTGGTGCATTCCTCCTTGAAGTCCATGGACAGACAAGGGCTTACCCCCAAGGATGTGATCGATGGCTTGCGCTTGGCGCTGGGTGACCACGGAACCTTGGTGTTTCCCACCCTCAGTTATATGTCCTGCGGCCCTACCCGTTCTCTCACCTTTGACGTGAAGAACACCCCCTCCTGCGTAGGAGCCATTCCCGAATTCTTCCGCACCTATTCCGAGGAGGTTCGCAGAAGCCTTTGCCCCACCCATTCCTGCGCCGCCATCGGCGAGATGCGGGATGCCGTGGTAGGAGGGCATCATCTGGACGACACCCCCTGCGGAAGCAATTCTCCCTTCCATCGGGTGATGGAGCTGGACGGCAGCGTTCTGTTCTTGGGGTGCGGCACCAACTGCAACACCTCCATGCACGCCATCGAGGAGCTTTCCCGCCCGGATTACCTGTTTGAGAACTGCTACACCTACACCATGATCCGCGAGGATGGCAGCAGCTACGAACAGCCCTGCTATGCCCACGATTTCAAGGGCGTTTATCAGGCGTACCGCCGCATGGAGGACGTTCTGAACGAAAAAGAACTGCAAAAAGGCAACATCCTTTCCGCTTCCTGCCACTTGATGCGGGCAACCGCTCTGTGGGAGAAGGCAGACGCAAAGTACCGTGAGGATCCCCATTATTTTATAGGGAAGCTGTAAGAAGCTTCCTCGGGGGAGTTTTTTGCCTTGACCGAGCAAGACTTACTGTCTGTTTTTCGCACGTTGATACGGGAATTCCGCCTCAAGGGCACGGTAGAGGACTACCGTGTAGCAAAGGCGGGGAATATCAACGATACCTACTTTCTGGGCACCCGCACCGCAGAGGGGCTTCGTAAGGAGTACACCGTCCAGCGGTTGAACCATCGGGTGTTCCAAAACCCACGCCACGTGGCGGAAAACGCCTACGCCGTTACCACGCATATCGAGAAGAAGCTTTTGCAGGCAGGGGAGAGGGATCTCCGCCGCAAGGTGATGCACCTTTACCGCAGAGCGGACGGCTCCTTCTTTTACCAAAGTCCCGAGGGGGAGTATTGGCGGGTGCTTTCTTACGTGTATGATTCCTGCTGTATGGATACCGCAGACGAGGAGATCCTGTACGACATGGGCTACGCCTTCGGGGAGTTCCAAAGACAGCTTCTGGATTTCCCTGCGGGGACGCTTCACTACACCATCCCGGAGTTTCACAACACTCCCCGTCGGTTTGCCGCTCTGCGGGAGGCCGCTGAGAGAGATCTGTGGGGCAGAAGGGCAGAGGTGGAGGAAGAGCTGGCTTACCTGTTTTCCATGGAAGACCGGGTCTCTCTTTTGGAAGTCCTGCATCGGGAAGGAAAATTGCCCCTGCGGGTGGTCCATAACGATACCAAGTGCAACAACGTGATGCTTGACGCCAAGACCCACGCACCCTTGGCGGTGGTGGATCTGGATACGGTGATGCCGGGCTATATGGCATACGATTTCGGCGATGCGGTACGCTTTGCCTGCAACACCGCGGCAGAGGACGAGGAGGAGCTTTCCCGGGTTTCTTTAAGCCTTTCCCGCTTTGGGCGGCTGGCAGAAGGGTTTCTCCGACCGCTTTTGGGCAATATCACAAAAACGGAATTGGTTACTTTGCCCGACGGAGTGCTGCTCATTACCCTGGAGCTGGCGGCACGATTCTTCACGGATTACCTGGAGGGAGACGTATATTTCAAGTGCCGAAAAGCTAAGCATAATTTGCTTCGCGGGCGATGTCAGCTGGCTTTGGCAAAGGATATTGCGGGGAAAACGGAGTCTATGCGGCAGCTCCTTTTTGAGATTTCTGACCAAAAAGAAATTTAAAAACTGTTGAATTTAACAAAAAATTCAAAGAAAATTCCAAAAACTGTTGACAAAAATAAAAAATTGTGTATAATGAATGAATGTAGTATGGAATATTTCCGTATTGCAGTAAGATCGGTGGTGCGCCTTTGAAGATGTTTTCCGATTCCGGAATAGGGCAGGCTGTTGCTGATGAGGCACGGCTGATCGCCCGTGCGCGCTTGGGTGACGGAGAGGCCTTTGCCGCTCTGGTGGATTCCTACAAGCGTTTGGTATATTGGCATATCTCTCATTCCGCATCCTTTGTTTCCGCCGCCGACGAGGAGGATCTTTATCAAGAGGGTCTGGTAGGTCTGTTGAAGGCCGTCCGCACCTACGACGGAGTCTCCTCGGCGTTTGCAACCTATGCTTCCTCCTGTATCTGTCACAGCGTGATCAGCGCGGCACGCCGCCTGCGGAAGCAGAATGGCGACGTGGTTCCTCTGGACGACACAGAGCTGGTCTCCGGCAGTTCGCCGGAAAGCGATCTTTTGGATCGTGAGAGCATTTCGTTGCTCTATGAGCGTGTTTTTTCCCAGCTTTCGGGGTATGAGCGTTCCGTTTTCGAGTTGTATCTCAGCGATCGCTCCTACGCAGACATTGCCCGTGTCATGGGCAAGACGGAAAAAAGCATTGCCAACGCGATCTGCCGCATCCGCAGAAAGCTGAAGAAGCTTTTGGGATGAACCCCCTGCTAATATTCTTCGGGTGACCCGAGAGTATTATAAAAATTCTACAAGGAGTAAGCAAATGTACGAAGACAAGACTTTGGTTTGCAAAGACTGCGGTAACGAATTCGTGTTCACCGCCGGTGAGCAGGCATTCTATGCTGAAAAGGGCTTCCAGAACGAGCCTCAGAGATGCAAAGCTTGCAGAGACGCAAAGAAGAACGCTGCAAGAGCGCCCAGAGAGATGTTCGAGACCGTATGCGCCAACTGCGGTAAAGTAGCGAGAGTTCCTTTCCAGCCGTCGACCGACAGACCGGTACTTTGCAGCGAGTGTTTCGCAGCAAAGAGAGCAAACTAATCAACTTATAAATTGTAAGTCAGATTTATTGATCTCGGGACAAGAAAAGCCTTTTCGAAGGCTTTTTTTGCTTTTCTACTTGCTTTTTTGCCGCCGCCGTGGTATCATATCTTCATTGAAAGGAAGGAGCCTGCTTTATGAAAGGTGCGGAGATCATCGCAAAGGTCTTAAACGAACAGCATATCGATACCGTCTTCGCCTACCCGGGCGCAACCATCCTTTCTCTTTTGGATGCTTTGCAGGGCAAGCGAGGCATGAAATTGTACACCAACTGCCACGAGCAGTTCTGCGCCCACGCCGCCGAGGGCTACGCCCGCGCTACGGGCAAGGTGGGGGTGGTGATCGCTACCTCCGGCCCCGGTGCCACCAACCTGGTCACAGGCCTTGCCAACGCCTATATGGACAGCACTCCCCTGGTTGCCATCACCGGCAACGTGCCTCTGGAGCTTTTGGGCAGGGATGCTTTTCAGGAGATCGATATCTACGGCGTGACCATGCCCATCACCAAGCACAATTTCATTGTCCGATCTGTGGATCGGCTGGCGGAAACCCTGCGCTTTGCCTTCCAAACCGCCATGTCCGGGCGCAAAGGCCCCGTGCTGGTGGATATCCCCAAAAACGTATTTGAGGAATGTGCCAAATACACCCCCGCAAAGCCTGCGGTGTCTTCCATTCCTCTTCCTGCGGTGTCTTTCCTCGGGGAAGCGGCGGAGCTGATCAACGCTTCCTCCAAGCCCTTACTTTGCTTGGGCGGGGGAGTGATCGCATCAAATGCCGCAGAAGCGGCTTACGCCTTTGCCAAGCGGCTGGGCGCACCGGTAATGACCACCGCTATGGGCATCGGAGGGTTCCCCCAGGACGATGACCAGTATCTGGGTCTTGCGGGCTTACAGCCCAATCCCAGCGTGATCGCCGCTCTGCACGACTGCGATCTGTTCATCGGCGCGGGCGTGCGCTTTTCCGAGCGAATGCTCCAGAATATCCGCGGCAGCTCTCCCGATTGCAAGATCTTACATTTAGACATCGACGAGGCGGAGATCGGCAAGAACCTGCCCGCCTATTCCGCAGTGGTGGGAGATCTTTCCGCCGTCCTGGCGTCTCTTATGCCGCGGCTGAATCAAAAAGCCTGCCGCATCTACCCGGATAATGTTCCCAGAGATCCCTTGTATACTCAAATTTTCGGTGCTTATCCCGATGCTGTCTTTACCACCGAGGTGGGTGTGCATCAGGTCAAGGCCTGCCATAGCCTGCCCATCCTGCACCCCCGCCGCTTTATTACCAGCGGTGGCTTGGGCACCATGGGCTTCGGCCTGCCTGCCGCCATCGGCGCCGCCATTGCCACCGGGAACCGCGTGGTGAACCTGGCAGGGGACGGAAGCTTTGCCATGAATTTGCAGGAGCTTTCCACCGCGGTGCGGTATAAGCTCCCCATCACCCAGATCGTGTTCAACAACCGCCGTTTGGGGATGATCCGCGACCTGCAGGATCGGGATTACGGAGGAAAGCACGTGCTGGTGGAGACCACTCCCATGAACCTTCCCGCCGTTGCCACCGCCATGGGCGTACCCTTCGTGCGCTCCGGGGATGCGGAAAGCCTGCCCGCCATGCTGGCAGAGGCACGAAAGCAAAAGGGCGTTTGCTTTATTGAAGTTCTGATGGAAAGTTGAAGGACATAATTATGGAACAGAGCCACGTTTTATCTGTATTTGTCAATAACTGCGTAGGCGTTTTGACCCGCATTTCCGGGTTGTTCGCCCGCCGCGGCTATAATATCAAGAGCTTGACCGTTGGTGAAACGGAAAATCCCGCCGTCTCCCGCATGACCATCGAGTGCATCGGAGACGCTCAGATCATCACCCAGATCAAGAGCCAGCTCCGTAAGGTTGTGGACGTGATCTCCGTGGAGGAGCTGAAGGAGGATGCTGTCTGCCGCGAGCTCTTCCTGGTCAAAGTCCGCGCCAACGATACCAACCGCACCGCCGTGATGGGGGTTGCGGAGATCTATCGCGCCCGCACCCTGGACGTTACCCCCGAGACCTTGGTGTTTGAGATCTGCGGAGACCGCTCCAAGCTGGAGTCCTTCTTCGATATGATGAAGACCTACGGCATCGTGGAGATCGCCCGTACCGGCGTGACGGCTATGGACAGAGGATAATAAGACGATTTACGGGAACCTTCTTTTGGAAAAAAAGAAGGTTCCCGTGCCCTCTGAGAAAATCTTATTGCCAAAACACATTCCATGTGTTTTGGGGTCAGGAGACTTTACTATGAAAGTATTGCTGTTGAACGGGAGCGTTCATCAAAAGGGAACCACCTACACTGCCCTTTCCAAGGTTGCTTCCGCTTTGGAAGCTGGGGGCATCGAGACGGAGATCTGTCAGATCGGCCCCAAGCCCATCTCCGATTGCATGGCTTGTATGCAGTGCGTCAAGCTTGGTAAATGCGTGATAGACGACGCCGTCAACGAGTTCGTGGAGAAGGCGAGACAGGCCGACGGTTTTGTGTTCGGCACTCCCGTCTACTTCGCCCATCCCTCCGGCAGGATCCTTTCCTTCTTGGATCGCGCCTTTTACAGCGGGAAATCCGCCTTTCTGTTCAAGCCGGGTGCTTCCGTTGCCGTTGCCCGCCGTGGGGGAACCGAGGCGGCCTTCGACGTGCTGAACAAGTACTTCACCATCTCCTCTATGCCCGTGGTGTCCTCCACCTACTGGAACAACGTGTTCGGTGCCAATGGAGAAGATGCCCTGCAGGATGCGGAAGGCATGGCTGTTATGGAGAATTTGGGCAACAACATGGCGTGGATGTTAAAATGCATCCAAGCCGGCAAGGAGCAGGGGATCACCCCGCCGGAACAGACCCGAGCTCGGACAAATTTTATACGGTAAAACGATTACGGGGGTGTTCTTTTCGAAAAAAGAACACCCCTGTTCCCCCAAGAAAATCGAATGCCGAAACACATGATATGTGTTTCGGAAGGGAAAAGTTTTCGAAGAGGGAGCACGAGGGAGGAACCTTTTTCAAAAGGTTCCTCCCTCGTCGTTACTTTATCCGATAAATTCTTTGTTCTCCACCGCGGCACCTTCCGATACCTCCAGCACACCGCTGTACCGTACCGTGCCAATGCGGCAACCGTCGCCGATGCGCACGTTCTTGCCCACTACCAGGGGCGTCTCTACGCCTTCCAAGGTGATCTCGTCCCCCTCGATGGACTCCCTCACCCGCAGGATGGTGCCTTTCTTCTCTGCGGACGACTTGACTCTGCCAAACCGCAACCCAAAGAGATAGAACCCGCCTTCCTCGTCTATCCCGCGGTGAGTGTATTCTACCACAATGCGGCTGCCGCCCAATGCTCCGACGCGGGAGGGATTGCGAAGCCCCAAATTCATGCGGATCTCCTCGGCGTTTACCAGCCCCTCGCAGTTGACCACCCCGGAAAATTCCACCTTCTCTGCCTCTACCTCGCCGCCTACGGAAAAGCTTCCCGAGGCGTGGAGGACTCCGTGGGAGATGCAGTTTTTCGCGATATGCCCGCTTCCCGAAGAGCGCAGGGAAGTGGTGGCCTCCGCACTGCCGTCGATGTGGAGACTGCCGGAGCAATGAATGTCGTTGGCTTTGAGATCGCCGTCAATATGCCCGCTGCCTGAGGCGTGAAAATCCTCCGTGCATTCAACGCTTCCCGTGCAATGGGTAGCGCCCGAGCCGTGGAAGCTCTTGCACTTGATATTCCCGTTGCACCTTCCGCTGCCGCTGACTCTTACGTTTTCATATTCCCCGCCGGGGATGCTTCCGCTGCCGGAAATCCTCATATCCATATCAAAACTCCTCCTTCAAAATACCCGTCAGATCCTTCTCTTTGCCTCCGCAGACCAGCTTGATCCCCAAAAGCTCCGATCGCTTGAATTGTTTTTCGCCGTACACCGTAGAGAGCACAAGCACCGCTTCCGCACCCTCTTTTCCGTTTAACTCTTTTGCCAGCTCCTCCAAGGAAACGTCCTTCTTGCCCAAGATCAGCTCCACGCGACTGCAAATCAGCTCTTTGGGGAAAAACGTCTCCTGCCCTGTCACCGCCGCCTTCTTCAAAAACCAATCCTCCGGGATCAGCCCCATCCGCTTCCAGCGGTACAGCGCCCCGTAGGAAATGCCGTATCTGGCAAGCAGATCCTTCTTGGAGATCAGCTCCTGCTCCATACCGTCACACCTTTCGTAACATTGTTACGCATACTATAGCATAACATTGTTACGCTGTCAAGGTTTTTTGCAAAAAAAGTAAAAAAATATCTTCCGTAGCCCTTGACATTTTCTTCTTCCGGTGGTACAATAACCACAGTAAAAAATCTTTAACTCGGTACAGAGAGACCGGCAAGATGTTATATAAAAATCCTGGTGGGAGTCTGCCCACGGGTTTGTTGTGTCGTCTTGCCTATAGGGCAAGATTTTTTTATACCAAAACAAAGTTTTTACGGAGTTTTTTATGGTTCGTAAAGCCCAGGTTATGGACGAGGCGGCGGTATCCCGCGCCCTTGCCCGTATCACCCACGAGATCATCGAGCGCAACCGCGGTGTGGACAACCTCTGCATTCTCGGGGTGCGCCGCAGGGGAGTCCCCCTTGCCCAGACCTTGTGCGAGAATATCTGTAAATTTGAGGGTAAAACCGTTCCCGCTGGAGTATTGGACGTGACCATGCACCGCGACGACCTCCACCTCGAGGAGAAGCAGGCGGCATTGGTTGGCAGTGAGATCCCCTTTGATGTCACGGATAAGGATGTCCTCATTGTGGACGACGTGATGTACACCGGCAGAACTGCCCGTGCCGCCATCGAGACGGTATTCTCCTTTGGAAGACCCCGCTCCGTCCAGCTTGTCACCTTGGTGGACAGAGGCCACAGAGAGCTTCCCATCCGCCCGGACTACGTGGGGAAGAACCTTCCCACCGCCAAGACCGAGGTGGTCACCGTTCTGACCCGCTGTATCGACGGGGAGACGGCAGTTTATATTTGCGATCAGTAAGAGAAAGGAACGAAGAACGATGAAACAGGTAGAAAGAGCACAGGTTATGGAAAACCAAGCCCTCGCCCTTGCCCTCCGCACGTTTATGGAAGCGGGAGGCTTTTCTCCCATTCTTTCTGACTCTTATATGGTATTGCCCGGTTTTTGTGATGTGCACGTGCATTTCAGAGAGCCGGGTTATTTTTATAAAGAAACGGTGCATACGGGATGTGACGCCGCAATTCATGGGGGATATACCGCAGTTTGCACCATGCCCAACCTGAACCCCGTTCCCGATTGCAAGGAGAGCCTTCAGCTTCAGCTGGATGCCATCCGTGCCGATGGCAGGATCGCCGTTCTGCCCTACGGTGCCATCACCGTGGGTGAGAAGGGGGAGACCCTGGCAGATTTAGAGGGCATGGCAGAGAACGTAGTGGCCTTCTCCGACGACGGCAGAGGCGTCCAAAGCCGCGAGATGATGAAGGAAGCCATGCTTCGCGCCAAGGCCTTGGGCAAGATCATCGTGGCTCACTGCGAGGATAACAGCCTGCTGAAGGGCGGCTACATCCACGACGGCGTTTATGCCAAGACCCATGGCCACCGCGGGATCTGCAGCGAAAGCGAATACCTGCCCATCGCCCGTGACCTTGAATTGGTGCGGGAGACGGGATGTGCCTACCACGTCTGCCACGTCTCCGCAAAAGAGAGCGTGGAGCTGATCCGCAAGGCAAAGGCGGAGGGCTTGAACGTTACCTGCGAGACCGCTCCCCACTACTTGGTCCTCTGCGACGAGGATCTGCAGGAGGACGGCAGATTTAAGATGAACCCGCCCATCCGCGGAAAAGAAGACAGAGACGCCCTGATTGCAGGCATTTTGGACGGCACGGTGGATATGATCGCCACCGACCACGCACCCCATTCCGCAGAGGAAAAGGGAAGAGGCTTGGAAAAGAGCCTGATGGGCGTGGTTGGCCTTGAGACAGCATTCCCCGTTCTATATACCCACTTGGTGCAGAAGGGCATTCTCACCGCCGAAAAGCTGGTGGATCTGCTCTGCACCAACCCCCGCGCCAGATTTAGCATCACCTCCGATCCGGGCTTTACCGTGTTCGAGGTAAAAACGCCCTATACGGTAGACCCCGAGACCTTCGCCACCAAGGGCAGAAGCACTCCCTTTGCGGGATGCGAGCTGGTTGGCAATTGGGTGCTCACAGCCGTGGGTGACAAATACTATACGAGATAAAGTTTCCATTGATATAGAAAGGTGTAAAACAGTATGGCAAGACAATTTGACCGCAAACTGATTCTTGAAGACGGCAGCCAGTATTACGGCTACGGCTTCGGTGCAACCTGCGACCGCGTATGCGAGATCGCATTCCATACCTCCATGTCCGGCTACCAGGAGATCGTTACCGACCCCTCTGCCGCAGGGATGGCTTTGGTGATGACCTACCCCCTCATCGGAGGCAGCGGTATCACCGACGAGGACTTTGAGTCCCGTACCCCCTCTCTGGGCGCGTTGATCGTAGGCGGTTACTGCGACAACCCCTCCAACTTCCGCTCCATCAAGACCTTGGCGGAGATCTTGGAGGAAAACGATATCCCCGCTATGGAGGGTCTGGACACCCGCAAGCTGGCGCGCCACCTCCGCGACAACGGCAACTGCCGCTGTCTGATCACCGGCGTAGAGACCACCTTGGAAGAGGGCTTGAAGATCATCTCCGAGACCCCCATTCGCAAGGATCAGGTTGCCCGTGTCAGCTGCCGTAAGCGCTGGTACTCCCGTACCCCCGACCATCTCTTCAACGTGGTGGTGGTGGACTGCGGTACCAAGCTTTCCGTGGTTCGCACCTTTAACAAGCTGGGCTGTAACGTTACCGTGATGCCCTGGGATTCCGATGCAGAGACCATTCTGGCGGCTAAGCCCGACGGTATTCTGATTTCCGACGGCCCCGGCGATCCCGCAGATGCTTCCCGGGTATGCGAGGTGATCAACCAGCTCAAGGGCAAGCTCCCCATCTTCGGTACGGGCTTGGGTCACCAGCTCATTGCCATGGCCTACGGCGCAAAGGTAGTTGCCATGAAGAGCGGCCACAGAGGCGGCACCTATCCCGTGAGAAACCTCACCACCGGCAAGATCGAGATCACCTCTCAGTTCCACGGCTTCGTGGTAGACGAGGCTTCTCTGGAGAACACCGGCCTTTCCGTTACCCACACCTGCGTGGTGGACGGCTCCGTGGAGGGCTTGGCTTGCAAGGAAGACAACATCTTCTCCGTGCAGTATTATCCCGAAAGCGCTCCCGGTCCCCAGGACAGCGCTTACCTGTTTGATATGTTCATCACCGCTATGAAGGAGGCGAAGTAATATGCCTAAGAGAACAGACATCAAAAAAGTAATGGTCATCGGCTCCGGCCCCATCGTTATCGGTCAGGCGGCTGAGTTCGACTACGCAGGCACCCAGGCTTGCCTGGCATTGAAGGAGGAGGGCTACGAGGTAGTTCTCGCCAACTCCAACCCCGCCACCATTATGACGGATACCGCCATTGCAGATAAGATCTACATGGAGCCTCTTACCCTGGAGTATGTGGCAAAGATCATCCGCCACGAGCGTCCCGACGCTATCGTTCCCGGTATCGGCGGTCAGACCGGTCTGAACCTTGCCATGCAGCTGGACAAGAAGGGCGTTCTGAAGGAATGCGGCGTAGAGCTTTTGGGTACTCCTGCAGAGAGTATCGAGCGCGCAGAGGACCGCGACCTGTTCAAGAAGCTTTGCGAGGAGATCGGTGAGCCCATCTGCCCCTCCGATATTGCAGAATCCATTCCCCAGGCTGAGATCGTAGCCGAGAAGATCGGCTACCCCGTAGTTCTCCGTCCCGCCTTCACCTTGGGCGGCACCGGCGGCGGCTTTGCGGACAACGTGGAGGAGCTCCGCGAGATCATGAAGAACGCTCTCAAGCTGTCTCCCGTTCATCAGGTGCTTATTGAGAAGAGCATCAAGGGCTACAAGGAGATCGAGTACGAGGTTATGCGCGATGCCAACGACACCGCCATTGCCATCTGTAACATGGAAAACGTGGACCCCGTTGGTATCCACACCGGCGACTCCATCGTA
>JAGBXS010000113.1 GCA_017629175.1 Clostridia bacterium
CCACCAACGGTTACGTGTTGAACCGCCATATGAAGCGTTTCGGCGGCAAGGTGGTCAGCGACGAGCTGGGTCTGCCCGTTGTGGCCTCCGGCATCCCCCTTCCCTGCGGTGCGGCAAGCCGGTGGACACGTTGACGCTTCGCTCTCACTGAAAGCCTTTCGACTTTCAGTGGTTTCCACGGTCCTTCCGCGGACCGCGAGCCCCCGATGGGGTGGCGGATACACGAAGGGCTCTGCCCTTCACCCGCTTAAGGAACTTTTGAAAAAGTTCCTTAAGACACCTCAAAACTTTTCCTTTTTTGGAACGGTGACGCTATGAGTTTTATTGATATCAAAAATTTAACCTTCTTCTACGAAGGCAGTGATCTTCCCGTTTTGAACGACGTGAACCTTTCCTTTGAAAAAGGGAGCTACACCGCCGTTCTGGGTCACAACGGAAGCGGCAAATCCACCCTTGCCAAGCTGATCTGCGGGATCTTACAGCCCTCTGCGGGAAAGATCACCGTAGCAGGTCTGCCCACCGACGACGAGGAGTCTCTGTGGAAGCTCCGCGAGAAATGCGGCATGATCTTCCAGAACCCCGATAACCAGCTGGTTGCGGGGGTTGTGGAGGAGGACGTTGCCTTTGCCCCGGAGAACCTGGGCTACAAGCGAGAGGTCATTCGCAAGCGGGTTGACGAGGCTCTTGCCACCGTCTCCATGACGGAATACGCCCATCACGCCACCAGCAAGCTTTCCGGCGGTCAGAAGCAACGGATCGCCATTGCAGGTGTGCTTGCCATGGGCCCCGACTGCATTATTTTTGACGAAGCCACCGCCATGCTGGATCCCACCGGCAGACGGGAGATCATCGCGGCCATGAAAAAGCTGAACCGCGAGAAAAATATCACTGTGATCACCATCACCCACTACATGGCGGAGGCCATCGAGGCAGACCGCGTGGTGGTTTTGGATCACGGCAGGATCTTAATGGACGGCACACCTCGGGAGATCTTCTCCGAGGTGGAGGCGTTAAAGAGCGTTTCCCTGTCCGTGCCCCAGGTGACGGATCTTCTCCACCTGCTGACCAAGGACGGTCATCCCTTCCCCCAGGGTGTGCTTCACACCATGGAGGCGGCGGAAGAGCTGGAAAAGGTGCTTCCCAAGAACACCTTTGTTGCCACCGCAAAAGAGCAAAAGCTCCGGGAGGAAAAGCCCGCGGCCTTGGAGGTAAAGAACGTCTCTGTGGTATACGGCGAAGGCACTCCCTTCCGCAAGGAGGCCTTGAAGGACATTTCCGTTGCCTTCCCCAAGGGAGAGGTCATCGGGATCATCGGTCACACCGGCTCCGGTAAGAGTACCCTTGCCACCCTGCTCAACGGATTGCGAAATCCCACCTCCGGCGAAATTCTGCTGGATGGCAAGAACATTCGGGAAAATCCCAAGGAAATGCGGAAGATCCGCTCCCGTGTGGGTCTCGTATTCCAGTATCCCGAATATCAATTATTTGAAGAAACCGTCCGCAAGGACATTGCATACGGCCCCGGAAACATGAACCTTTCCGAGGACGAGATCACCCGCCGGGTGGAGGACGCCGCCCGTTTCTGCGGTCTCTCCGAGGGGGATCTGCGGAGAAGCCCCTTTGAGCTTTCCGGCGGTCAGAAGCGCCGCGCCGCCATTGCAGGCGTGATCGCCATGGAGCCGGAGGTGCTGGTGCTGGACGAACCCGCCGCAGGCCTCGACCCCAAGGGCAGAGAAGAGATCTTTGACGGCCTGATGGCTTACAAGGATCGCTTGGGCGCCACCCTGCTGCTCATCTCCCACAGCATGGAGGAAGTGGCAAAATACGCCGACCGCATTCTGGTTTTGAACCGCGGTCAGGTCTATCTTTACGGCACGGTGGAGGAAGTGTTCGGCCAGGCGGAAAAGCTGTTCGACGCCTCTCTTGACCTGCCCCAGATCACAAAGCTGTTTATCGAGCTGAAAAAGCGCTCCCTTTGCGCCGAGACGGACGTTTATACCATCGGCTACGCAAAGAAACAGCTGGAAAGGATGCTGGAATGCTGAAGGACGTGACTTTGGGCCAGTTTTTCCCCGGTAATTCCTTTTTGCACAAGGCTGACCCCCGCATCAAGCTGGTGGTGCTGGTGGTCTACATGGTCTTCGTGCTGTTGGCGCAGAACGCCCTCTCCTTAGCCCTGGTGCTGGGAGTGACCCTGGCGTTGGCGTTCATCTCCCGCATCCGTTTTTCCGTGGTGATGCGCTCCTTAAAGCCCGTGATCTTTATTCTGATGTTCACCGGCTTGATCAATTTGTTCTTTACCACCGGCGAGACCCCGCTTGTGGAGTGGTGGATCTTCAAGATCTACCCCGAGGGCATTCTCACCGCCATCTTTATGATGATCCGCCTGGTTTGTCTGGTGGCGGGAAGCAGTTTGCTTCTCTCCTACACCACCAGCCCGCTGGCACTCACCGACGCCATCGAGTCCCTCTTCGGCCCTCTGCGCAAGATCGGGGTGCCCGTCCACGAGTTTGCCATGATGATGACCATCGCATTGCGCTTCATCCCCACCCTCATCGAGGAGACGGATAAGATCATCTCCGCCCAGAAGGCAAGAGGCGCGGACTTTGAGGACGGCGGCCTGCTGAAAAAGGCCAAGGCGTTGATCCCCGTGCTGATCCCTCTTTTCGTTTCCGCATTCCGCAGAGCTGACGAGCTGGCAGAGGCCATGGAATGCCGCTGTTACAGAGGCGGCGAGGGCAGAACCAAGCTGAAGGTGATGAAGAGCCGCGGAGTGGACTATCTGTTCCTGCTTTTGATGATCGGCCTTTGCGTGGCAGTTCCCTTTATCAATCATTACCTGTCCTTCACCCTCGGGGTGTTTGCATTATGAGTATCGGGCTGAAGCTGGCGTACGTAGGTACCCATTACTGCGGCTGGCAGGTGCAAAACAACGGCAAAAGCGTGCAGGAAGCTCTGCAGGATGCCATAGAGGCCGCCTTCGGCACCCGCGGCACCGTCACGGGCTGTTCCCGCACCGACGCGGGGGTTCATGCAAAAGGCTTTGTTTGCAGAGCCGACGGCATTCCCGGGAGCATTCCCCCGGAGCGCATCCCCTTGGCCCTGGGCAGCCGCCTGCCGGAGGACATCTCCGTTTTGGAGGCTTGGGAGGCTCCCGACAGCTTCCATCCCCGCTACGATGCCAAGGGCAAGGAATACGTTTACCGCATCCGCAATTCCCGGGTAAAGGATCCCTTTACCGCCGCCACCACCTGTCTGTGGCAAAAGCCCATTGACGAAGCACTGTGTGATACGCTGTGCAAGCAATTTGTGGGCAATCGGGATTTCCGCTCCTTTATGGCGGCGGGAAGCGATATTACCGATACCGTGCGGGAGGTCTACGACTTCTCCTGCAAAAGAGAGGGAGACACGGTGCTGTTCACCGTCTCTGCCAACGGATTTCTCTATAACATGGTGCGCATTCTGGTGGGCACCGTGCTGGATCTCCACGACGGCGTGCTGAAAGGCACTCCCCAAACCATTTTGGATGCCCTTGACCGCTCCGCGGCAGGGCGCACCATGCCCCCCGGCGGGCTTTGCCTGGAAAAAGTTTTTTATTGATCTGTCAACAACCCTTCACGGAGAGCTTTTGTGTCTGCATTTTCTATCTTCACCGACCGTAAAAAGCGAAAAAAGAATACGCAAACGCCCACTGTGGAACAGTATTACGAGAAGCGGGCGCGCAGGGTCTCCCATCTGCGGTATTTTACCCTGCTGGCAACGGTACTCTTCGTGGTGTACGGCTTTACCGTCCACGGCGAGGTGCTGACCGCCGAGAACTTCCGTTATATGCTGAAGTTCTTGGATCTCACCGCAAATGATGAGGACGCCCTTTCCGCCGAGATCCGCTACGACTACGGCGATACCAACCGAGGCGCCCTGTTCAAGGGAGACCTTGCGGTGCTGAACACCGACGGACTGACGGTCTACAGCCGGGAAGCCGGCACCACGGGCAGTAAGCTGTTCACCGACAGCTTCCGCATGGAGGATCCCCGTCTGGTGGCCACCACGGAGAACATTTTCGCCTACGACCTCGGCGGTAACGAGGTGATGATGTTCAACTCCTATTCCCGCTTGGCGCGGCTCTCCATGGATTACCCCATCTACGGCTTCGCCGCCTCCAACTCCGGCCACTTCGCCGTGATCACGGCGGAAAAGAACTACCGCAGTGCCCTTTACGTTTACGATTCCTATGCACGGCAGATCTACAAGCGTCTGCTGAGCAACATCTATATCGATCAGATCGCCCTCTCCCCCGACGGCAAGCATTTTTTGGCATTGGGGCACGAGGCCAAGGACGGCTACCTGCATACCCTTTTGCAGGTGTATTCCGTAAAGGAAGAGCTGCCTGTCTACACCGCCTCCTTTGAAGGAGAGCTGCCCTTGATGGCAAGCTACTTGACCGATGGCTCCTTTGCCATTCTCACCGGCTCCGCGCTGCGGTTCTATGACGGGCAGAGCGAAAGCCCCGTGGAGACCCTCTCTCTGGAGGGCGCAGGCTTAGCCAACTGCCGTTTTGAAAACGGATGCGTGATCTTAACCGCCACCGGCGGCGGACTTTCCGACGGTACGGAGATCACCGTTTACGACAGCACGGGAAAGGCGGTCAAATCCGTCCCCTTCGGAAGCGTTCCCGCAGACATCCGTTACGCAGAGGGAACACTTTACCTGTTAACCTCCGAGGATCTTACGGTCTTCCCTGCCACGGGCAAGGACCACACCTATTCCTTGGGAGGCAACGCCGTACAGCTGTTATTTGACGAGGACGGCACACCCGTCGTCTTTGAAAAGAACCTCACCTACCGATTGACCCCACAGGAGGAAGCCGCATGAACATTCTCGTTGACATTTTGATCCTCGCCATCGCCGGCGTAACCATCTTCCTGGCGGGCAAGCGGGGCTTTATCAAAACCGCAGTTACCGCCGCAAGCTCTCTGATCGCTTTGGCGGTGGTGATCTGCTTCACCGGGTTGCTTTCCGGCATCCTTGCCGCCACACCCTTGGCAGATGCGGTTCACAGCGGAACCTCCGCTTTTGTGGAAAAGCTGGCAGAAAACAAAAGCATTGCCGACTTAGCCCAGGATTCGGAGGGGCCCCTTCTCGCCGCATTGGATAAGGTGGGCGTGGATACGGAAGCCTTTTCCGCGTGGGCAGCGGAGCTCACCGCGGAAAGCGACACCGCACTGCGGGAAGATATCGTTGATTACGTGGCAGAGCCCGTTACCGCGCTGGTGATGAAGGCCCTGGCCGTGTTGATCCTCTACGTGGGCTCCGTGTTGCTTTTGAAGCTTGCCGCAGGGCTGCTCACCGGCTTGGTGGAAAAGCTCCCCTTCGTCCGCAGTGCCAACACCTTGTTAGGCCTGGCGCTGGGATGTGTGCTGGCACTGGTGCGTGTGTTCGTATTCTGCGCCGTCATCGGCATTCTTTCCTCCACCGCATCCATTACGGGATGGACGATCTTCGCCATCGATCCCGCTCAAACGTACCTGTACCGCCTCTTTGATGCGATCCAGATATTGAATTTCCTGTTTTGACAACAACGACGTATAACATAAAGGGGCGTAAAAAGATATGAAAAAACACATTCCCAACATTTTATCCGTGATCCGCTTGCTCTGCATCCCGTTCTTCGTATGGGTCTTCTGGGCAGGCAACCGCGTTGCGGCGGCAGGCGTATTCTTCTTCGCTTCCGCTACGGACGTGCTGGACGGCTATCTGGCACGGCGAAACAACTGGATCACCAACGTAGGCAAAATTTTGGACCCCGTGGCAGACAAGCTGATGCAGTTTACCGTGTTGCTGTGCCTGACCATCGATTTCAAGGATGATGATATGTTCATCATTCCCCTGGCGCTGTTGATCCTCTTCTCCTTGAAGGAGCTGACCATGATGGTGGGAGCCATCATCGTTATGCGCACCAAGCACAGCGTCGTGGCTTCCTTCTGGTACGGAAAATTTGCCACCGCCGTTATTTTCGTTTTGACCGTTACCATGATCCTGTATCCCCACAATGCCGTATTGAACGCCATTCTCTGCGGCTTGCTGATCGTCACCATTCTGTTCGCCTTGATCATGTATTACATCAAGATCTTCCGCGGACTTTACGGGATCAAAAACTTTGAGAACATGAGGAGAACCAAGGAATGATCCTGAAAAAATGTACCCGCTGTCAGACCCGTCCTGCCATAATTTTCGTCACCAAGGAAACAGCGGGCAAAGCCACCCAGGAGGGCTATTGCATCAAATGTGCGAAAGAGATCGGGCTGAAGCCCGTTGACGATATCCTCAAGCAGATGGGGATCTCCGACGAAGACCTGGAAAACATGACCGGAGAGCTGGACGCCCTGCTTCCCACGGAGTTTGACGGAGAAGAGGACGAGGGCAGAGCCCCCGCCATCGATCTGAACGCCGTGTTCGGGGAGCAAAAGCCTGCAGAGCAGAAGCCCGCAGGCGACGGCAAAGCCCCCGGCAAAAAACAGCCCGAGGGCAAAAAGCCCAAGCATAAATGCCTGGACGCCTTCTGCATCGACCTTACCGCCCGCGCCCGTGAGGGCAAGCTGGACCGTATCATCGGCAGAGATACGGAGCTGGAGAGAGTGATCCAGATCCTCTCCAGACGGCAGAAGAACAACCCCTGCCTCATCGGTGAGCCCGGTGTGGGCAAGACCGCCGTGGCGGAAGCCCTTGCTTTGCGCATCGCCGCAGGGAACATTCCCTATAAGCTGCAGAAGAAGGAAGTTTTCCTTGTGGATATGACTGCTATCGTAGCAGGCACCCAGTTCCGCGGTCAGTTTGAAAACCGCATGAAGGGGCTTATCGACGAGGTAAAGGAAAACGGCAACATCATCTTAGTCATCGATGAGATCCATTCCATCGTGGGCGCAGGCAACGCCGAGGGCGGTATGAACGCCGCCAACATCTTAAAGCCCGCCCTTTCCAGAGGCGAGGTGCAGATCATCGGCGC
The DNA here is from genome assembly GCA_017629175.1 of Clostridia bacterium. Classification (GTDB taxonomy): domain Bacteria; phylum Bacillota; class Clostridia; order Oscillospirales; family CAG-382; genus Coliplasma. The sequence goes on from JAGBXS010000113.1 coordinate 7,004, forward strand.
CACCACCCTGACGGAATACCGCAAATATATCGAGCATGACGCCGCTCTGGAGCGCCGTTTCCAGCCCGTGATGATCAACGAGCCCTCCGTAGAGGACGCGGTGGAGATCCTGAAGGGCATCCGCACCTATTACGAGAAGTACCACGGCATCCGCATTTCCGACCATATCGTCCGCAGAATGGTACAGCTTTCCGAGCGGTATATCAACGACCGCTTCCTGCCGGACAAGGCCATCGATCTGATGGACGAGGCCTGTGCCAACGTCTCCATGCACTCCCCCATCATCAACGAGCTGAACGCCTTGGCAGACGAGATCAAGGTTTTGGAAAAGAAGCAATCCGATTTGGAGGCCAAGGAGATGATGGGCGAGGAGGACTACGCCCGTCTGGCGGAGCTGAAGACCCAAAAGCTGCAAAAGGATCAACGGTTCGACCAGCTCTCCTCCGAGAGAGATAAGCTGGCACTCACCATAGAGGATCTGGCCAAGGTCATCGAGGTTTGGACGGGAATTCCCGCCTCCTCCATCGGCGAGAACGATTTTAAAAAGCTGGACGCCTTGGGAGACACCCTCCGCTCCCACATCGTGGGGCAGGACGAGGCCATCGATACCGTTGTTCGGGCCATCCGCCGCTCCCGCGCAGGGATCTCCTACAAAAAGAAGCCCGTTTCCTTTATCTTTGCGGGCAGTACCGGCGTGGGCAAGACCCAGCTGGTGAAGGATCTGGCGGAATATCTGTTCGACTCCCCCGACGCACTGATCCGTCTGGATATGAGCGAATATATGGAGAAGTACGCCGTTTCCCGCATCATCGGCTCTCCTCCCGGCTACATCGGCTACGACGATGCAGGCCAGCTCACGGAGAAGATCCGCAGAAAGCCCTATTCCGTGGTGCTGTTTGACGAGATCGAGAAGGCACATCCCGACGTGATGAACATCCTTCTGCAGATCCTTGACGACGGCCGTATCACCGATTCCCACGGAAAAGAAGTGAACTTTGAGAACACCGTTATCATCATGACCACCAACGCAGGTGCCGTTTCCGTGGGCTCTACGGGCTTTACCGCCACCGAGAAGGAAAGCGACGAGACCCGCATCCGCACCGCTTTGGAGGCATTCCTGCGCCCCGAATTCTTGAACCGCGTGGATGAGATCGTGGTATTCAACCGTCTCACCCGCCAGCATTTCTCCGCCATCTGCGCCATTATGCTGGGCGAGCTGAAGCAGGTTCTGGCAGAGAAGGACGTTTCCTTCACCTGGACGGAGGGCGTGATCGATCATCTGGCAGACAAGGGCTTCTCCGAGAAATACGGTGCCCGCAACCTCCGCCGCTTGATCCAAAGAGATCTGGAGGATCTCATCGCTTTGGAGCTGGTGACCCGTTACCAAGAGACCGTCACCGCCATCGCCGCCGATGCCGACGAGAAGGGCATCACTCTTCAAGTTCTGTAAGTAACACCATTCCGAGGAAAGGAGCGTGATCTCGGGTGCAAACAACCGAAGAGACCCAAGGCTTTACCCCGCAGACCTGCTCCCCCGAGGAGCTGGTAACGCTTTTGGACTCTCACGGGTTGAACGGGCTTACCCGTAAGCAAGCCCGCTACCGCCTGCACCAAAAGGGCAAGAATTTGTTCCGCAAGGAATTCTCCTTACGTCCCGCGGAGGACATCAAGGGGCAGATCCGCGGCATGGTGAACCTGTTGTACTTGGCTGTCATGCTGGTGCTGTATCTGTTCTTGCAGGATACCATCTATCTGCTATCCTTGGGCGTGGGCGTTTTGGTGCTGATGGCAGGCGCGGTTTGGGAGCTTGCCGCCGCGCGAATTCTGCACAAAAGAGAAAAATATTCCGCCTTGGGCGTACAAGTGGTGCGGGACGGCAAGACCCAGCGAACGGACAGCCGTCTGCTGGTGCCGGGCGACCTGCTGTATTTGGAAAGCGGCAACTTAGTTCCTGCCGACGCCCGTATTTTGGAGGATGACGGAAGACTTTCCGCCTTGGAAACGCCGGTGAGCGGCGTTCGCTCCGCAGTGAAGAAATCCTGCCGCATCCCCGCAAAAGCAGAGGAAGCCGTCAGCGGCAATATGGTCTACGCAGGCACGCTGATCACCGGCGGTACCTGCCTTGCCATGGTTTGCCGCACCGGGGACGACACCTTATTGCGGCAGATCCGCACCCCCAAAAAGGATTATCTCCCTCCCTTGCTGGATCATGCAAGAGAGTATTGCCGTATGCTTTCTCTGGCAGGGCTTTTGGGATGCTTTGTCATCTCCGTGGCAGGCGCCCTTTGCTCTATCAGTCTCAGCGCGTTGCTGGCCCTTTCGGTGGCATCCGCCGCAGTCTCTCTCTGTGACGTAGCCCTTGCTCTGGCGTGCCTGTCCTTTGCCAAAGGCTTGACCCAAATGGAAAAGGGCGGTGTGATCGTCCACAATCTGGACAAGCTCAACCGCTTGGCTCGGGTGGATACGGTGATGTGTCCCAAGGAGCTGACCTTCCCTCCCAAGAAGCCTTTCTTGGACAGCGTTTTTGCAGGAGGAAAGCTGTATTCCGCAGAAGAGCCTCCCGCCCGCGAGGTGCAGGAGGTGCTGAAGCTCACCCTGGCCTGCTCCGATTACCCCCGTTCCCTGCGGGGCTACGAGAATGTGACCGCCGCCTACCTGCGGGATAAATGCATCCCCTTGACGGAGCTTACCGAGGAGTGGTTCCGTGTGGACACGGGCATCGGCTCTGAGGGAGAGGTCAACGCCGTGATCTCCTTGAACAAGGACCATTACCGCGTGGTGGTAAAGGGTGCCCCCGAGGCCATCCTTGCCCGCTGTGCGGGGTACGAAAGCGATGGCAAAGAATACAAAATGACCCCCGAAGCAAAAAAGAAGATTCTGGATGCCGCCCAGCGCGCCTCCCGCAATATGGCGTATCTGGTTGCCGTGGCGTCGGGCATCACCGAGGAGGACAGCCTGCGCAGTCCTTTTGCGGAACGCCGTTTGATCTTCCGGGGCTTCTTGGCCTTCCGCCTCTCAATGGAGGTGGATATGGCGGGCGGTATCTACCGCGCCTCCAAGGCGGGGATCGAATGCGTGCTTTCCACCGATGATCCCTACTACACCGCCGCAGGCATTGCAAAAAGCGTTGGTATCATCTCCCACGAGGGAGAAATGATCAGTTCTCAGGAAATCGCCGCCTCCGACCGAGGTATGTACGTGCTGAATTCCGGGAAATATAAAGTGTTCTTAGAGCCCACCGAGGAACAATGGCTGGACGTGCTTCGCCTTCGCAAGGAAGCCGGCAGAACCGTTCTGGCCACCGGCACCGAGGATACCCACCTGCCCTTACTGCGGGAAGCGGACATTTCCGCCGTCCCCGCGGGGGAAAAGGACATCCTGCGGGAAAGCGCTGACCTGGTGATGACAGAAAACGGCTTTCAAGTATTTGCGGAAGGAATCGCAGGAGCGAAGATGCTGTACTTCCGCCTGCGCTGGCTGTTACAGCTGTTGACCGCAGGGGCTTGCAGTTGGTTTGCCTGCCTGCTCATCGGCATTTTTGCAGGGGGCACCTTCCCCTTCGGGCTTCCCGAGGTGCTGTTGGGCGGTGTGGCAGGGAATCTTGCTCTGGCCTCCGTGGTGGCATTGTTCCCCATGGATCGCGCCATTCTGCAGCAAAAGGTTCCCATTTTCGGGCGCAAGACCTTCCTGCGGGAGCTTCTTCCCCCCCTGCTCATAGGCATCTGTACCGGCGGTATTCTGTTCCTTTGTTATTTCTTAACGGGAAGCGCCGCCTGCCTGTTCCCGGGTGCGTTGCTCTCCCAATTCCTGTATGCCTGCGGGTGCCTTTACGAGGAGGGCGCCATTCGTCGGAAACGGTTCGGATGCAGACCCCTTTGGATCCTGCTCCCCGTTCTCGCGGCCTATTGCGGGCTGTTGCTGTGTATCCCCGCGCTGTTTGCTCTTCCCACAAGGCAGCAGCTTTTGACCACGGGAGGGTTGATCCTTCTCTGGCACGGGCTGATACAGCTGCTCCTCTTCTTCAAACCTAAAAATAAAAAAACAAAATAAAAGGAGACTCACCATGAAAATCACCAAAGACATGCTGATCGGCGACGTGCTGGATCAGTACCCCAACCTGGCAGAATACTTCTTTGAGATCGGTATGCACTGCCTGGGCTGCCCCCACTCCCGCGGAGAATCCATCGAGCAGGCTTGCGAAGTCCACGGCACCGACGTAGACGCACTTCTCGCCAAGCTGAACACTGCAATTGCATAAGGAGGACTACATAATGGCTAAGAAAAACAAATCCGGTTTCTTCACTGATTTCAAGAAATTCATCACCAAGGGTAACATCCTTGATATGGCAGTCGGCATGATCATCGGTACTGCCTTCAACCAGATCGTAAAATCTCTGGTTGACCACATCCTGATGCCCGTCATCGGTAACCTTTGCAACACCCAGGACCTGGTAGACCTGAAGTACATCCTCACCCCCGAGGTGCTGGACGAAGCAGGCAACGTTGTCACCGCAGAGGTGGCCATCTCCTACGGTCTGTTCCTTTCCTACGTGATCAACTTCTTCATCGTAGCGATGACCCTGTTCGTCATCATCCGTTCCGCTATGAAATTCCAGAAGAAGATGGAAGATCTGCGTAAGGAAGAGGAAGAAGCTGCTCCTCCCCCTCCTCCCGCTCCCGCTGAGCCCACCGTAGAGGAGAAGACCCTGGCCGTTCTGAACGAGATCAAGACTCTGCTGAACGAAAAGAAATAAATTCATGAAGCAATATCTGTTAGGCGCAGACGGAGGCGGCAGTAAAACCGCCTTCCTCTTGGCCGACATAGAGGGTAACCCCATCGCCACCTGCACAAGAGGCAGATCCAATCCCGGAGACATTGGCTACGAGGCCATGGAAGCCTTGATTTTGGAGGGCTTTTCCTACCTCTGCCGTGAAAACGGCGTGGAGGAGCGAGAGGTCGTCTCCATCTTCGCAGGGGTGGCGGGACTCACCTCCTTCAAAATGAACGAGCTGTTGCGTGCCGCCATGGAGAAGACCTTCCCCTGTGCCCACTGTGACTGCTCTCACGATGGCATGAACGTGCTGTACGGCGCCTTCCCCGGCGGGGAGGACGGTGCCATCGTCATCTGCGGAACGGGATCCTCCTGCTTTGCCAACGCAAAGGACTCCGTGTACCGCATCGGCGGATACGGCCAGTTTGATCTCACCGGCAACGGCTACGAGATCGGTAAGGCCGCCTTTGCCCACGTATTCCGCACCCTGGACGGCAGAGATGCCTACGGTGTTCTGGCGGCAAGGCTGGACGAAAAATTCCCCGGCGGATGTCACAAAAGCATTTTTGACATCAACAGCTACACCAAGACTCAATTTGCAACCTTTGCACCCTTGGTGTTCGATGCCGCACGGGAGGGAGACCCCGCCGCGATGGCCATTCTGGAGCAGAATTTTGCCTACATCGGTGAGCTGATCACCACTGCGGCAAATCTGTTTGACGGGAAGGCTTATTCCGTAGCCCTTGCGGGAGGGATCTTTAAGGATCCTTTGTCCATGGAAATGGTGCAAAAACACGTCCCTGCCCACGCCACTCTGTTCCGTTTGGACAAAGAGCCCGTGCTGGGTGCTGTGGCCAAGGCAAAGCACCAATACGTAGCCAACCAAGAGGCTACCCCCATTTCCTCTTTTCTGAAAAACTCCCCATCAAGATAACAAAAAGGAATCAATCATTATGAGCGATATCATCTACGACGAACTGCGCACGCTGAGACATTCCTGCTCTCACGTTTTGGCTCAGGCCGTCAAGCATCTTTTCCCCCACGTAAAGCTGGCCATCGGTCCTGCCATCGATAACGGCTTTTACTATGATTTCGACTGCGGCGACAAGCCCTTGACCGCAGAGCATTTTGAGGCCATCGAGGCAGAGATGAAGGCCATCATCAAGGCAAACCTCAAGATCGAGCGCTTCACCCTGCCCAGAGCAGAGGCTTTGGAGCTGATGAAGGACGAGCCCTACAAGATCGAGCTGATCAATGATCTTCCCGAGGACGAGGAGCTTTCCTTCTACAAGCAGGGGGATTTCACCGATCTCTGCGCAGGCCCCCACGTATCCTACACCAAAAAGATCAAGGCCTTCAAGCTCACCTCCGCCACCGGCGCGTACTGGAGAGGCGACTCCAGCCGTAAGATGCTCACCCGTATCTACGGCACCGCTTTCCTGAACAAGGAAGATCTGGAGTCCTACCTGGTTGCCCAGGAGGAAGCCAAGAAGCGCGACCACAACAAGCTGGGCAGAGAGCTGGAGTACTTCACCACCGTGGATTCCATCGGCCAGGGCTTGCCCATTCTGTTGCCCAAGGGCGCAAGAGTGGTTCAGCTTCTGCAGCGTTGGGTCGAAGACGTAGAGCAGGAGAAGGGCTGTCTTCTCACCAAGACTCCCTTGATGGCAAAGCGTGACCTTTACCGCATTTCCGGCCACTGGGATCACTATCTGGACGGTATGTTTGTCATTGGCGACCCCAAGGACGAGGAGAAGGAATGCTTCGCCATGCGTCCCATGACCTGCCCCTTCCAGTATCAGGTCTATCTGAACAAGAAGCGCTCCTACCGTGACCTTCCCATGCGCCTCACCGAGACCTCTACCCTGTTCCGCAACGAGGATTCCGGCGAGATGCACGGTCTCATCCGTGTTCGTCAGTTCACCATCTCCGAGGGTCACTACATCCTCCGTCCCGAACAGCTGGAGGAGGAATTCAAGGGCTGTCTGGAGCTGGCGAAGTACTTCCTGGAGACCGTCGGTCTGCTGGAGGACTGCTCCTTCCGCTTCTCCCAGTGGGATCCCGCAAACCCCAAGAACAAGTACGAGGGAACTGCAGAGCAGTGGGAAACCGCACAGAACGCCATGGCCAAGATATTGGACAACCTGGGTCTGGAATACACCATCGGCATCGACGAGGCCGCCTTCTACGGCCCCAAGCTGGACATTCAGTACCACAACGTATACGGCAAGGAAGACACCCTGGTAACCATCCAGATCGATATGCTGCTGGCTGAGAAGTTCGGCATGGAATACACCGATTCCGACAACACCGCAAAGCGTCCCTATATCATCCACCGCACCAGCTTGGGTTGCTTTGAGCGTACCCTGGCATATATCATCGAGAAGTTTGCAGGCGCTCTGCCCTTGTGGCTGATGCCCGAGCAGGTTCGCATCCTGCCCATCGCAGACCGTCACGCTGATTACGCTTATCAGTGCCTGGAGACCCTCAAGGCGGCAGGCTTCCGTGCAGAGGTTGATACCCGCAATGAGAAGATCGGCTACAAGATCCGCGAGGCTCAGCTGGAAAAGATCCCCTATATGCTGGTCATCGGCGACGAGGAGATGGCAAACGGCACCGTTTCCGTCCGCTCCCGCAAGGAAGCTAACCTGGGCAGTCTTTCCATGGCTGAACTCATGGATAAGATTATTGTAGAACGAGACACAAAGGCTAAATAAAAGAGATACGCGTCAAGGGGACTTCTTTTGGAAAAAAGAAGCCCCCTTAACAAACCCCAAAGAAAACCTATTTTGAGGTGCAGAATTCTTAAGGGGATCATCCCCTTAAGCAGGGGAAACCGTCGCAGACGGTTGGGGGCGGCGCCCCCCAACCAAAGAAAGGAGGCGCAGATATGACAACCAAATACCGCTCTCTCACACGGGTGGGGTTGTTCTGCGCCCTCATCGCCGTGTGTTCTCTGTTGCAGGTGCCTTTCGACCCGCCCTTTACCCTGCAGACCTTCGCCGTGTTCCTGTGCGCGGGGGTGCTGGGCGGCAAATGGGGTATGGTGGCGGTGGGATGCTACTTAGCCTTGGGTGCCGCAGGGCTGCCCATCTTCGCGGGATTCCGCGGGGGCGTGGGACATTTGATCGGCACCACCGGGGGATTTCTCCTGGGGTTCCTCCCGGCCACAGCCTTGACGGGCTTCCTGCCCAAAAAGATGCCTCTGTTTTTGCGGATGCTCTGCGGGCTTTTGGTGCTGTATCTATTCGGCACCGCTTGGGTGTTGCTGTTCTACGTACCCGCCGCCGGCTGGGGAGGTATCGCCGCAACCTTGCTCCGCTACGTATTACCCTTCTTGCCCTTTGACGTGGCAAAGCTGTTCCTGGCGGCAAAGCTGACGGTAAGCTTGGAAAAAAGAACATAAAAAGAAGACCTGCGAAAGGTCTTCTTTTTTATAGGATTTAATCTTCACTTTCCGTAACGTCTGTGATCCCCGTCAGCTTGGTAAAAACGGGTAATTCGTAGGGCAGGAAATACACGCCCCAGGTTTCGCCGCTGTGACGGAATTCCAGAATATAGTGGGTCTTGCTGAAAACATCGCCGTACTGATTTGCCGCAAACTTAAACTCCTTGTAAGGCGGCTCGTTAAAAGGAACGGACTTGTTCCACCCGCGGAACGCCACGCGTTTTTTCACCTTGCGGATGCAGGTAAGCTCGGACAGCGGGATGGCGTATTTGTGGCTGAGGTCCGCCAAACAAAGGGCGCCGTTCTCCACGAAAGCACTGCAGGAAAAGTTCAGGAAGGTTGCCCCGCTGATGGGAGCCACCGCACAGAACTTCAATTTGCCGTCCTTCAGCTTATATTTGCCGATCAGCACGTCCACGTCCTCGGCGGAAGCGGGAATGCCCAGCTCTTTTGTGGCCTCTTCCGCTGCCGCACCCAATCGGATGCCCGCCTCTACGTACTCGATGCTTTTTTCCACCTTGCTCTTTTTGAGCTTGGAGTAAATAAACAGCGCCACAGCAATGACGGCACAAGCACCGCCGATCCAGTGAAGGGCGGGTGCGTTTCGGTATCCCTCTTCAAAGGTGACGTCCGCACGCAAAATGCCCAACAACATAATGATGGCAAATATACCGCAGGGATAATAGATGACCTTCATCCAGAGAGGCATATCGGCCTTCTTGTTCAGCCCCTTTGCCTGCTCGGTGGCCTTGTTCATCTCCGCCGCTTTTGCAGCAGAGGTAGAAGCCACGATGAACATATCCCCGTCCGGGCGGTCGTTCTTTTTGTTTCTGGAGATATCGATCCCCCACAACGGTCTCATAAGAGTCCCCCCCGTTTCGTTCTTAGCAGATCTGGGGATTCATCTCGTGGCACTTACGGATGAGATCCAACTGCTGGCGAACCTGGAACAGCTTGATGTCATGCTCTCTGCCGTTCAACAACAGCTCGTAGATCTGATCGTAATAGGTCTGCACGGCGGCGATGAAGGGTGCCTGGGGATCGCCGTCCCAGCTTTCCTCGTACCAGGTCAGCTTCTCGCCGCAGTAAGCGGGCATCTGCGCCTCGTCTACGTAGAGGGGGGTGCGGATCAGCTTCTGCTCGGGTGCTTCCTCGGGCTTGAAGTACTTCCAATCGATGTGAGCCATGGAGCCCTTCAGAGTGCCGTTGGTGCCTTCTACCTTATAAGTATAGGAAGGATATGCGTCGCAGGAGGAAATATCCAGATCGATCAAAGGTCTGTCGGGAGCGGTAACGATGAGCTTTACGTAGTCCTCGGCGTTGCCGAAGGTGTTACAGCGATCCATCTTGCAGAAGATCTCCAGCTCCTTGTCGTAAGCGTCCAGAATGTTGAGAGCCTGGTCAACGGGGTGAGGGCCGGTGTTGGCAAGGTTACCGCCGTTGAAGTCCAGACAGCACTGCCAGTCCCAACGACGGGCAAAGCCGTTGAACTGAATGCCCACGTGAACGATTCTGCCCAGCACGCCGGAGGCGATGACTTCCTTCACCTTCAGGAAGTAGTTGGCAAAACGGCTCTGCTGGAACACCAGGAAGTGGCATCCGTTCTCTTTTGCGGTGGCACAAAGATCGTCAAACTCCTCCACGGTGGGAACGCAGGGCTTCTCGCACAGAACGTTCAGTCCATGGGAAAGGAGATCCTTGGTAATGGCATAATGCAAATGGCTGGGGGAAGAGTTTACCACCAGGTCAATATCGTTTCTCTCGAACAGCTTGGTGTAATCGTCGTAAACGTCACAACCGTACTCTTCTGCGGCGCGGTTCATACGCTTTTCCAGCTTCTCCACAACGGCAACCACGCGGAACCGTTCGGTATCCTTCTTCAGGTGCAGACCGTGGATATCTCTGCCGCTTCTGCCCTGGCCGATGATAGCAATGTTAAACTGTTTCATATCGTGCGCTCCTTATGTTCTTTTATTTCCTTCATCTTATCAAAATCCTGCCCAAAGGTCAAGGCTTTACGAAAAAATTCTCAAGATTTCTTTTTCCGCAAAATCAGGATCACTGCCGCCGCGGCACCCAAGACAGCCGCGCCCACCGTGGGGATCCACCAAGGGAAGCCCTTCTTTGCAGGTGCGGAGGAAGAGGTCTCGGGAGTGCTTTCCGCAAGGCTTTCCTCGCCGGAAACGTCCTCGGGGTCCTCCTCGGGAAGCTCTGCGTTCATGGCCTCCACAACAGCCTGGCTGAGGAGATCCGCGTTGCCGGTATACACCGTTTTCCCGGAGGTGATGTAGGTCTTCAAAGCGTTCACCGACTTGCGGATGGCGCTTCTGCGGGGATCGGTGCCGTCCAGCTCCTCTAACATCTTGTAAGCCTCGGCAATTACCTCTTCATAGGCGGTCAAGCCCACGGAGAACACGCGGAACTCACGGATACCGCCGCTGTAGAAGGTGTTCCATTCGGCATGATACCACCGCTTGTGCTGGCGGTAGCGAACGTAACGGCCTACCGCAGGGGTTTCCAGCAGGATCACGTCGGTTTCCTGCTTCCGCTCCTCCCCACCGGTAAGGGTGTAGACGGTGGTAAAGGTTTCTCCGTCCTCGGAGACCTGAATATCGTATTCCGACACACGCTCGTTATAGCAGATCTCAACGCGGGTGATCTCGCAAATGCCGCCCAGATCCACCAAAAGCCATTGCTCATCCTCCTTGGCGGAGAAGGAAAGGCGGGTATCCTCGGTGCCGTCCACCGCCAGCTCGGCGGTAAAGCGGCCGTCCTCCACCTCCAGCTTGGAGACGGAAACGGGAGCGTTCAGCGCCAAATTACGGCCTGCCACCAAATGCGCCACGCTTTCGTAGGCGGGGGTAACCCGCAGGCTATACAGCTTGCCCTTTGCGCCCTGCAAGACGGACTCCAAGGGAATGGTCAGGGTAGTAAGCTTGGTGTCGTTGAGGTTCAGCCCGTTGGTGGGTTCGAAGCAAAGGGTATCGTTTACCGTGAGGAGGGTAGTCTTGCCGTCGCAGGAGAAGCGAAGCTTTACCTTCTCCCCCACGGGAAGGGTATAGTCATAGGTAAATTTATACACCTCGTTCTGAAAGCCGATGTGTCCCTTTCCGTCTACGTCTGCCAAAATCTCCACCCCGTCGCCCGCAAACAGAGGCGCGTTGGGGATTTCGTCCAGGCTGAGCTCAAACTCCAGGGTGTTGGGGAAGCCCAGCGCGGGGATATCAAAGGAAAGATCAGCGTTGCCGTTCAGCGCAAGTCCATCGGGATATTGCAGATCGATGCCTTCTTCCGGGTAGGTATGTCTGCCGGGGTCTGCATCCCCCGCCAGCAGAGACAGGGCGTCATAGCGGGCAAGGAAATCCTCTGCCGTACGCTTCTTGGTCTCCACACCCAGCCAAGTCTTTTCCGCCGTCAGGCAGACCATGCCGCGCAGACGGTCAAAGATGTCGTAGCGGGTAACCCCCTTATAAGAGGTATGCAGGTCGTTCCACAAGGCGAAGCAAGCACCCTTCAGCTGCGGATCGTTGGGATCCACCTTGGCGTCGTTGTAGTAATTGAACACGTTCACCTGCCAATTCTGATACATATACTGCAGGTTGAAATAATCCGGGAAGCTGTAATTGGTGGTAGGAACGGTATACAGAATGGAGTTGACGGTGTTGATCACGTCGTAATTGCTGGCCATGGTCTGCTGGGCACCGGAAATGTTCCAATCCCAGAAGTTCACCTGCCCGATCTGCGCCACGGGAGTTTCCCCCGGGAACCCATCGGGACCCATACTGCCCCAATGACGGGGAATGTAGCCTAAGGAATCCACGTATTTGATCAACGCATCGGTATACTTACGCATATCCTCGGCGTACTCACGGGGATATTCGTCGGTGCCGATGTGCACCACCTTCCCCACGAAGACGGGGTCGTCTCCCGTCATGTATTCCGCCAGCAAATTCTTCACGAATTCCAAGGTCTCGGGCTTGGAGATGTCCAAGCAACGATCGTTGCCGGGAAGATGAGGGGGCGGGTTCTCCGCGCTCTGATAGCAACGGGAATGGAAGGGGGTATCTACCTCCGTCACCACCGCCATGCCGTATTCCAGCATCCGCTTCTGATAAGCGCGGTACTCATCCTTGGTGTAATAGCCGTCCTTGGCGGTCAGCCCCTTCACGTCGCTTTCCAGACGGAAGGCGGAGTAGCCGTTAGAGCCTTCGTCGTTGATGTGGAGATGGATCTCATTCATCTTGAACCACACCATGTAGCGGGAGATCTCCTCCACGTATTCCAAGGGGATCCAGGCTCTGCCCACGTCGATCATACCCGAACGAATGGGGTAAGAGGGGTAGTCCACCGCCTTGCCCACGGGGAAATAGCCGTCGGCGTAAAGGCTCTGACAAAGGGTGATACCGCCGTACAAAAGTCCGGTATCCGTAGCCGCCTTGATGAGAATACGCTCTTCCGAGGCCTCCAGGAGGTAGCCCTCTGCCCCTACGGTCTCCAAAAGGGTATCGTCCTTGAGGAAGATCACGTCGCCTTCATCCTCCAAGGTCACCACAGCCTCCATAGAAAGCATCTCGGCAAAATATCCCTGCACCTTCTCCACTGCGGGAGAACTGTCGGGGTTCGCCAGGGTCACGCCTCCCTCGGGAATGAATTTTCCGCTCCCTCCCGTCCATTGACGAATGGCAGGCAGCACCGTAGGCGCGGCATTCTCCGAAGTTCCCGCGGCTCTTGCGGCAGGAACCGCCCAAACAGACCCCAAAAGGAGCCCGGATAAAAGACTTGCTAATAACCGTTTCATATATCAATTCCTTCCTTTCGGAATTTTTTATCCCTTGAATACGCCATTCTCCCAATATCCGCTGATGGAAGAGCCGGAAGCGTAGTAATAGGTGCCGTAGCCATGAAGCTTTCCGTTTTGAAAGCCGCCCTCGTAGCGATCTCCCAAGCTCCACCAATATACACCCTGTCCTGTACGAGTACCGTTTTGGTATTCCCCTTGGTAGCGATCGCCGTTTGCCCAAGTCATAATCCCGATGCCGTGGAAGCTTCCGTCGGCAAAATACCCCTCGAAAACCCCGCCGTCGGCATAGGTGTATACACCGTAGCCGTGGAATTTTCCGTTTTGGAACTCGCCCTTATACACGTTTCCGGCGGCAGAGCGATACTCTCCCCGCCCTACGGGGGTGCCGAATTCCATATACCCGATATAAACGCCTCCATCGGCGTAATACTTGGTTCCGTAACCGGTGAGCTGTTCTGCCTGCGCCGCCTCGTCCAGATCCTTTTGGGTGAGGTGAGCGGTGGCGCTTAGAAATTTCCCGGCGTTTCCTCCCGGGGAATCCGTCCAGCCCACGGTATAGGCGGTAAGCGCATCTACCGTCTTTCCCGTACACATAATACTGTCCGCAAGGTATTCTGCCGCCGCATTGGAGACAACCATGGGATAGTAATAGTCCCGAGCGCCGTACAAATGGAATAGCTCGTGACAGAAGGAGCTGTAATCAGAGGAATACACCGTAAAGTACTCTTCCCCGGTTTGAGAGCTGCAGGAATACGCCGCCGCACGTCCGGGCTTGTTCAGCACGAACACCACCGGCGCAGAGGCAACACCCCAATCCCGCTCCAAGGCCATCTGCAGGTCATATAAGGATTGGAAGCCCATTGCCGCGCAAACGGGAGCCTCCCAATGCTCGGAATTGTTGGATTCCACATCCACCGCAACGGAAATATCCCACTCGCCGTAAAGAAGAGAGAGGGGAACGTCGTGGATTTTTGCATAATCCATCATGCGGAGCATCTCGCGGCAAAGCTCTGACTCCGCCGTCTCTCTGGATACGGGATCCCAACTGCTCTCGCTATCGCTGACAAATACCAAAAGAATGCTGACTTCTCCGTTCAGGGCCTCGCAGTTCCCTTTGTCCTTATACTGTAAAAACAAATGCTGATCAAGATGGATGTCAAAAGTGCCCAGCACGTGGCCTTTGACTCTGGCATAATCAATGGCGTTGATCTTTCCATCCTTATTTACGTCTGCCACGGCCTGCCCATCTTCGGGCAACTCGCCGATTCCCATCACGTAACGTTTTAGCAAAGCGTAGTCCAAAACATTAACGTTGCCGTCTCCGTTCACGTCCCCCAAGACGCTGTCGGATGCCGCAGATGCATAAACCGTCCCAAGAGCTGCCGCAAGCACAAAAAAGCATACGAGAAGCTGTGTCAGTTTTTTTCTCATCGCTCGTATCTTCCTTCCCCTTTTATTGAAGATAGTTTATTATACCATAATTTTTTTCGTATTGCAAGAAAAAAGGAGCGATTCTACGCTCCTTTTTTGTTATCTGTCCTGATTGATCTGGAAGGTTCTCAATACATGACCCTTGACTCTGGCGTAATCGATGGCATTGATCCTTCCGTCGCCATTCACATCCGCCGCCAAAATCCCGTCAGGTGTCAGCTGGAAGGTTCCCATCACGTAACGCTTTAAGACGCCGTAATCCAGCACAGTGATCTTACCGTCACAGTTCACGTCGCCGTAAAGGATCTTTTTGTTCTCGGGAGGCTCTTGACACCAGGAAACAGTGCCGCCGAAGCCCCATGCCCAGCTTTCGTCCCAAGTGGAGGGCGCATACGCTCTTCCGCAAAGAAGCTCCGTCAAATTCGAACATCCTGCAAAGGCGTTTTCATCCACAAAAAGAATGGACGCGGGAAGATAAACCTTGGTTACGGTTGCATTCCCCGAGAAAGCATCCGCCCGCATAGAGAGGATCGGAATGCCGTCTACCGCCTCCGGGATCACCACCACCGAAAGGGTTCCGCTGTATCCGACGACATGATAGGCGCCGTCCGCAAGCTCCAATTCCAAGCCCTTCGGCAGACGGCAGGTCTTGCAGATGCCGTTGCTGTAAGTATGGCCCAAGGGAGGATTTTTTACGGCTTGCAAAAGCATACCGCAGGCACCGCAGCAGTAGAACTCACAACCCACGGTAAGACATCCCGAGGGAATCTCCCGTGAAAGGATGCGCTCCTCATGAGGGCAGGCCTCGGTATATACAAGAAGCTCCGCCTCACAGCCGGCGATCCAGTTGGGATGCCAGGAAACAGGTCTCTCCTCACAAGGGCAATACACCTGCTGTGCCGGGGTGTCGAACAGAATGTATCTGCCCACCTCCGTCACCGTCCCGGGGATCAACAGCGAGGTCAAGGACGTGCCGCGGAAGGCGTATGCCCCGATGGAAGTGATCCCCTCGGGAAGATACAGCACCTGCAAGCCCGAGACCCCGTCAAAAGCTCCCTCGGCAATGGCCTTTACACTGCCGTCCGTGGGAATCACGGAGGTCTTGCAACCCATCAGCAAGGTGCCGGTGGAAATTTCCAAAATACAGTTCTCCGCCGAGCGGTAGGTCTCGTTGCCCGCCCGCACCGCCAAGTGGGTCAAGGCGGTACAGCCGTAGAACGCACCGGAGGCAAGCTCTCGCAGGCTGGCCGGCAGGGTCACCGCGGAAAGGCCTTCGCACCCCGCAAAGGCAGCGTAAGAGATGCACTCCAGCCCCTCCGGCAGATATACCGCCGCAAGAGAGGTGCAATCCATAAACGCTCCCTGATCGATCAGCTTTACCCCGTCGGGAAGGATGATCTCGGTAAGAGAAGAGCATCCCTCAAAGGCAAATTTTCCGATCTCCTTTATGGTATGGGGAAGCACGATGCTCTTGATGGAAGAGCCCTCAAAGGCGCCGTCCCCGATCTTCACCACAGCCAAACCCAAAACGTTGGCGGGAATCACCACGGTATCGTCAGTGCCCACGTATCCCAAAATGGTAACGCCGACTGCGGCATCGGCGGAATACAAAAACTCGGACCAAGGATCTGCGGTGGGAATGCCGCAAGTACGGCAATTTCCGTCCTCGCCGTAGGAATGTCCCGTGGCAAGCAATATGGTATAGGATTCCTGAACACCGCACACCGTGCAGGTCACAGAGAGGTATCCGGTCTTACGGCAGGTGGGGGCAACCGTCTCGGTTTTGCTTTGATGCCCCGTAGCGGGCAATACAACCAAAGAAGTCTCTTTTCCACACAGGGTGCAGGTCTTCTTTTCATACCCCTCTCCCGTACAGGTGGGGGGGACAGTTTCCGTTTTAAAGGAAGGATGCTCCCCGGTAGCGGGCAGTTCCGTGCGGGAAAGCTCTTCTCCGCAAACGGTACAGAGCACTCGGGTGTAGCCCGCCGCTCCGCAAGTGGGAGACACCGTCTCCGTCTTCTCGGTATGCCCCGGGGCAGGGATGGTCTCGGCAGAAACCACCGTGCCGCAAAGGGTACAAGCCTGCTGTTTCACCCCATCCACCGTGCAGGTGGGAGGAATGGTCGTTTCTTCAAAGGAGGGATGCTCTTCTGTTTTGGGCAGTTCTGTGCGGGAAAGCTCTTCTCCGCACACCGTGCAGATCACCCGGGTATACCCATCGGCCGCGCAAGTGGGGAGAACCGTCTCCGTCTTCTCGGTATGTCCCGTGGCGGGGAGAACCTTCGCGGCTTCCACCGCACCGCAGACCTTGCAAATTTGTTTTTCCACACCGTCAGCGGTACAAGTGGGCGGCGTGGTCTCGGTGCGCAGATCGGAGTGAACCCCCGTAGCAGGAATCTCCGTGCGGGAAAGCTCCTTATGGCAGGCGGTACAGATCACACGGGTATACCCCGCCTTGATGCAGGTGGGCTGTACCGTCTCGGTTTTTTCTTGGTGCCCTCTGGGAGGGATGGCAACGGAGGATACCACCCGATTGCAACGGGTGCATACCTGATTGATATAGCCCTCGCGGGTGCAGGAAGCGGTAGCCGCCTCGGTGCGCAGCTCCCCATGCTCCTCGGAAAGAGGAAGGCTCTCACGAGAGAGTTCTTTTTTGCACACCGTGCAGACCACACGGGTGTAGCCCGCCTTATCGCAGGAGGATTCCACCGTCTCGGTCTTCTCCGTGTGCCCCGTGGCGGGAAGGGTCTCTACGGAAAGCAGACTTTCGCAAGAAGCACAAACGATCTTTTTCGTTCCGTCTTGTGTGCAGGTGGGAGCAACCGTATCCTCTCTGCAATCGGTGTGGGAACAGCTCTCGTCGTATCCCCAAATGGGGGCAACAGACACGCCGCTGTCCCATTTTTTATCCCAACCCACGGGACGAGCCTTTGCGCCGCAATACAAGGCGGAAAGCGCGGTTCCATGGAGAATATATTTCCCCACCTTGGTCACCTCGGCGGGAATTGCCAAAACGGAAATCCCGGTGCGCTCAAAGGCACCCTCTCCGATCTCGGTCACGCTCTTCGGGATGGTTAACGCGGTCAGGCTTCTCACGCAGGAAAAGGCGTAGGGTGCGATGACGGTAACGCTTCCGTCGTCGGGGATCACAGAGGTGCCGCAACCTGCAAGCAAAGCGCCCGTGGCGGTCTCGATGATGCAGTTCCCGGCGGAAGAATAGGTCTCGCAGCCCTCCCCTACGGTGAGAACGGCCAAGCTGTCACACCCGGAAAACGCCTGTAAGCCCAGCACCTCCAAGGCCGCGGGCAAGTGCACCTCCTGCAGACGCACGCAGTCCGCAAAAACCACCTCGCCGATATAGGCAATGCCGCCGCCGAGGGTTACCCTCTCCAGCGCGGCGCAGTCATAAAAGGCGCCGTCCTCCAGCACGCGGATGCTCTCCGGCAGGACCAGCTCCTTCATCCCCGCGCTCTCAAAGGCAAACTCCCCAATGGTGGTAACGGGGAGCCCCTCCAGCTCGGCAGGAACCGTGACGGTCTCTTCCTCCCCGGTATACCCGGTGATGATGACCTCGCCCTCTGCGATCAAATAAGAAAAGACCCCCTCCGCAGACACCGCAGGCAAAGGGAACATGCCCAAAAGCATGCTCAACAGCACCAAAATACAACAGTATCGCAAATAGGATCTTCTCACGGAAAACATCTTCCTTTTCGTTAAACTTTTCTATTTAATTGTAACATGAAAAGGGGGTGTCTGTCAAGGAGAAAAACGGTTTTTACAACCCGTTCACACGAAGCCCCTTGGGATAGTGATTCTTTCCTCTTCCGCAGGAGACCTTGATCCCGCCAAGGGGCAAGCCGTGGAGGGTCACCACCGCCCAGCCGTCCTCCAATTCGCAATCGATCTCCGCCCCGGAAAGGTATTGCATCACCCGCTTGTCGTCGGAAGTGAGCGCTAACTTTCTCAAGAAACGGCTTCCAAAGCACTTAAACAGCTGATGATGGGGCACAAAGCGGCGTTTTTCCACCGTTCCCAGGGTGACCCCGGGAGAGAAGGTATTCTCCTTCGCCGCAGGCATGGTGGCGGAGAACAAATACTTCCCGTATTTGCAAAGGTTCAGGTCTCCGCATTTTTCCAGAGTGCCCTCCAGGAACTCCTCCAGAACCCTCAGCTCCTCAAAGGGGATATGCTCCCTTCCGTCGGTAAAAGCGGGAGTGTCTCTGCGAACACCTTCCCCGTCACGCTGTAAAAGCGCCACGAACTGTCCTTCCCCCGCCGCCTTGTGGGGGTAAAATCTGCGGGCGTAGGGCATATTCACCCCGGGGGAGGATACCTTTTGCAGCCGCTCCGGCAGCTCCAGCAATGTAAACCCGGGGAATTCCTCCAGGAACCATTCCACCGTGCCCTCGTTCTCCTCCACGGAGAAGGTGCAGGTAGCGTAGAGCAAATACCCGCCGGGGGCAACCGTCTGCGCCGCGTAGTGCAGGATCTCCCGCTGTCGTTCCGCACAGAAGGCAGGCGCGTTTGCCGACCATTCCGAGGGAGCGTTCTCGTATTTGCGGAACATCCCTTCCCCGGAGCAGGGCGCGTCCACCGTCACCAGATCAAAGAAATCGGGATACCAGGATGCCATCCGCTTGGGATCTGCATTGGTCACCTGCACGTTCGGGAAGCCCATCCGCTCCACGTTGCTGTAAAGCACCTTACAGCGGGAGGGATTGATCTCGTTGGACACCAAAAAGCCCTCTTTTCCCATACGGTGGGCGATCTGAACCGTCTTCCCGCCGGGGGAAGCGCAGAGATCCAGACACCGCATCCCCTCACGGAAGGGTACGGCGGAAACGGTGGCCATGGCGGAAGGATCCTGCACGTAGAAAGCTCCCGCGTGATGCAGGGGATGGTTTCCCGGCTTCTCCAAATCAAAGGTATAGCCCCCGGGCAGGTGGGAGATCTCCTCTGCGGCAAAATCAAAGGGCACCTCCGCCGCCTTGTACAAAGCGCGGGTGGGCGTTTTTTCGTATTCCGCCAGAAAAGCGGGATATTCCGCCCCCAAAAGGGCTTCCATGCGGATCAAAAATTCTTGAGGCAACACAACGGACATAGATCTTCTCCTTGCTTTTGCAGAAAAAACGGGACTGCGCGGAAAAACGGCAGTCCCGTAAGTTTTTAAAGAGTACCGAAAATACGGTCGCCGGCATCACCCAGGCCGGGCAGAATATAGGCGTGATCGTTCAGCTTCTCATCCAGAGACGCCAGGTAGATCGGCACGTCGGGATGATCCTCCTGGATCTTCTTCACGCCCTCGGGAGCGCCTACCAAGCACATGAGACGGATATCCGTCACGCCCCGCTCCTTCAGCTTGGTCAAAGCGTCGGAGGCAGAGCCGCCGGTTGCCAGCATGGGGTCAACCAACAGCACGGTACGGTTCGCAACGTCCGGGGGAAGCTTGCAATAATACTCCACGGGAAGGTGGGTGTCGGGGTCGCGGTAAAGACCGATGTGCCCTACCTTAGCCACGGGCATCAGGGAAAGCAGACCGTCCACCATGCCCAGGCCTGCGCGGAGGATGGGAACGATGGCCAGCTTCTTGCCGGAGATGCGCTTTGCGGTCATGGGGCAGAGAGGGGTCTTGATGGTATACTCCTCCAAAGGGAGATCACGGGTGATCTCGTAGCCCATGAGCATGGAGATCTCCTCCAAAAGCTCACGGAAATCCTTGGAGCCGGTATTTACGTTTCTCATAATAGACAGCTTATGCTGAATGAGAGGATGGTCAATAACGTGAAGCTGTGCCATGTTTCAAAATCCTTTCAAAAAGGGGTTACTCAGCGTCCTTCTCGCGGGAGAGGATCAGGTTCATGATAATACCCAGGATCAGTGCGCAAGCGATGGAGGTGATGGTGATATCGCCGAAGGAGAGAGACAGACCGCCGATACCGCAGATCAGAATGGTAGATACCACGAACAGGTTGCGGTTCTTCTCCAGGTCAACCTTCTGGATCATCTTAAGACCGGAAACTGCGATGAAGCCGTAGAGCGCAACGCAGATACCGCCCATAACGCAAGCGGGAATGAAGTTAACGAAAGCTACGAAGGGCGCGAAGAATGCGATGGCAACTGCGCCGATAGCGGCAAACAGAGTGGTGATCACGGAAGCGTTGCCGGAGATCGCCACGCAAGCCACGGACTCACCGTAGGTGGTGTTGGGGCATCCGCCGAAGAAGGCGCCTACCATGGAACCAACGCCGTCGCCCAGCAGAGTTCTGTGCAGACCGGGATCCTCAAGAAGATCGGTCTCGATGATGGAGGAGATGTTCTTGTGGTCAGCAACGTGCTCGGCAAATACTACCATAGCAACGGGCATGTAAGCCACTGCGATAGCGATGATGTAATCCAGAGTGATCTCCTTTACACCGTCCAGAGCGGTCATAAAGGTGAAGTCGGGAAGAGTGATAAAGGTGTTCAGGTTCACACCCTCTGCCCACAGATTGGTGAAGTTTGCAAAATCAACCAGCTTCAGTGCGTCGTTACCGGTAACGTCGCCGATGATGGTGAAGATGGTAGCGGCAGCAGTACCTGCCAGGATACCCATGATGAAGGGAATGAGCTTGATCATCTTCTTGCCGTAGGTAGAGCAGAGAACGGTAACGATCAGAGCGATGAGACCGCAGATCAAAGCTACGTAGGGAGAACCGGTGGCAACGTCGCCTGCCTGCAGGTCGCCGATTGCGTTACCTGCCAGAGAAAGACCGATGATGGCAACGGTGGGGCCGATAACCACGGGGGGCATCAGCTTGTTCAGCCAGTTAACGCCGGCGATCTTCACCAGAATGGCGATGATCACGTAGACCAAGCCTGCCAATACGGCACCGAGGATCAGGCCGACATAGCCCAATGCCATGGAAACACCGCCTGCAAAAGCGGCTGCCATAGAACCGAGGAAAGCGAAGGAGGAACCAAGGAAAACGGGGCTCTTGAACTTGGTGAAGCACAGGTACACAAAAGTACCAACGCCTGCGCCGAGCAATGCGGCGGCGGGGCTCATGTCGTTGCCGATGATGATCGGAACTACCAAGGTTGCTGCCATGATGGCAAGGAGCTGCTGGATTGCGAAGATGATCGTCTGACCAAACTTCGGCTTGTCTTTGACGCCGTAGGTAAGTTTCATAGAGAAAAAGACCTTCCTTGTTTTTTATTTGTTCTTTTCTTTGTTCAAAGTTTGTTCTTATTTGTTATTGTACCATCTGTGTCGGGTTTTGTCAAGAGAAGAAGGGCTTTTTCTGCGGAAAAGAAAATCTGCGAGAAAACGCCTTGCAAACGAAGAAAAACTATGCTATACTAAAAGGAAGAGGAGGATCTCTATTATGCTTTGGAAATTGTTTTTTAACTTTTTTAAGATTGGTCTATTCACCTTTGGCGGCGGCTACGCCATGATCGCCGTGGTGAAGGAGACCGTGGTGGATAAATTCGGCTGGCTGACGGAGGACGAGTTCATGGAGGTCATCGCCATCGCGGAATCCACCCCCGGCCCCATCGCCATCAATATGGCAACCTTCGTGGGCTATAAAAAAGGCGGTGTCTTAGGCAGTGCCCTTGCCACCGCAGGGGTGGTCACTCCCTCTTTGGTGATCATTTATCTCATCTCCCTGTTCTTGGAGCCCTTTATGGCAAACAAATACGTGGCCTACGCCTTCGTGGGTATCCGTTGCGCCGTGGCGTTCTTGATCCTGAAGGCAGGCTTGAACCTGCTTTCCAAGGCGGGAAAGAAGCCCTTGCCCATGATCACCTTCAGCGTTTTGTTTATTACCCTTTTGGTGCTTGAGTGGTTTGCCGTCAGCATCAGTGCCATCGTTTGGATCCTGGCAGGGGGTGCCATCGGCATCTACGCCTACGCTCTCCGCAGTGCGAAAGAACAGGAGGGCAAGAAATGATCTTTTTGGAACTGTTTTTAAGCTTTTTTAAGGTGGGTCTGTTCTGCTTCGGCGGCGGCTACGGTATGCTTCCTCTCATGGAGGAGACCGTTGTAGCCAAGGGCTGGCTCACCGCGGAACAATTCTACGATTTCGTGGGGGTTTGCGAATCCACCCCCGGCCCCATCGCCGTGAACATGGCCACCTACGTGGGGTCTGTGATGGGCGGCCCCTTGGGAAGCCTTGTTGCCACTCTGGGTACGGTGTTGCCCGCTTTTATCATCATTCTCATCATCGCATCCATTCTCAAGAATTTCACCGAGAACAAGTATTTCAAAGGCTTTTTAAAGGGCGTCAAGCCGGTGGTTTCCGCCTTGATCCTTTCCACCGGCGCGGTGCTGTTGGCCAACGCCTTTGGGTTCTTCTTCAAGCCGGAATTCACCCCGGATCTCCGCTCCATGGTGATCTTCGTCCTGCTTTTGGGAGTCTATTTCGGAGCGAAGAAGCTGTGGAAGAAAAAACTTTCCTCCATCTGGCTCATCGCCATCTCCGCTTGTCTGGGCATCGCAGTCTGCTCCGTGGCAGAACTGCTGTAAAAAACCCTTGACGAAACGCCCTCCTTGGGATATAATAAAGGAAGACTATTTGTAAGGAAGGTAACGCCCTATGTTAGAGCTTGCCAATCATAAAAAAACCGCCGCGGTGATTGCCGTGGTGCTTTGCGTGCCGATGGTGCTGATCGTTCTGCTGTCTTTGCAGTTGGCAGCGGGAGGGCTCTCCTTTGAGCACGTAACGGAGGCCACCCTGGAATTGCAGGACGGAAGCCGCCTCACCTTCACGGAGGAGGCGGATCTGAACCTCTTTATGGGAATGTTGGAGCGCGCCTCCGAGATCGGGGAGCCTGTGCGAAAGACCCAAGGGGAAACCCCTCTTCTGTTGACCCTGGGGGATGCGGTTTACCGCTTGTATCCCTCTCTCAGCCTTTCCGGCTGTATGGCCTTTGACGAAAAGGGCGCCTGCTACCTCCTCACCGCCGAGGATGCGGCCGCATTGGTGGTGCGGGAGGAGTTGGAATATCTGTACGCAGACCATCATCTCCCCTCTTTGGCCGTTCGTTCCGGCGAGAAGCGCTACGATATTCTGCCCACCGACTACGTTTGGTCCTACAAGAAGGCCAACGGCGTTTATTACAACGACCTTTCCGCTCAGACCTCTCAGGAGGTCATCACCTGCAACCTTTTCGCAGATTTTGAGAACCTTTTGGAGTTTTCCGTAGAGCCCTCCCATTACAGCTTTGTGGTGCGCCGCTATGAGGACGGTGCAGACGGCTACGAGGTACCCGTGACCTCCTTGGGCGGGTTGCACTTTACGGGAGACACCTTGGTAAGCGTGGAGATCACCGCCACCTGGAGCCAGGCCTCCAACGCCGCCCAGTACGGCGAGGCAAGCTACCGCTTCCTGGCACTTTACGACGTGCCCGCAGTGGTAAAGCTGCACGGGGTTTCCGAAAACAGCGTGACCCTTTCCGCCGGCGGCTATTTGGCATTGGTAGCAGAGTTCACCAACCCCAACGAGGATCTTTCCATCACCTTCGGAGAACAAACAAGCACGGTGAAGTTCCATTACGATGCGGGAAGCGGCAACAGCTACGCCTTCCTCCCCATCGATCCCGAGACTCCCGCGGGAGTTTATCCCCTCACCGTCCGCTCCGGCGACACGGAATACGGCTATTCCGTTACCGTGGAAGCAAGAGAAAACGACAAGATCATCTCCGTAGCGGTCAGTGACGACGATTACGCCAAATATTACGCCCCCGAGGTGCTGGAGGGACTGGAGAAATCTCTGGCAGACCTGCAAAGCGCCTCCGACAACACCCCCCTGCTCCGCACGGATCTGATCTTTGGTCAGCCGATCTCCGGCGATCCCGCCTACACCTACGGTGCTACCGTCATAGTGGGCAACGCAGGCGCAGTCAACGATCCCGGCGTTTCTTACCTCATGGGAAACCTCTACGAGGGAGACAAGGGCGCTGAGGTGGAAGCTGTTCAGAACGGCGTCTGCGTGTTTGCCGGCGAGCTGGGCGCCTTGGGCAATTTGGTGGTGGTGGACCACGGATGCGGCGTGTTTAGCTACTACGCCCTGCTGGACACCCTTGCGGTGGAGGTAGGCGACCGGATCTCCCGCTCCGAGGAGCTGGGCACCTTAGGCGCAGGCGGCGAGCAAGGCAATCTGTTCTTCGCTTTGTCCATGGACGGCGTGTTCGTAGAGCCGTAATTTGCATAAAGGATAGTTCATAAGGCCCTTTCTAAAAAAAGAAAGGGCCTTATCTATCCCCAAAGAAACCTCCCGCAGAGGGAACGGACGGTAAAATGCGCACAAAAATCGCTTCCGCCCCGTAGAAGCCGACCTTTCCCCAAAGGGGAAGGCGAGAGAACATTACCACCTCTGCGTACATCTTTGTTTACACAAACCTAAGCGTCTCCGTAGGGGATGGCTTTAGCCCAAGGGGCGTAAGACATCCCGCACCCACACAAAAAAACTCCGTAAAAGCTTTTACGCTCTTACGGAGTTTTATTATTTAAGGATTAAAATCTTTCCTGGCGCCACTTGACGATGAACAGTGCCGCCGCGCCTACGATGGCAACGAAGATGATCACCAGTGCTACGATCAAGCCGGTATTGTCGCGAGCGGGAGCCTCCACGGAGGTCTCCTCGGAGCTTTCCTCTACGATCACAGCCACGTCATCGATGATCTCGTAGTTTTCCTCTGCGGAGAGGTATTCCACGCGGATCTTATGGTCTGCGGAAACGTTGCTCTCGGTGTACAGGAAGGCAGTCTTACCTGCCGCACCTGCCACGGGCTTACCGTCTACGTACAAAGCGGAAATGATGAAGCCCTCGTTTGCGGTAATGGTGAAGGACATCTCGCCCCCGCGGGAAACGGTGTTTGCACCTGCGGGAGTGATGGTGCCGCCCAATGCGGACTCGGCCTGGATCACGTAGGTGTCCAGCACCTTGATACGAACCACCATGTTACGGGAGGTCAGGAAGGGCATGCGGGAGGTCCAGCCGCCTGCCTCGGTGGTGCCGGTGCCTACCACCTTCAAGCTGGTGCCGTCCTTGACCATCAGGTCAACGCCGTCGCCGCCTGCCGCGGTAGCAAACTCGGAAAGGTTGAACGCCGCCAGAGTGCCCTCGGGGAAGGTGGGGGTCTCGGTCAGTTCGAAATACTGGAATACTGTCTCGGCATCTGCAGCCAAAACAGCGTTCTTGATGATCTCGTAGTAAGAGCCGTTGGCGCCAACTGCCACGGAGAAGTTGATGTACTCCTTCTCCACGCCGCTCACAACGCCGCCGCAGGGAATGAACCACTGCACGAACTCGGTCTTCAGAACCACGAACGCTCCATCCTCGGAGGTAAGGGTGTTGATCTTATCGAATACGGACTTGCCTACGTAGGAATTGCCGGTGAGATCCAGAACGATCAAGCCGTTTGCATCGGCAGTCCAGTCAAAGTCCTCTGCTTCATAGGGATCGATGGTAACCACCACCGCCTTAAAGCTTACCGTTACGGTTGCGTTTGCCGCAACGTTCTCCAGCACGTAAGTGCCGTCGGTGAGGTTCTGAGCAGCACCGCCTACACGGAAGGCATCTACCTGATAACCCTCTGCAGTGTATACGCTGATCACCAGAGAATCACCTGCGTTGACGCTGATGGTGGTTGCACCGCCGGAGGTGATGGTGTAGCCCCCTGCGGAAACGTAGCCGCCCACGGTAGCGCAGGAAACCACGATCTGATAAGTGGTGGGCGTCTGGGTATCGGGCTCAAAGGTGAGCTCCAAGGTGGTCAGCTCGGTGATGGTGAGCTTGGACAAGGGACGGGTGAGATCGCGGGTCTGACCGTCCAGCTTCATAGCCACCAGCTTATAGCCGTATGCGGGAGTGATCTTGATGGAGGTGGCCACGCCGATCTCCAACCAAACGGACTCGGTCACCTTGTTGCCGGTGCCGGAGATCACCGTCTCCCCTGCGGTCACGGAGCCTGCACCCTTGATGGTCACGCGGAGCTCTGCCTCGGTAACGGGCTCCTCGGAGGACTCTTCGGAAGAAGTGTCCTCGGAAGACTCTTCAGAGGAGGTATCCTCAGAGGGGTCTTCGGAGGGATCGGGCTCATCGGACTCCTCGGAAGAGGTGTCCTCGGAGGAAGTCTCCTCGGAGGAGGTGTCTTCGGAGGGTTCTTCGGTGGTAGTATCTTCGGAAGGCTCTTCGGTAGTATCCTCGGAGGGCTCCTCGGAAGAGGTATCCTCAGAGGGGGTCTCGGAGGAGGTGTCTTCGGAAGGATCCTCGGTGGCAACCTGCGTAGCCTTGACGTTGATCACATAGGTCACGTCGTCCTCGGTGATATCCACGGTGTACAAGCCGTTTTCATCGGGGGTCAGCTCCATATAGTTGAACAGCTTAACGCTATCCACCTGATAGCCTTCTGCGGCCTCAATGCGGATGGTCAAGGCAGCTCCCACAGGAGCCTGGAACTCGGCGGCAGGTTCGTCTGCGCCGTTAAAATAGGCCAAAACGCCCTCCAGATCTCCTTCCAGCTTTACCGTACGGGTATCTTCCGGCTCTGCCAACGCCACCGTAGCAAAAACGGAAAGCATGGCGAACACCAGGAACAAAGAAAGAAACAATTTTGCGTTACGAGTCATAATTTATGTCGATTCCTTTCATAGGGTGTGGTCTGTCGAAACAGATCGTACTCTGCCGAAGCAGAATATACCTTATTATATCACGCCCCCGAAAATTTGCAAGGGCTAATTGAAAACATTTTGTAAAAAGCGTTTATCGTTTCACAAAATATTCCTCGTACCAAACAAGGAACACGAAAACGCACCAGATCTGACGCCAGTTGTCCTTCTTTTCGGCAACGTGCTCCTCCAGAAGGGAAAGCAACGCCTCGGTGCGGAAGAACTTCGCCGCGTGGGCGGAGGCAAACTGCTCGCGCACCAGAGAAGCGTAGGTCTCCTCCCGCAGCCATGCTCTTACCGGCACGGGGAATCCCAGCTTTTTCTTGGAGGCAACCCCTGCGGGGATGTGCTTCGCCGCGGCCTTACGCATGGCAAGCTTGGTGCCATCCTTGTTGGCGCGGTATTTGGTGGGAATGCGGGAGGCCAGGGCGAATACCTCTCTGTCTAAGAAGGGAACTCTCAGCTCCAGGCTGCTGGCCATGCTCATTTTATCCGCCTTCAGCAGGATATCCCCCATGAGCCAGGTGTGCAGGTCGATGTACTGCATTTTGGTCACCGCATCCATACCCTCCAGCTTGTGGCGGTAGGATTTGGTAAGATCCGTGGGCTTGGTCTTGCCGTCGTAACGGAGAAGCAGCTGCTTCTTGAAGGATTCGCTCATCAGATTGGTGTTACCGATGTAACGCTCCTCCAAGGGCTTTGCACGGCGCAGGAGGAAGTTAGCACCCTTCATGCGGGGGAATTTCTCCGCCACCTTCCCCAATCCTCTGCGGAGGCAGGCAGGAAGCTTATCAAACCACGCAAGAGCAAAGGGCTCCTTATACACGTTATAGCCGCCGAAGAACTCGTCCGCTCCCTCGCCGGAAAGGCAGACCTTCACCTGCTTTGCCGCATCTCTGTTCAGGAAGAACAGCGCCGCGGCGGCGGCATCCGCCAATGGCTCGTCCATGTGGTACTGGATCTTGGGCAGGTTCTCCCAATACTCCTCGGGAGTGATGTAATACACGCTGTGCTTTACGCCCAGCTCCTTAGAAAAGGCCTTGGCATACTCCGCCTCGTCGTAATTGCGGTTGGCAAAGCCTACGGTAAAGGTCTTGTCCACGTTTGCAATGCACGCCACGAAGCTGGAATCCACCCCGGAGGACAGGAAAGAGCCTACCTCCACGTCTGCGATCTTATGGGCACGGACGGAATCCGCCATCACCTTGTCGATGGCCTCCACCCATTCCTCCTCGGTCTTCTCGGTGTCGGGGAGGAAGGTGGGCTCGAAATACCGCTCCACCGTCAGCTCGCCGTCCTTCCACAGCAATCTGTGGCCGCCCAGCAGCTTTTTCACCCCGGCAAAGAAGGTGTCTTCCCCGGGAGAATACTGGCAGGAAAGGTACAACGCCAGCTGGCTTTCGTTAAACTCTTTTTTGAATTCCGGGTGGTGCAGGAAGGCCTTGATCTCGCTGGAAAACAGCAGTCTGCCGTCTCTTGCATCGTAATAGAAGGGCTTGATGCCAAAGGGATCTCTGGCGGCGAACAGCTCCTTCGCTTCCTTGTCCCAGATCACGAAGGCGAACATCCCCCGCAGCTTTTCCGGCAAGGCCTTGCCCCACTCCTCAAAGCCGTGCAAAAGCACCTCGCTGTCGGAGCGGGTGGCAAAAACGTGCCCCTTTTCCAAAAGTTGTTCTCTCAGCTCCATAAAATTATAGATCTCGCCGTTGAACACCAAAACCAAGCTTCCGTTCTCGTTGAACAGCGGCTGTGCGCCACCCTCCAGGTCGATGATGGAAAGCCGACGGTGCCCCAACGCCACGCCGTCATCACAGAAATACCCTTCTCCGTCGGGGCCTCTGTGGGCGATGGAATCCGCCATGGCGCGGATGATCTGCTCTTTATTCTCCGGGTTACCCGTAAATCCTACGATCCCGCACATAGATATTCTCCTTCGTTTTTACGTCAATTAGCCGTTTGTGGCACGTAAAATATAATAAACTGCGTTTTGCAATCGAAGACGTTAGTCTTTCGCATCATACCAGCGTTTGCCCATCTTGGCATCCGCCACCAACGGCACGGCAAAGGTAGCCGCACCGACCATTTCTTTTTCCAGCAGTGCCATCACCTGCTCCGCTTCCGCTACGGGAGCTTCCACCATCAGTTCGTCGTGGATCTGCAGGATCAGCTTGGCTTCCAGACCCGCCTTCTTCAAGGCGTGGTCAACACGGATCATGGCGATCTTAATGAGATCCGCCGCCGTTCCCTGGATGGGGGTGTTCATGGCAACCCGTTCCCCAAAGGCGCGGCGCATCTTGTTGGTCTGCTTCATCTCGGGGATCTCCCGCCGTCTGCCGTACAGCGTTTCCACGTAGCCGTGCTCTGCGGCAAAGGATTTCGCCCATTCCATATAGTCCCGAATGGCGGGATATTTCTCAAAATATCTGGCGATAAAGTTCTTGGCTTCCTTCACGGAAACACCGATGTCCTGGGACAGAGAATACTCTCCGATGCCGTAGATAATGCCGAAGTTCACCGCCTTGGCGGATTTTCGCATCTCCCCCGTCACCGCTTCCATGGGAACGCCGTATACCTGCGCCGCGGTGGCGGTATGGATGTCCGCACCCTCACGGAAGGCGGTACAAAGCGCCTCATCCCCGGAAATATGGGCGAGCAAACGCAATTCGATCTGGGAATAGTCCGCATCCACCAGAACGCACCCATCCTTTGCCTTGAAGAACTTCCGCAGCTCTCTCCCCTTTTCCGTACGGACGGGGATGTTCTGCAAATTGGGCTCTGCGGAGGAAAGTCTGCCCGTCATGGTCATGGTCTGCTTGAAGGTGGTATGCACTCTTCCATCCTCGGAGATCACCTTCAAAAGTCCCTCACCGTAGGTGGATTTCAGCTTTGCCGCCTTGCGGTAATCCAGGATCAACTGCACCAAGGGGTCGTAAAGTGCCAGCTTCTCTAAGGTCTCCGCATCGGTGGAATAGCCGGATTTGGTCTTTTTGTAGTGAGGAAGCTTCCGCTCCTCAAACAACACCTCTCCCAACTGCTTGGGGGAGTTGATATTGAATTCGTGCCCCGCCAGAGCGTAGATCTGCTGGGTGTACAGCGCCATTTCCTCTTCCAGCGCCGCGGTGAACCGTTCCAGGCCTTCTCTGTCCAGCAGGAAGCCTTCCTTTTCCATCTCCGCCAACACGTAGGCGAGGGGCTTTTCCACCTCGGTGTACAATTTTTCCAAGGCCTCCGTCAAGGAAGGACGGAAGGTCTCATACAGCAAGAAGAACAAGCTCGGGTCGGGAACGTCCTCCACCGTGGTCTCCGTGGCGCGGAACACCGCTCCTCCGAAGGAGATGCCGTTGTCCGCAGGGGAGGACAGATAGGCCAGCAGGGAAAGATCCTCCATGTCACTCTCCGGCTGAATGCCCTTGTTCCATAGGATATGCAAGGTCTCCTTGATCGACCACACCAGCACGTTTTTCTTTTTGTCAAAAAGGGCGGGGGCATTCTCCCAGGAGATCAAATAGCCGTTTTCTCCGTCGAAGACCTTGACCCCTGTTTCTTCAGGGAACACCGCCACCGTTTCCGCCTCCACCGTCTCTGCGGGAAGATATTCCACCCGGGCGGGGAGAGCAGACTTGGGGGAAGCATCCTCCTCTGCGGGAAGCTGCTCCAACATCTTGCGGAACTCCAGCTTGGTATATAACTCTCGCAAAGCGGGAACGTTCTGCCCGCTGTATGCATAGGTCTCGGGCTCTAACGCCACGGGCGCATCCAGACGGATCTCCGCCAAAAAGCGGGAGGTGAACGCCATGTCCTTGCCATTTTCCAATTTATCGTGCAAGGCACCCTTGATCTCATCCAAGTGCTGATAAACGCCTTCCACACTGCCGTATTGACCGATGAGCTTGATGGCACCCTTTTCGCCGATGCCTGCCACTCCGGGAATATTGTCGGAGCTATCCCCCATGATGGCTTTGATCTCGATAAGCCCCTTGGGCGCAACGCCGTACAGGTCAAGGATCTCCTTCACCCCGGTGATGCGGGTCTCGTTATTGGCGGCGAGATGCACGGTGACACGGTCGTTCACCAGCTGGAAGCTGTCTCTGTCTCCCGTGACGATGATGCATTCCGTCCCGCGGGAAGAAAAGGCCTCCGTCAGCGTGCCGATGATGTCGTCCGCCTCAAAGCCGGGGGTCTCCACCACCGTCAGCCCCAGGGCGGAAGCAACCTCCTTGGCGTAAGGAAGCTGGACAGCCAGCTCCTCCGGCATCCCCTTGCGGGTGGCCTTGTAAAAATCGCAGGCCTTGTGTCGGAAGGTGGGCTCTTTGCGGTCAAAGGCAATGGCGGCGTACTTCAAATTCTCCCCCGCCTCCTGCATGGCGCGGCGGATGATGTTCACAAAACCGAACACCGCGTGGGTGGGAAGCCCCTCCTTGTTGGAAAGGGGGCGCACCCCGTAAAAGGCGCGGTTGAGAATGCTGTTGCCGTCAAAAACGATGAGCTTTTCCATATTGCCCTCCGACATAGTTGTTCAGAATATAGTATATCACAAAATGCCCCCGCCGTCAAGGGGAAAGTGTTGGAAGGGCACGTTACAGGGAGCGTTTTGCCGCCAAAAGCACCTTGCGCCGCTTCCCCGGGAAATCGCCCAAGCCGCCAATCGTATCCCGCCAAAAATTTCCCTCTTTTTTATGAAAAATATGTGAAGAAAAGTTGACAAAACCGCGAAATTGCGTTATAATGAGATAACGAAAAAATTATGGAGGTTTTTCTATGGCATTTTGTACCAAATGCGGCGCGCCTATGAACGACGGCGCTGCCTTCTGTTCCGCTTGCGGTCAGGGCGCAGGTCAGACCGTTGCTCCCACCGGTGCATCCGCAATCCGCGCATTCACTCTCAAAAACAACGTGTTGGTCCTGGCTCTTATGGGCTGTATGGCGCTGAGCTTGCTCTTGGGCTTCATTTCCAGCGTAGGCGCAGGCTTTTTGACGGCTCTGTTCAGTGCCGCCATTTCCGGCTTGCTGGTTTACGGCGTATTCCTTTGCTGGTCTCAGAACAACAAGACCGGTGCTTACCCCACCGCAGGCTTTACCATCGTAAAAGTTTTCACCATCATCGAGATCGTTGTTTACTCCCTTGGCACGTTGCTCCTTCTGTTGCTTAGCTTGATGAGCTTTGCCGTCCAGGAGGCAATTTCCGATTTGATGGAAGACCTGCTCTATGAGTATGATGAGTTCTACGAGTGGTTTGAAGACTTCGTGGATGCTTGGGACATCGGCGGTTGGGATGAGCTCTGCGGTCTTCTGGGAACTCTGTTCTTCCTGGGTGCCGTTTATTGCATTCTGCTGATCTTTATGTACTGCGTACCCCTGCTGAAGCATTTGGGCTCTCTGAAGGCTGCTGTCACCTTGGACGGCCCCGTAAAGGTTCCTTCCATTCTGCCCATCATGATGTTCGTTACCATCGGCGTAGGCTTCATCTTTATGTTTATCCTCCCCACCGGCGCAATGGGCGTTCTGTCCTCTCTGGTCTCCATGGGCGGCACTGCCATCGGCGGTCTGTTGCTCCTCAAAGCGAAGAAGGAGCTTGTTCACTGATCTTCGTGACCCTTTTCTCTCCCCACCATCTCGGTGGGGAGATTTTTTCCAAGCGCTTGGGGAGAAAAGCTCTTGACGATGCTCTTTTCTTGTGCTATACTGTAAATACAGACGAAAAAGGAGGTTTTTCTATGGCATTCTGTCCCAAATGCGGGTCTCCCATGTTCGACGGGGCGCAGTACTGTATGTCCTGCGGCGGAAACATCAATCCCCTCGGCGCCGGCGGTGCATCCGCTTTCCGCATGTTCATGCTTAAGAATCATACCCTGATCCGAGTAGCCCTGACGGCCACCTGCGTGTCCTTCGTCCTCACGTTCCTGGTCAATACCCTGCAAAGCGGGCTCTTCCTCGGATTGATCCTCTCCGCACTTCCCGGGCTGATGGCAGGCGCGTTGCTCTTCATCGCTTCTCAGGAAGGCAAAGTGGGCCCCTTCCCCTCCTCCGGCTTTACCGTCATCAAGGTCTGTACCATCATCAGCTTGGTGCTGGCATCCCTTGCCGCCGCGGTAATGTTCCTTTACAGCGCCGTGTTAAATTCCTCCAAGGATATGGCCGACATGGTGCTGGAGGAGGCGTACAAGCTCAACCCCGACAGCGAGGCGGGCGTTGAATATTTGAACGAGGTGCTGGGCATACACAGTGCAGAGGAACTGCTGGGCTTTCTTGCCGGCGTGATGCTGGCCATCGGTGCGGTTTTGGTGGCCGTCGTCTTCTTGTATTACGTGCCCCTGCTGAGAACCTGCACCTCTGTTAAATGGTTTGTGCTTGCCAATGTTCCCGCCAAGATCTCCGTTCTTCTCCCCATAAGCTTGTGGATCTCCGCAGGCATTTCCCTGTTGGGGATGGCATTCATCGTGCCCGGTATTTTCAACATTCTGTCCCTTGTGGCAAGCATTACCTCCGACGTGTGCTTCGCCCTGCTATTGCAGAACGCTTCCAAGGAGCTTTCACAAAATCCCGCGCAGGATCAATCTTTGGATTTCACCTGCTGACCCCGTCTCTCCACGGAGCCGAGCCGCACGCTCGGCTCCTTTTTCTTTTGCTTTTGCGCCGGTTTTGCTATACATAAAAATTTTCCTGTAAAACAAAGAAAAATAAGGCTTTTTGCGGTTGATTTCCGCAGAAGTTTGTGATAGAATAAGATGTTATTATTAACAATACTTGAAAAAAGAGGTGTGCGAAGCATGAAACCAACGGTAGCCGTTATCGGCGGGGGTGTCGTAGGTAGCCTGATCGCCAGAGAATTAACGAAATACCATCTGAAAGTTGTCCTCATCGAGGCAAGAGAGGACGTTGCCACGGGAGCCACCGGCGCAAACAGTGCCATCGTCCACGGCGGGTTTGACCCCGTTCCCGGGACCTTGAAGGCAAAGCTGAACGTCAAGGGTGCCGCCATGATGCCCGCATTGGCAGAAGACCTGGGGGTATCCTACAAGAACAATGGATCCCTGGTGCTGGCCTTCTCCGAAAAGGAGATGGAGCACGTCCGCAAGCTGTATGACCGCGGTATTGAAAACGGCGTGCCCGGTCTTTCCGTGCTGAACGCGGAAGAACTGCAGGCATTGGAGCCCAACATTTCCAAGGAGGCGGTTGGCGCATTGCTCTGCTCCTCTGCGGGGATCGTCTGCCCCTATTCCTTGGCAGTTGCCGCCGCAGGCAACGCGGCAGACAACGGCGCAGAGCTTTTGCTCGCTTCCCCCGTTACCGCCATTGAGAAGCAGGACGGGAAATTCCTCCTCACCTGCGGGGAGCATACCGTGGAAGCGGATTACGTGCTGAACTGCGCGGGCGTACGCTCCGACGAGGTGGCTCGTTTGATCGGCGACGACAGCTTCTCCATCAAGCCCCGTGCGGGAGAGTATCTGCTGTTGGATAAATCCGAGGGCGACACCGTTTCCCACACCATTTTCCAAACGCCCAACGAGATGGGCAAGGGCATTTTGGTCACGCCTACCGTCCACGGCAATCTGCTGGTAGGCCCCACCGCATTGAACATCGAGGATAAGAGCGACACCTCCACCACCAGAGAGGGTCTTGCCTTCGTACGGAGTACCGCTATGCGTTCCGTACCCAATCTCAACTTCCGCGCTGTGATCACCTCCTTCACCGGGGTGAGAAGCGTACCCAGCTGTGAGGATTTCATCATCCGCTTCTCCGAGAAGGACGCTAAGTTCCTCCACGTGGCAGGTATCGAGTCCCCCGGCCTTTCCTCCGCTCCCGCCATTGCGCCTTACGTTGTACAGCTTTTGGCTGACGCAGGCTTGGCTTTGGAGAAAAACGAGCAGTTTGACGGCAAGCGGAAGTCCTACCATTGGTTCTCTTCCCTCTCCATGGAGGAAAAGAACGCCGTGATCCGTGAAAATCCCGCCTTCGGACGGGTGGTCTGCCGTTGCGAAACGGTAACCGAGGGTGAGATCGTGGATGCCATCCACCGCGCCCCCAAGGCCACTACCCTGGACGGGCTGAAGCACCGTCTCCGCAGCGGTATGGGCAGATGCCAGGGCGGCTTCTGCACCCCGCTTTTGGTGGAGATCCTGGCCAGAGAGCTGGGCATTTCCCCCATGGAGGTACAAAAGAGCACCCTCGGCAGCAACCTTCTGATCGAGAAAACCAAGGAGGTAGCAGAATGAAAAAAGAGTTAGTCATCATCGGCGGAGGCCCCGCAGGTCTTGCCGCCGCCGTAGCCGCTTACGACAGCGGTGTGCGTGATATTCTGATCTTAGAGAGAGATACCTCCCTGGGCGGTATCTTACAGCAGTGCATCCACAACGGCTTCGGCCTCCACCGCTTCGGTGAAGAGCTGACCGGCCCCGAATACGCCGCACGGTATGTAAAGCAGGTGCAGGAGAGAGGCATCCAGTCCCTCTGCGGCACCATGGTGCTTTCCGTCTCCCCCGATAAGACCGTCACCGCCATGAACAAGCAGATGGGCATCTTCACCCTGGAGGCTACCGCGGTGATCCTTGCCATGGGTTGCAGAGAACGTCCCCGCGGCGCTTTGAGCATCCCCGGCACCCGTCCCGCAGGTATCTTTACCGCAGGCACGGCACAAAGATTTGTAAACATGGAGGGTTACCTCCCCGGCAAGGAAGTGGTGATTCTTGGCTCCGGCGACATCGGCCTCATCATGGCACGCCGTATGACCCTGGAGGGCGCCAAGGTAAAGGCCGTGTGCGAGCTGATGCCTTATTCCGGCGGCTTGAACCGTAACATCGTGCAGTGCTTGCAGGATTTTGACATTCCTTTGCACCTCAGCACCACCGTCTCCCGCATTCACGGCAAGGAGCGTGTCACCGGTGTCTCCATCGCGGGGGTGGACGAACGCCTGCAGGTGATCCCCGAGACGGAGACCTATATCCCCTGCGACACTTTGCTTCTCTCCTGCGGTCTGTTGCCCGAAAACGAGCTGACCAAATCCGCAGGCATTCCCTTGGATACCATCACCGGCGGTGCAACGGTGAACCAGAACAGAGAGACCGCGTTGGAAGGCGTCTTCGCCTGCGGTAACGTTCTGCACGTACACGACCTGGTGGACTTCGTTTCCGAGGAAGCGGTTCTGGCAGGCAATGCCGCCGCGGCGTACATTCAAGGCAACGCCCCCGCCAAGGACACCTCCCTCACCGTCAAGGCGGCAGGCAAGGTGCGTTACACCGTTCCCCAGCGTATTGACAGCGCATCTCAGGAGGTAGCCCTGTTCTTCCGTGTGGGAAGCGTGGCGGATAACGCCGTGCTTACCGTGAAATGCGGAGACAAGGTGCTTCTCACCAAGAAAAAGCGCCGTATGACCCCCGGCGAAATGGAATCCGTCCGTCTTTCCGCCAAGCTTCTTGCCGAGGCTGAGGGCGAACTGACGGTTAGCGTAGATTGACGGAAAGGAAGGTAAAAGCGATGAAAACAACCGAGCTGACTTGTATCGTCTGCCCCATGGGCTGTACCCTCACCGTCACCCAGGATGAAGCGGGCAAGATCCTTTCCGTTACCGGCAACACCTGCCCCAGAGGTGCGGTTTACGGCGAAAACGAGCTTTTGCACCCCGTCCGTACCCTGACCACCACCGTGAGAACCAAGGGCGGCAGACTGCTTCCCGTAAAAACCGATAAACCCATCCCCAAGGAGCATCTTTTTGACGCCATGGAGCAGGTCAACCGCCTCTCCGCCCCCGATAATGCCAAAATCGGTGACGTTCTCTTGGCAGACCTCTTCGGCGCCAATTTGGTGGCCACCGCAGATCTCTGCTGAAAACCCAAACATAAGGACGTTTTATGACCAAGACCGTTAGTACAAGCGAAAACAAAATGGCCGTCATGCCGGAGGGCAAGCTCCTTCTGAACATGGCGTGGCCCCTCATCAGCTCCATGCTGGTGCAGGCGCTCTATAATATTGTAGACAGCGTTTACGTCACCCAATACAACCCTGCCGCCGCAACGGCACTTTCTCTGGCGTTCCCCATTCAGAACCTGCAGATCGGCTTTGCCACCGGCGTGGGCGTGGGTGTCAACGCCTTGCTCTCCCGCTTTTTGGGAGAGGGACAGAGAGAACGGGGCAGCCGCGTAGCGGGGAACGGTCTGTTCCTCTCCGCCGTGGTTACCGTGCTGTTTATGCTCTTCGGCTTCTTCGGCGCACGCCCCTTCTTTGAGATGCAGTCCGACGTGCCCTTTACCATCGACGGCGGCTCCGCTTACGTATCCATTTGCTGTATCTGGATCGCGGGCATCGTCTTCGAGGTGGTGTTTGAGCGTATGCTCCAAGCCACGGGCAGAACCGTGTACACCCTGTACACCCAGGGTACCGGCGCGGTGTTGAACATCATTCTCGACCCCGTGTTCATCTTTGGCGTTCCCGCCCTGGGCATTCCCGAAATGGGCCTTGCCGGTGCGGCAGTTGCCACGGTCATCGGTCAGTGGGTTGCGGCAATTCTGGCGTTGATCTTCAACCTGAAGTGCAACAAGGACGTGGATTTCCGCCTTTCCTATCTGGCACCCAAGTGGCATTACATCAAGGAGATCCTCTCCATCGGCGTGCCCTCTGCCATTATGATGGCCATCGGTGCGATCATGAACTTTGGCATCAACCGCATTCTCCAAGGCTTTTCCGAGGTTGCCACGGGCGTCTTCGGGATCTATTACAAGATCCAGAGCGTGTTCTTTATGCCGGTATTCGGTATGAACAACGCCTGCATTTCCATCGTGGCCTTTAACTACGGCTACCGCAAGCCCAAGCGAATCACCCGCACCTTGAAGCTTACCTGCACCATCGCCCTGGGCGTGATGATTGCTGGCTGGCTCACCTTCCAGCTGGCGCCGGATTTCTTGATGAATCTGTTCAACGCAGACGAAGAATTCCTTGCCATCGGCACGGTGGCGTTGCGCACCATCAGCTGGTCCTTCCCCATCGCGGCAGTTGCCATTGCCCTCTCCGCCTCCTTCCAGGCATTGGGCAACGGGTTCTATTCCACCATCGTGTCTCTGAGCAGACAGCTGGTGGTGTTGCTCCCTGCGGCATACCTGCTCAGCCTCACCGGCGTGCTGGACAGCGTTTGGTGGGCGTTCCCCATTGCAGAGCTGGTGAGCTTGGCGGCCACCCTGATCCTCTTCGCCCGCATCTACCGCAAAAAGGTCAAGCCTTTGAAGGAAGCAGAATAAACGCTTTTTTACAAACAAAACACCCTCAAGTCGAGGGTGTTTTTCCTTGCAATTCTTCCGTTTTGTACGTGGTATAGCCTTCGTAATAATAGCTATGGTCGATGCCCTTCATATAAAGTGTGCGGCTGTGAATATCGTCGGCGAGGGCGTTCTTTAAGAGATATTTGATCTCGATATCCTTGATAGGACTGCGCTCCATGGCCAAGAGGTAATCCTCCTTATCCACCAAACTCCAATCCACCACCTTGCCCAGTTCTTTCTTCAAAATGCAATCCAGCCAGATGCGGGTGCTTCTACCATTGCCCTCACGAAAAGGATGGGCGATGTTCATTTCCACATACTTTTCCACGATCTCTTCGAAGGTGGTCTGGGGCATTTTCTCAATATTCTGCAACGCCGCCTCCAAATACATCACCGGAGCAAAGCGAAAATTCCCCTTTGAGAGATTCACGGTGCGGATCTCCCCTGCGAAATCGTAGATCTCGTCAAAAAGATAGCGGTGAATGACCTGCAGGGACGCAAAGGTTCCTGCTGCCACGGTGTCCAGCACCCCGCTCTCAAAAAGCTCTGCCGCTTTCTTTTTACTGATTCTTTCTTCTGCCTCTGCAAGGGTGGGAGATTCTGTGATCCCCAGCTTGTTCTTCCGTGCCATGACATTCGCTCCCGATAATCTTTCTTTCGGATATAGTATACCACATTTCCCTGTGTTTTGCAAGTTTTCTCGCCCCTTTTTGGGGCGTTTTTTGAAACCTGTTGACAGGCAGGCACGCGCTATGGTACAATGATTCTATCAAAACACAAGGAGTGCGCTTATGAAAAAACTGCTTTTCACCCTTTTGGCGATCCTGCTCACCCTTTCCCTCTCCGCCGCGCTGGTTTCCTGCGGAAGTGAAGAAACGTCCTCTGCCGAAGGAGGATCTTCCGAAGCCGAAACCCCATCCGCCGAAGAAAGCTCTGAGGCGGAGCAAACCGACACTTCCGATCCCATCGCAGTGGAAAACGGGCTTGCGGTGTATATGCCGGAAAGCGGAGAACTGAAGATCGCGCAGTTTGCCGACCTGCATTTCGGCATCGAGGGCAACGCCTACCACAACGACAAGACAGCACGTACCAAGGCGTATATGCAGTACGTGGTGGAAACGGAAAAGCCCGACCTCATCGTCTGCTCGGGAGATAACATCCTCTCCACCGGGGTGGAAAAGCTGAAGGAATTCGTAGAACTGATGGAAAGCTTTCAGACCCCCTGGACCTTTATCTACGGCAACCACGATGCGGAAGGCATCGCCGCGGGGTACAGCAAGCAATCCCTTTCCGACTATCTGGAGTCCTGCGAGACCACCTACCTGCTGTACGATGCGGGCTACGTGGAAACGGATGCCAATCGCTACGGCAACTTCTCCATTTCCGTGCTGAACAACAACGGCACCAAGCAGCTTGGCGCATTGATCCTGCTGGATGCGGGCACTCACAACGGAAGTAACTACGAATCCCTTACCGAAGGGCAGATCGCTTGGTACAAATCGGAGATCGACAAGCTAAGCGCCCTCTACACCGGGGAAGGTGTCATGCCCTCCGTGGTGTTCTCCCACATCCAGATCCCCGAGTATTACACCGCCTACAAGGCGGCTCTGGCGGGGAACGGCGCTTCCTTCGTCATCAAGCAGGAGCTTCCCTCCTCCGAGATCGAGGGCATCTTCACCGGCGGCCCCACCGACAAGAACACAGGTATGTTTGAGGCCATGAAGGAAGTCGGCAGCACCGTCGCCTTCTTCTGCGGCCACGCCCACACCTTTGATTTCCAAGTGAAAATGGACGGCATCGTTTTGGGCTTTGGCCCCCAGACGGGCTTCTCCACCTTGTTTGAGGACAACGACCTCCCCCGCAGAACCTACGTCTACGTCTTTGACAAGGACTTCAACTTCACCACCGAGGTCTGCACCGAGAAGGGAGACGGGCTGGGGCTGACCTATTGGGGAACCTTTGACGATTCCGCCGTCTACAACGAAGCCGACGGCACTTATACCGTCTCCCGCAACTTCAGCTACGGCAACTCCATTCTCTTCGCCTTTGAGGGCGTGCGCCTCACCACAGACAACACTACCTTCGAAGGCGAGTTCAAGGTGGCAACCTCTGCCCAATACAAGGGCGGCTTCTACTGCCCCGACGGCAAGACCTTGATCTTTGACAGTGTCACCGCAAAAACATGCACCTTTGTTTATGATCCTGCCAAGAATACCCTCGCCGTCTCCACCGCAGACATCCCCGTTGACCCCAACGCACCCAAGGGTGTAAAGGTCTCCACCGTCAATAAGGACGCGGGCGGCGATGCCGTGGCGGTTTGGACGGAAGCAGGCACCAAGATCAAATACGTGACCGATGCCTCTAAGGGAGAGGGCAATTGGATCGGTAACGGCTGGCGTTACTACATCGTCATTGACGCCGAGGGCAGAATCGCCTACGCCGTGCTTTGGCCCCTCAGCGGCTACGGCGGCCCCATGGGCTCCAGCTATTACACCCACCCGGTGTATTCCTCCAACTATCAGAACAACCCCGCCATTCAGCTGTTGGACGGCTTTGCCAACGACTGGGCAAGCGGCGGCATCGGCTACACCCTGTTTGAGATCGTCATTCCCGAAGGCGGCTTTGCCATCACCAGCCACGGCGCACCCAATTACGAGCTGGTGGATATGCTCTCCCAAGGAACGGTAGAGGATTACGGTGTCGCCAACATCAACACCCGTTCTCTGTATAACAGCAATATCCGCGTCCGCTTCGACCCCGAAACCAATACCGTGTCCATCACCACAGTGGACGAGTAAAAATTTAAGCAACACAAAAGCACCCTCCGTTTGAAGGGTGCTTTTTGCACCAAATTTCGTCATTCTTCATACTCTTTCAATGGACAGCAATCTGTTCTATTATCAAACAAAGGAGGCTTTCGATTTGGAACCCTTGGACCAATTTGTGGCGGACATGATGGCTTTTGAAGAAAGCATGTTCCCCGCAAAGATCTCCCTTGCCATGTCCTACGTGCCCAATCAGCCTTTTGAAAATCTTTATGACGAAA
Source organism: Clostridia bacterium (assembly GCA_017629175.1). Lineage (GTDB taxonomy): Bacteria > Bacillota > Clostridia > Oscillospirales > CAG-382 > Coliplasma. The sequence goes on from JAGBXS010000113.1 coordinate 48,400, forward strand.
AAGAAGCTTTGGCGCAAGGCACCCTCTTCCGTTCGCTGAACTTCCCCTTTGTAGGAGGAAAGATGCGATGAACAACACTGCCTACGAAACCGCCCTGCAGAAGATTCGGGAGGCGGCGTTTGCCCTCCACGAGCTTGTGCTGTATCTGGACACCCACCCGGGAAACCGCAAGGCTTTATCCCTTTACAAGACGTACAAAAAGAAGCACGACGACCTCTGCACCGCTTTTGAAAAAGAGCACGGCCCCCTCACCGCCTTCGGTGTAAACGGCGACCGTTGGACCTGGACGGAGCATTCCTGGCCATGGCAGAACTGCCGGCAGAATTGCCTTGGTACTCCCGGCGAAAACGCCCGCCCGTGGAAAGGAGAGGATTGATATGTGGTCATATGAGAAAAAGCTTCAGTACCCCGTGAATATCAAGAACCCCAACCCCGCCCTGGCAAAGCTGATCATTACCCAGTTCGGCGGGCCGGACGGCGAGCTGGGAGCATCCCTGCGCTATCTTTCCCAGCGGTATTCCATGCCCAACAAGAACGTCATCGGTGCCCTGACGGACATTGGCACGGAGGAGCTGGCCCACCTGGAAATGATCGGCGCCATCGTATACCAGCTCACCCGCAATCTCACCCCGGAGCAGATCAAGGAGGCGGGCTTTGACGCCTATTTCGTGGATCACACCACCGGCATCTACCCCGTTTCCGCCGCAGGAGTACCCTTCACCGCATCCTATCTCCAGTCCAAAGGAGACGCCATCACCGATCTTTCGGAGGACATGGGGGCAGAGCAGAAGGCACGTACCACCTACGACAACATCCTCCGCTTCTGCGATGATGGGGACGTGCGGGATCCCATCCGCTTCTTAAGAGAAAGAGAGATCGTGCACTTCCAGCGCTTCGGCGAGTGTATGCGCATGATCCAGGACGA
>JAGBXS010000114.1 GCA_017629175.1 Clostridia bacterium
CCGTTGTAGTAGGCTCTGTCCCAAGTGCCGTTGAAGATATCAAAGCCGTTTTCTCGGTATACTTCCTTGCGCTCGGTGTAGTCGTAGGGATCCTCCATGGCGTCTAAGATCTCGGTGTCGAAGTCTACGTCGATCTCCGTTTTGCCCTGCATAAGGGCATCGAAAAGCTGCTCGTAGGCGTTGAGGTGCTCGGTGTTCTCGAAGGGATATTTCTGCCCGCCCCCTGCGGCGGCTCCGCAAAGGGTGAAAGCCAGAACAAACAGCACCAACAGGGAGGACAAAACGGCCAGGTGAAGAGGATTACGGTTGTCGTATATGATCTTCCAGAGGCGGTAGTGCCATACCAGCCAAAGCCCCAAGATCAAAAAGAACAGAAAGGCCACCCGCAGAAAGGAAAATCTTACGGCGGGAACGCGGTTTAAGACCACGGAGGTTAAAAGGGCGGTCTCCCCCTCGTTGATCTGGATCCGCAGGTCTCTCACATTGCCAAAGGAACGGATACGGAAATAGGCGGGCTCATCGGTATAGACGTCCCCATCCACGTAGGTGCGGAAGGCGTTTTTATCCGCATCGTCGGAGGCGGAGACGGTGACGTTTACGATCTTGAGGTCTGCCCGTTCAAGGGTCAGGGAGACGTTGATGATCTCTTCCCCTACGTCGTGGAACACGATGGAGGAGCCTGCTTGCATGAGAATGCCCTCGGGAGAACGGGTGGTCTTACCCCGCAGGTCGGCTTGGTTCAGATCCAAAGCGTGGGTCTCGTAGGAAGCGGTCTCCACCCGCAGGCTGTTTGAGAGGAAGTATTCTCCCAGGCACAAGAGGCCAAGCACCAGCACGAACACCAAAAGGTTGAAAAGACGGTTTTTGTTTGTGAAGAATTCTTTGATACGCACGAATGCTCACCTCCTGCGGTTTGGATTTTTTCTTATTATACCAGTGTCAAAAGGAAAATGCAAGTGGTTTCGGGGAGCAAATTTGCATACATGGGAAAGAAACGGCATAGGATGGAGTGAAAAAAGATTTTGAGAGTAAAGAAAGGACCGGGTATCACCGTATGTCTGAACAATCCATCTATCAGGACATTGCCGAACGGACGGGCGGCGACATTTACATCGGCGTGGTAGGCCCCGTGCGCACGGGGAAATCCACGTTGATCAAAAAATTCATGGAGCATTTGATCCTGCCCGGGATCAGCGGGGAGCATAGCCGCCAGCGGGCAAAGGACGAAATGCCTCAATCCGGGTCGGGCAGAACGGTGATGACCACCGAGCCCAAATTCATTCCCGAGGAGGCGGCAGAGGTATCTTTGGACGAGAAGACGGTCTGCCGTGTGAAGCTCATCGACTGCGTGGGATACATCGTCCCCGGGGTGATGGGACATTTGGAGGAGGGTCAGCCCCGTATGGTGATGACCCCTTGGTCGGCAGAGCCGTTGCCCTTTGAGACGGCGGCGGAGATGGGCACGGAGAAGGTCATCAAGGAGCATGCCACCATCGGCATCGTGGTGACCACCGACGGCAGTGTGGGAGAGATCCCCAGAGAAAATTATTTGGAGGCGGAGGAACGGGTCATCACCGAGTTAAAGGAATTGAAAAAGCCTTTTGCGGTGGTGATGAACTGCAGACAGCCCTCTTCCCCGGGAGTATTGGCACTTTGCGCGGAGCTGGAGGATGCTTACGGCGTGCCCGTAGTGCCTGTGAACTGCTTGGAAATGGGGGAAGAGGAGATCCTTGCGGTATTGCAAAACGTGCTTTACGAATTCCCCTTGCGGGAGGTACGGGTCTCTGTTCCCAAGTGGTTAAGCAGTCCCGGCGGTGCGGAGGCGCTTCGCAAGAATCTGTTTGACGATTTGAACCAACGGATCGGCGAGCTTTCCAAAATGGGCTCGGTGCGACGGGTGTTTGAAGGCACTTCTCTGGCGGGGAGCGATGCTTCCGCCAAGGTGAAGGGGGTATTCCCCGGAACGGGGTGCGCTTCCGTGGAGGTAATGATCCCCGAGACGGTGTTCTTCCGTATTTTGGGGGAGCAGTGCGGCTACACCATCGAAAGCGAGCAGGAGCTGATGGAGATCATGGGGTCTCTTTCTGCCGCCAAACGGAAATACGATAAGGTGGCTTCCGCCATGGAGGACGTAATGGCCACCGGCTATGGCATTGTGATGCCCACGGTGGAGGATATGCGCTTGGAGGAGCCCGAGATCGTGAAGCAGCCCGGCGGGTACGGAGTGAAGCTGAAGGCATCCGCCCCCTCCATCCACATGATGAAGGCGGATATTCAGACGGAGGTCAGCCCCATGGTGGGGACGGAAAGTCAATCGGAGGAGCTGGTGAAGTTCTTGCTGAAGGAGTTCGAATCCGATCCCGGGGCGATCTGGAACACCAATATGTTCGGAAAATCCCTGCATGAGCTGGTAAGCGAGGGGCTGAACGGCAAGCTTGCCCATATGCCCAAGGAGGCGCGGGAGAAGATCACGGGGACCATCGGGCGCATTATCAACGAAGGAAGCGGCGGGTTGATTTGCATTTTGTTATGAAGAAATTTCACACCTATTTTTCCACGTTGAAAAATAAGGAAGTGGTGAACGTGCGGGATGGAAACGCTTTGGGTTGCATTTGCGATTTGGAGATCGATCCCTGCTCGGGGCAGATCCTGCGGTTGATCCTGCCGGGAGAAGGGTTTGCGGGGTATTTCTCCGCCAAAAAGCGATTGATGATCCCCTGGCAATGTGTGGAACGGATCGGGGATGACGTGATCTTGGTGCGGATCGATCCCCTGCCCGAAGGAAAACGGGACGACAAGTGCGGTTGTAACGGAGAGAAGTGAAGGGAGGACGGAAGGGGACGCTGTCCCCTTCACCCCAGCCCAAGGGACTCGTCCCTTGGAGAACCCGTATGCCGGAAGGAAATAAGGGGTCTATTGACAAATGAAGGAAAACGTGGTATAGTTAAGTAAGCAGGTACGAAGGGTTTCGCACCGCAGAGAAAGAAGATACATTGCCGTACTTGCCCCAAGGGGTGAGTACGGCTTTTTTGTAAAAAGCAAGGAGGTTTTCAAGATGTACAAACAGTTTTTAGTCTTACTGCTGGCGATGGTTCTCCTGAGTGCATGTTCGGGGGCAGTGAACAATGAAAGCGGGAATGAAAGCGGGCGCAACCAATGGACCGAAACGGAAACCAGCGGAAACCGCGTTATCACCAGAGAATATCGGGACGGCGAAAACGATTATACCGTTACGGAAGAGGTTTATAACCAGAGCGGCGCTTTGCAATACAAAACGGAAAAGTTGTATGCGCAGAAAACGCTGCTGGAAGAGAGCCGCACTGATTATGAAGACGGTAACGTCATTAGCACGACAACCACGAAATACGATGCGAATGGCGTTATCATCTGTATTGAAGATATGTATGTTGGAGAAACATACGCTACTTACCGCAACGTTGCATACGAAAACGGTGAACAGCGGGATACGGACGTTCGTTACGAAACCCTCGACGGTGAAAAAATGGCGTCCGGCACGGAACAAAAAATAACCGAAGAAGGCCTTCTCTGCGATGAATCTGTTTTGGAAGTTTACAGCACCTCCGGAGGCGTACATCACATTGAACGACGGGTATTGGCCGAAGACGGTACTTATCGGAGATATGAGTTTTGCAGTGCAGACGGCGAGATTCTCTTTTCTCTCACAGATAAAGATGATATCGTAACGTATCTGATTTCCGGCGAAAACGGTGGCACTGTGGAGTATAGGCGGGAGAGATATTACTTCTATGACACGGAAGGAAAACAATTTGCGAATGCATCTCTGGTTGGCTCCGAGATGGTAGTACATCAAGTCCACGGCTTTTATAACGACATGGTTCGCTATATGCAATCGCTTTTAGACCAAATCACGGAGTACATGGAAGCGTTCCCTATGGGAATGATTTACTCCGGAAAAACTTGGAAATGACATGATTTGCAGAACCGGGCTTAACCGCCCGGTTCTTTGCCGTTATAGTGATACCCCTCGGACTCCCTCAGGATGACCAAGTCGGCGCAAGGCGTTAGGAAAAGAGGTTGCTTTAGTTCGCCGACATTAAAAACGGCAAAGCCGTTTTTCTGAGCGTAATCCGGTCCCCTTCTTTTTTTATTATCCTTCAGGGGAAAAGTTTTTGGAGAGAGCACGAGAGGACCCTTTTTTCAAAAAGGTCCTCTCGTCATTTTTTATTATTTCTTAAAAGCGTCCAGATCCAGAGTGGCGAAGTAGTCGGCAGGGGTCTCGGCGCGGCGGATGAGCTTCACGGAGCCGTCCTCGCGGAGGAGAAGCTCGGCGGAGCGGAGCTTGCCGTTGTAGTTATAGCCCATGGAATGGCCGTGGGCGCCGGTGTCGTGGATGAATACGTAGTCCCCAATTTCCGTTTTGGGCAGGGGGCGGTCGATGGCGAACTTATCGTTGTTCTCACACAAGCCGCCGGTCACGTCGTAGATGCCGTCGATGGGAGCGTCTTCCTTACCCAGGACGGTGATGTGGTGGTAAGCACCGTACATGGCGGGGCGCATCAGGTTCACGGCGCAGGCATCAAGGCCTACGTATTCCTTCCAGATGTGCTTGTGGTGGAGAACCTTCGCTACCACGCCGCCGTAGGGGGCAAGCATATATCTGCCCAGCTCGGTGTAGATGGCCACGTCATCCATCCCCTCGGGGATGAGGATCTCTTCATACGCCTTGCGGACACCCTCGCCGATGACCTGAATGTCGCTCTTGGGAGCGTCGGGGAGGTAGGGCACGCCTACGCCGCCGGACAGGTTGATAAAGGCGATATGAACACCGGTCTCCTTCTTCAGCCAGACTGCCAGCTCAAAGAGGATGGAGGCAAGCTTGGGGTAGTAGCCGTTGTCGGTGGTGTTGCTGGCCAAGAAGGCGTGGATACCGAAGTGCTTCACGCCGTAGGCCTTCATCTTCAGGAACGCCTCGCGGATCTGGGGACGGGTCATGCCGTACTTGGCATCCTTGGGGGTGTCCATGATACGGTTGCCCATGGTGAAATCTCCGCCGGGATTGTAGCGGCAGGACATGGTGTCGCCGAAGGGGGCGATGCCTGCATAGTAGTCGATATGGGTCAGGTCGTCAAAGTTGACGATGGCACCCAGGTCGGAAGCAAGCTCGAAATCCTCTGCGGGGGTGACGTTGGAGGAGAACATGATCTCCTTGCCCGCAAAGCCAACGGTATCGGAAAGCATCAGCTCGGTGAGAGAAGAGCAATCCACGCCTACGCCTTCCTCACGGAGAAGCTGCAACAGGAAGGGGTTGGGGGTGGCCTTGACGGCGAAATATTCCTTGAAGCCCTTGTTCCAGGAGAAGGCGGCCTTCAGGCCTCTGGCATTCTCGCGGATGGCTTTTTCGTCATAGATATGGAAGGGGGTGGGGTAGGTCTTGACGATCTCTTCCACCTGCTGTTTGGTTACGAAGGGTGTCTTTTTTTTCTGCATGGGGTGTTCCGCCCTTTCTTAAAAAGCTTAAATCCTTTGTATTATAGTCTATGCTGTGGCATCTGTCAACGGTTTTTTGTAAGTTTTAGGCAGAAAAAAGCAGAAACGCCCTTGACAAAAAGGGAACACATGATTACAATAGTAAAAAGGTATATTTTGTTTACGTGAGGTATTGCTGATATGGTAAACATTCCCGAGATCTTTGGCAGCATGGTCTTTAATGACTCTGTCATGAAGAATAAGCTTCCGAAGGAGATCTATAAATCCTTAAAGAAGACCATCGAGAAGGGTGAAAACCTGGACATTGGTCTTGCCAACGTGGTTGCCGCCGCCATGAAGGACTGGGCGTTGGAGCTGGGCGCAACCCACTACACCCACTGGTTCCAGCCCTTGACGGGGATCACCGCGGGTAAGCACGACAGCTTTATCTCCCCCACCGGCAACGGCACGGTGATCATGGAGTTTTCCGGCAAGGAGCTGATCAAGGGCGAGCCGGATGCTTCCTCCTTCCCCTCCGGCGGGTTGCGTGCTACCTTTGAGGCTCGCGGCTACACGGCGTGGGATCCCACTTCCCCCGCTTTCGTGAAGGACGGCACGCTGTATATTCCCACGGTATTCTGCTCTTACAGCGGGCATACCTTGGATACCAAGACTCCCCTGCTGCGCTCCATGGAGGAGATCGGCAGAGAGGCCTTGCGCATCGTGCGTTTGTTTGGCGATAACGTGACCACCTCCGTTTCCACCACCGTGGGCCCGGAGCAGGAATATTTCCTGGTGGACAAGGAGCTTTACGAGCAGCGTAAGGATCTGATGTTCACCGGCAGAACCTTGTTCGGTGCGCCTGCACCCAAGGGGCAGGAGATGGACGACCATTATTTCGGCGCCATCAAGCCCAGAGTTGCGGCGTTCATGAAGGATCTGGACGAGGCACTTTGGCGTTTGGGCGTGCTGGCTAAGACCAAGCACAACGAGGCGGCTCCCGCACAGCACGAGCTGGCGCCCTTGTACTCCACCACCAACATCGCCGTGGACGGCAACCATCTGACCATGGAGCTGATGCGTTCCATCGCTCCCAAGCACGGGTTGATGTGTCTGCTCCACGAGAAGCCTTTTGAAGGTGTGAACGGCTCCGGTAAGCACAACAACTGGTCTCTTTCCACCGATACCGGCAAGAACCTTTTGGATCCCGGTAAGACCCCCGGTGAGAACGCCCAGTTCCTGTTGTTCCTGGCGGCGTTTATCAAAGCGGTGGACGAATACCAGGGGCTTTTGAGAGCTTCCATTGCCTGCGCGGGGAACGATCACCGTTTGGGTGCCAACGAGGCACCTCCCGCCATCATCTCCATCTTCCTGGGCGACGAGCTTACCGCTATTCTCGAAGACATCGAGAAGGGCACCCATCACGAGGACGCTCCCGTTTCCGCCATGGAGCTGGGCGTACACGTTCTGCCCTCCTTCCCCAAGGATAACACCGACAGAAACCGTACCTCTCCCCTGGCGTTTACCGGTAACAAGTTTGAGTTCCGTATGCTGGGTTCTTCTCAGAACATCGCACAGCCCAACACCATTCTGAACACTGCTATGGCAGAGATTCTGGGGCAGTTTGCAGACCGTCTGGAAAAAGCAGAGCACGTGATGGAAGATGTGCGTGAGATCATCCGCGAAGTCATGAAGGAACACAAGCGGATCATCTTCAACGGCAACGGCTACTCCGAGGAATGGGAGCAGGAGGCGGCAAAGCGGGGACTGTTGAATCTAAAATCCACCGTTGCCGGTCTCTCTCAGATGCTGGAACAGAAGAATATCCAGCTTTACGTGAACCACGGGATCTATTCTCAGCAGGAGATCCACTCCCGCTACGAGATCTCCTTGGAAAGCTACAGCAAGAACATCAACGTGGAGGCTTTGACCGCCTTGGAGATGTTGAACAGAGAGATCCTGCCCGCTATCAACGGGTATATCGGCGTGCTGGGCGAGCAGACCAAGTACGAGAAGCAGGTGAAGGCAGAGCTGATTCAGCTTTGCGACCGTATCTTCGACAGCACCCGCGTGCTGGAATCCCTCACCGCCCAGGCGCGCACCATGGGTGACGTTCAGGCACAGGCGGAGTTCTACCGCGACAAAGTGGTTACCGCTTTGCAGTCCGTCCGCGTTGCAGTGGATCTGGCAGA
>JAGBXS010000115.1 GCA_017629175.1 Clostridia bacterium
AATAGCTTTCGCACCACCAAGTACCGCCGCCGGGGAGATGCTCGTGGGTGCGGTCACAGCAAAGCTGGGGCTTGGCCGCGGCGATCTGATCCATATACACGCCGTCGAAGCCGATGTCGTTCACCAGCTTGTCCACGATGCCCTTCACCTTCTCCTGCCACAAAGCGGTGGAGGGGCACATGACGGAAAGCACGGTATGCTCGCCGTTGGCTTCCTTGGCGGAATAGCTCTCGTTGAAGGCCTTGCCGTTGCGATCCTTGCAGGCCTTGGGGTAAGCTACGGAAGAATACTGCCAATCCTCGATACCCTTGTCACGGGTGTCCCAAAGTCTGCCGTTGATGTAGGGAATCACGCGGATCCCCGCATCCTGAATTTTCTTCAGTTCTCTGCGAACGGTGGGCTTTTCGGGGAAATAGTGGGGGTAATCGTTGTCAAAGGGTGCGTTGTGCCACAGATAGAGGTGGACGGCAACCTTCACGTCCCCCATGTCCTTTGCGGTAGCAATGATCTCGTCGGCAAAATCCTCCCCGTCGATATGCACCAACAGCCAAACGTCGATGTCCCGAAGCCAGGAAAGGTCGGTTCTTTCTCCGTTTTCCATGGCAGGCATCCAAAGGGCATTCTTCTCCATCCAGTCACGGTAGATCAAGGTGGCATCGTACCAATCGCCGTCGGTAAGCTGCCATACGCATTCCCCGAAGAGGGTCTGGCCGTTGCAACCCTTATCGATCTCGGTGAGGGGCTGGGAAGCCTTGATGTGCATGGTGGGGGCTTTTACTTCCCGAACAAAGTGGAATTTTTTCGCCGCGGGAATGGGGTCGTGAACACCGTAGTATAAACAGCGGTTCTTCGCCTCGTCCCATGCCGCCATATACTGGAAGGACGCCCCGTAGGAGGGGTAATCCTGGGCGGAGCGGTATCCAAAGCCGAACATCTCGCTGTCGGAATCCATCGCCTCGCCGCATCCGTAGGGAGACAGGAATTTAACGCTGTCCTTCACGTCAAACCAAAGCATGGGATGGTCGCATTCCGTGAGGGTGTATTCCTTGTTCTCGGAATGCAGCACCGTGCGGAAGGTGACGCGGCTGATCTCGGGCTGTGCCTGCATGAGCACCGTGACGGTGACCCCGGGGAGCTTTTCGTTCCCTGCCAGGGAGATGACGCCGCGGGTTCCGCTCACGGTAATGCTTGCATCGGCAAAGCCGTTGTCGGAAGCAACCGTTACGGTCTCTCCATCGGAGAGTCTCTCTGCCGTCAAGGTCAGCAAGGGGCCGCTTTGGGAAAGCATACTGCGGGAGATCTTTTTATCAAAAATCCCCGAAAGGGAAACGCCCGCCTCGGTTTTCCGAAGGGCTATTTCCAAGGCTCCTGCGCGAAACAAATGCAGTTCCATAGATGGGTCTTCCTTTCCGTTTATACACAAATTATACGCAAAATTCTTTCAGAATGCCTTCCAGCATGTCTACGCAAAGCTCCATGTCCTCTGCCACGGAGTGCTCGTAAGGCCCGTGGAAGCCGTAGGAGCCGGTACCCAGGTTGGGGCAAAGCAGGCCTTCCCAGGTGAGGTTGGCGCCGTCGGTACCGCCGCGGATGGGGTCGGTGGAAAGGGTCAGCCCCGCGTTTTCCACGGCGCGGAAGGCGGCCTCCACGATCTCCATGCGTTCTTTCACCTTCTCCGCCATGTTGCGGTAGCCCATGCGGATCTTCAAGGAGACGGCGGTTTCGCCGTACTTCTCCTTCATCAGCTTCTCAATGTGCTTCAAGGTGTCCACACGGTGATCCAGCTTGTTGCCGTCGTGATCACGGATGATGTAGGTGAGGGTTGCCTTCTCCACGGAGCCTTCCATGGAAATGAGATGGAAGAAGCCCTCGTAATCCTCTGTGCAGGCGGGAATCTCCCCTGCGGGAAGCATGGCGTTGATCTCCATGGCAACCAGAGAGGCGTTGACCATAATGTTCTTGGCAGAGCCGGGATGGACGCTGACACCCTCCACGGTGAACACCGCGGATGCCGCGTTGAAGTTCTCGTACACCACTTCCCCGGCACGTCCGCCGTCCAGGGTATAGGCAAAATCCGCGCCGAAGCGGGGAATGTCAAAGTTGGAGGTACCCAAGCCCACCTCCTCGTCGGGGGTGAAGGCGATGCACACCTTTCCGTGAGGGATGTCGCTGTTCAACAATCTCTCGCAAAGGCAGACGATCTCCGCAATTCCCGCTTTATCGTCGGAGCCCAAAAGGGTATCTCCCGAGGCGGTGATGACGGTCTTGCCCTTCATCTCCTTCAGATGAGGGAAGTCGGAGACGCGGATCACTCTGTCACACAAAGGCAGGCAGATATCCTCCCCGTCGTAGTTTTCGTGCACCACGGGCTTTACGTCAATTCCCGAGAAGTCGGGCGCAGTGTCCAGATGGGCGATAAAGCCGATGGCAGGGGCAGTCTCCTGCCCGGGAGTGGCGGGAATGGTGCCGTACAGCACGCAGGTGTCGTCCAAATACAGATCGGAAACTCCCAGCTCCTCCAGCTCCCCCAAAAGCAGGTTGGCAAGATCGAACTGCACCTTGGTGGTGGGGGACTTTTCCGCCGCCTCGTCGGACATAGTATTCACACGGCAGTATTCCATCAAACGTTCATAAGGCTTTTTCATATCAGCTTCTTCTTTCTCTCTTGATAATCGGGCAGGCAATGGGCCACCAATGCCCAAAAGGCTTTGCTGTGGTTCAATTCCTTCAAATGGCACAGCTCGTGCACCACCACGTATTCCACCGCCTCTGCGGGGGAACGCATCAGGTACAGGGAAAAGCAAAGGTTTCCCTTGGCGGAGCAGGAGCCGTAGCGGGTTTTTGCGGAGGTGATGCGGATCCCTGCAGGGGAAACTCCCAAGCGGTCAGCCCAATCCTCCACCATGGGTGGCAGAAGCGACCTTGCCAGCTCCCGCAAACGCTTTTGCTCCTCGGGAGAAGGCTCTTTTCTCGCAGGCGGGCTGGAGGCAATAGCTTTTTGGATCCAGCCTTCCTTTTCCCGCACGAATTTTTCCGCAAAGGAAAGGGGCAGTCTGCGGGGCATACGGATCTCCACCTCCCCGCCGGGCTTCACACGGATGCCCACCGTCTTGCGGTCACAGCGGATCACGGGGTACCCGCACACCGTTTCTTGCTTTTTCATTTGCGGATCAGCACGTAAAAGGCTTTTTCTCCCTGGCCGTGCTGTTGGAGGTCGGCGGAGGACAGCACCTCTGCCACCTCAAAGCCGTTCTCGTCTGCCAAGCGGATCAAGGCGTCGCCGTCGTGGATGTATTCCGTCTGGGTCTCGGAAAGACGCTCGTAGGAACCGTCCTCCTGAAGCTCAAACCAATCCAAGATAAAGTGACAGCAGTCTTTTCCCTGCTCGTTCCGCCACAGCAGCAGACCTTCCTCGTATTCGTAGGTAAAGGCGTTCTCGCCGTACACCTGCTCCAAGCGGTAGCGGGTATTCACGTCAAACACGAACACGCCTCCCGGCTCCAGATAGTTGTGCACCAGGGAGAAGACCTTCCCCAGATCCTCGGGCTTTAGATAATTGAGGCAGTCGAAGGAGGAATACACCCCCTGGACGGTGCCGTACAGCTCAAAGTTGCGCATATCCTGGCAGAGAAGCAGGGTGTTCTTCCCCCCGTTCTTTTCCATGGCGATGGAAAGCATGTCCGGGGACACGTCCAACGCCACCATGTCGTATTCGTCTGCCAGCAAAGCGGCGATGCTCCCGGTGCCGCAACCCAGATCCAGCACCTCTTTCACGGGGATGCGGGAAATGCGGGAGAAAACTTCCTTTAAAAATGCGGCGTAGGGGGCGTATTGATCCCCGTTGATGCGATCGTACAGCGGGGCGATGACGGAATAGCTCATTCTTTCACGTCCTGTTCTTCTTCGTCAAACCCATCCGCAGGGTAAGTTCCCTTGATAAAGCGGTAGGTATCGTGGTACATGGAGTTCAGCACGGGATCCTCGGAATGATAAGCGCGGTAGTAAGAGCCGGGCATACCCTCCTGGTAATACATATGGGCGGCTTCCTTCATGTAGCCGGTCACAGCCCCTGCGGCGTAGTAGTTGCGGGTGTGGCCCACGTTCCAACGCTGGGTACCGCCTACCTCCAGCTCGATGCACATGCCAAGAAGCTTTGCGGTCTCTGCCGCGTCGAACAATCTCTGCTCGGGAATGTCCTGACGGAAGGCGTAGTTGGGCTGATAGCAAGCCATGTCAAAGCCCAAACGTCTCCAATCGTTGTAGCCGGATGCCAGATAGTAAGGGATCCAGGTGGTGATCATGCCCTTGCCGCGGACGTGATCGGTGGTGACGCGGATCAGCTCCAGCAGCTGCTTGTCGCTGTAGTCGATCTCCTCGGTGAACCAATAGTAGCCCGCCAGCTCCAAGTGCTTGTACGCCTTGGCGTTAAATCTCTGCTCCTGCTCGTTCACCAGCCACTTCAAGGCGGTGATGCGATCCTCTTGAACGGTGAAATCCAAATTCTTGCCGCCGATCTCGCCGAAGGAACGCTGTTCCACCACGGGGTACAGAATGGAGAAGAACACCTTCAGCTTCAATTCGGGAAGCCCCAGATCCTTCTGCACCTGCTCTGCGGCAAGCTCCAAGGCGTCTAAGTTCTTGCCGTCCAAGAACTGCTGATCCATATAGTACTGCCACTTGCTCTTATCCAAGGGGCGTTTTTTGTGCTTATCGTAAAGGAACGCTACGAAGGGCAGGAAAAGATAGCCGTCAAACAGGGTGTCGATGGCTTTGCCCTCTTTGTTCAGGTATCCCACGTAGGGCAGGAAGTGCTCCACCTCCAGAGGGGGGCGTTCCTCGTGGCAGAAATACGCCAGCAGAACGTCCTTGGCACCGCCCAACTGCTCTGCGCCGCAATACTTGCCGGGATAAACGCTGTCGCCGGGGAGATCCGGCACCACGGCACGGGCATCGGTGATATCCTTCTTGCCGATGGCCTCGATCTGATCGATGTATACGTGCACGGGACAGCAGAAGGTCACACGGACAAATCTTGCCCGCACGGCAGGCTCCAGCTTTGCACGGGCGATGACCACCTCGGCCTCTCTGTCGGAATGGAGGTCGTCCAGCAACGCCACCGTCTCAAAATCCACGCCGTTTTCCGAAACGTCAAAGGATACGTTGTTGGGCAGGCGCACCGCAGTGGCCTTCTCCTTCAAGAGACGGATACAGAACTCGCTGACGGATGCAATGCCGCCGATATCGAAAACAATGCTCCGAGCAACCCCGCGGGAAAAACGAACCCATGCGGGATCCTCAAAGGTAGCACGCTCAGCCAACACGCCGTCGGTGAGGCGGCTCTCGGTATCGGGAGTATTGTACTGCCCGCAGCAATAGGTCTCCTCCATACCGCCGTAAGAAACAACCGCGTACTTTTTACCGGAAAGCAAGTTCTTCACCGTGCGGTAATCGGGATCGTTTTTCACAAAAAGCTTTTCCGGCACTTTTTTGTACTGATACGGGGTATAATAGTTATTTTTAGACTTCAGTTCCATATAAAATCCTCCGTTACGGGCGTTTAGACGAAAATAATCTTCCTTTGCTCTATTTATACCATATCTTTCCTTGTATTGCAAGAAAAAAATAAGAAAAAATAAGATTTTCCACGTGTTGACATTTGGGATTTTTTCCGTTATAATAAATACATCTTATTGCCTGAGCAAGGAGAACGTTTATGCAGTATGACGTGATCATCATCGGGGCAGGGCCCGGAGGCATTTTCTCCGCCTTTGAGCTGCAAAAATTAGCCCCCGAAAAGAAGGTTGCCGTTTTTGACATGGGTCATTCCCTCCAAAAGAGAAAGTGCCCCATCGACGGCGCAAAAGTAAAATCCTGCATCGGCTGTAAAAGCTGTTCCATCATGAGCGGCTTCGGCGGAGCAGGTGCTTTTTCCGATGGCAAGTATAACATCACCAACGATTTCGGCGGCACTCTCTACGAGCACATCGGCAAAAAGAAGGCTCTTGAGCTGATGCACTACGTGGACGAGATCAACATGGCCTTCGGCGGCGAAGGTACCAAGCTGTATTCCACCGCAGGCACCCGCTTCAAAAAGCTGTGTATCCAGAACAAGCTGAAGCTTTTGGACGCCTCCGTGCGCCATCTGGGTACGGACATCAACTACGTGGTGCTGGAAAATTTGTATAACCACATGAAGGACAAGACGGACTTCTATTTCGACACGCCCGTCCGCCACATCCGTAAGACGGAGGAGGGCTACGCCGTCACCACCGACGGGGAGACCTATTTCTGCAAGGACTGCGTGGTATCCGTGGGCAGAAGCGGCAGTAAATGGATGGAATCCGTTTGTAAGGAGCTGGGCATCCCCACCAAGTCCAACCGCGTGGATCTGGGCGTGCGGGTGGAGATCCCCGCCGTGGTTTTCTCCCACCTCACCGACGAGCTTTACGAGAGTAAGATCGTCTACCGCACGGAAAAGTTTGAGGACAACGTGCGTACCTTCTGTATGAACCCCAACGGCATCGTGGTCAACGAGAACACCAACGGCATCGTCACCGTCAACGGCCACAGCTACGAGGATCCCGCCATGAAGACGGAGAACACCAACTTTGCCCTGCTGGTGGCGAAGCACTTCTCCGAGCCCTTTAAGGACAGCAACGGCTACGGCGAGAGCATCGCCCGCCTTTCCAATATGCTGGGCGGCGGCGTTATCGTCCAGCGCTTCGGTGATTTGGTACGCGGCCGACGCAGCACCGAGAAGCGCGTGGAGGAAGGCCTTGTGCGCCCCACTCTGGCGGCAACCCCCGGCGACCTGAGCTTGGTTCTGCCCAAGCGTATTTTGGACGGCATTATCGAGATGATCTATGCCCTGGACCGTATCGCCCCCGGTACGGCAAATGACGATACTCTGCTTTACGGCGTGGAGGTCAAGTTCTACAACATGGAAGTTGAGCTCACCGACCGCCTGGAAAGTAAGTATAAAGGACTGTATGTCATCGGCGACGGAAGCGGCATCACCCATTCCCTTTCCCATGCTTCCGCCAGCGGTGTGTACGTAGCGCGCGAGATCGCAGAAAAGGAGAACCAAGCATGAAAAAACTTTTATCACTGCTGCTTTTGGCAACGCTTTTGCTGAGCACTTTGCTTGCCGCTTGCAGCGAGGACGTAGGAAGCACCTCCTCCGTTCCCTCTCAGGGAGAGAACGTTTCTTCCGAGGCAGAGCCCTCTGAGGATCCCTCCCAGGATACCTCTTCCGGCGAGGAAGAAGCCCCCAAGGTCCCCGTAAGAGAAAATCCCAACGAAGCCGTAATCAGTTTGGGCAAGACCTATACCAACACTGCCCAAGCCGGTGAGAAATACCCCGACTCCTACACCAGCGAGCTGACGGACGGCAAGTACGCTCCCGATGCTTCCGCGGATTACAACGATGCTCTCTACGCAGGCTTCCACGGTAACGAAACCTTGTACATCACCATCGACCTGGGCGAGGTATACGATACCCTGTATCAGTTCCGCGTCAGCTACCTTTCCACCAACAACGCGGGCGTTGTTCCTCCTCAGAAGGTGCGTGTATTCGTTTCCGAAGACGGCGAAAAATTCAACAACGCAGGCGATGCCGTGATTCCCGAGTTCGTGGAGGGCTGCCGTCAGGAAGCAGTTCTTAACTGCGAATTCTACGCTACCGGCAGATATGTCCGCCTGGCCATCAGCAAGAACGGCTGGCTCTTCTTGGACGAGCTGGTAGTCATTGCCGACGAAGAAGCAAAGGTGAACATCAGCGAAGTATTCTCGGGCATGGTCAAGGATGCTTACGATACCCTGGGCACCGTAAGCTTCACCGCAACCGGCGAAGCCCCCGATCTTACCAAAGCGCCCCAGCTCCTCAGCCAGGGCAAGAAGTATACCCTTTCCAAGGAAGCCGTGAAGCGCTTCCCCAACGCAGGCTCTCCCCTCACCGACGGCAAGTGCACCGGCATTTACTCCTCCGGTAAGTGGGTAGGCGTGGAAGGCGGCGAGGCTGTGAGCATCGTGGTCGACCTTGGCAAGGAAAAGAACGACCTCTATCGTTTCTCCTTGATGTGCTACGCCAACTTCTCCGGCGGCGATTGCCTCCCCGTAGCGGTTACCTATGCCATCAGCAGCGACGGTGAGAATTTCACCGACATCGGCCGCATTTACGCCCCCACCTCCATGCAGACCACCTACGATTATCCTCTGTCTCTGGCCGCTTGCGTCACCGGCAGATACGTGAAATTCACCGTAGAGGCTACGGAAACCGCCATGTACCTCATGGAAGAAGCCTCCGTTTTCGCTCGCGACGGTGAGACCGGCGTCGGCTCCATCTACCCCAACGTGGTATTTGACGCACCCGAGACCCCCTGGGAGAACCCCTCCACCGAGACCAAGAACCTGCTCGCAGGTCTGATCCAGCAGGTTTACGTTCCCGCTGACTCCAACAACGTGACCCTCTCCAGCTGCTCCCCCTGGAACCTCCCCGTCCTCACCGACGGCTGGAAGGCCGGCTCCACCTACTCCGAAGATAACAATATCCATAACGGCCGTTACTTCAAGTTCCAGAGCACCGCGGCTCCCATGGAATTCTTCTTCGACCTTGGCGCAGAAGCAGCCTTGTCCTCCTTCACCGCACAGTTCAACCACCGCATTCCTTGGGGCGTGCAGGCTCCCTCCTCCTTGACCGTATACGTTTCTGCCGATGCCGAGAATTGGTACGGCGCAGGCGTGGTGAAGATCGAGCCCGAATCTGACGACAAGCCCGCAAACGTGACTGTCACCCTGGAAAAGGCTGTGAAAGCGAGATACGTCAGCTTCGCCTTCAACACCGTCAGCTGGTGCGGCATCAGCGAATTCGAGGCTTTCGGCACCACCTCCACCAAGGGCGTGCTTTCCATCGAAGAAGCAGGTCTCACCCGCAAGGAAGACATGAAAAAAGGCTACCTGCCTCCCAGCGAAACCGCTCTGAACGGTGCGTCCGATCTGTGCCTGCTGTATCAGCGCGCCGACAGAGAAAGCTACACCGCGAAGACCCTGCTTCCTTATCTGGCCTACGTAGATACCGATGGCAAGATCAAGGACACTATGTTCGACAGCTTCCTGTTCCTCATGAGTGGCAATATGCCCTCCGGCCACAACCCCTTGGGCGAAGGCGACATGAAGGATATGCAGTGGACCATCGACAATATGTTCAAGGAAGGCTACAACATCCTTGCCCTGGAAGAAGCGGCAGGCCAGGTGAAGTCTGAATTGAACCTTGGCAAAGACTTCAAGTACGGCGTGGTGGTTACCATCTACGACGTAGATCCTCTGGGCACCGCCTTCGGCGACATTGACGGCGACGGCAAGGTAGATGCCACCAACACCTTGGAGAAGCGTCTCAAGGCCTTTGAGTGGTACATGAAGACCTTCGAAGCAAAGTTTGCCGAATACAACTTCCAGAACATCGAGTTCGTGGGCTACTACTGGTACCGCGAGGGTGTTTATCAGGAGCACGACCAGCCCGAGCTGATCCGCCGCACCGCAGACCTCGCCCGTGCAAGAGGCTATTCTCTGTCCTGGATTCCGTGGTACTGCGCTCCCGGCGCCAGCAACTGGAAGGACTATGGTTTTGACATGGTCTGCATGCAGCCCAACTACGTGTTCGATACCGAGGTTCCCGAAGGACGTTTGGATCAGGCAGCTCATTTGATCCAGACCTACGGCACCGGCGTAGAGATCGAGATCGGTTATACCGCTATGCAGAATCCCGTATTGCGCAACCGTTACCTGGAATACCTGTCCGGCGGCGTGAAATACGGCTACATGAAGGATTGTATGCATATGTACTACCAGGAGATCACGGTCTACTACGACACTGCCATCTCCAAGGATCCCAAGGTACGTATGATCTACGATTGCACCTACCAGTTCATCAAGGGAACCCTCAATGCGTATCCGGATGGCGTAGAGGTCTCCGCCGCTACGGCGAAGGATACCCCCGTTTCCATGAAGCTCTTTGACGAGGAAAAGGCAAACCTCGCCGTGGAGCTGGTGGCTTCTCCCGCTCACGGCTCCGTGACCCTGGGCAACGACGGCACCCTGACCTACTACCCCGAGGCAGGCTTCACCGGTACCGTTACCGTCACCTTCACCTACAACGAAGGTCTGGGCGAGTCCGACATCTGCACCGCCACCATCACCGTAGAGTAAGCTGTTCTTGACAAATTCAAGGAGATATGGTATACTGTCTTTACCAAGCAGGTACGCAGTTCCTTACACCGCACCGTAACAATCAAATTGCGCCGTACTTGCCCATAAGGGTGAGTACGGCGTTTTTATTTGCATCATGAAAGACAGAAAAGCAAAAAAAGTATCTTCCGCCATTGCCGGCAAAGTCCGTGTCGTCGCCACCGCGGTTTTCATTTCCATCGTTTTGTTCTCTGTGCTGTCATTCCTTTTTTACAGGATCCTCCGGCAAAGCTACCATAACGATGCAGTGAACACCTTGTATACCGTATCCGGGAAATGCACCGATCTGGAAAGCAAGAGAAAAACCGGGCGAAGCGGAACGGCGCACTACCTTCTCACCATCGACGGGAAGCAATACCGTCTGAACAAACGTATTCTCTCCGAAGAAGCCTCGGAAGACTATGCCCGGTTCGAAAAAGCCGTTTTGGAATCGGATTCCGTGACCCTGCGGTACGTAATTGCCGTAAACGGAACTCCCATGGTGGCAGACGTACAGCTCCCGGACGGCAAGCAATTCGTGCAGTTTGAAGCGGTGGCAAAAGAAAACCGTTCGGGCAGTAACGTCGCCTTCGTGGTATTGCTCATCCTCTATTTGGGAGGCCAGAGCGTCATTGCGGTGACAACGTATTTCCGATTAAAAGAACTCCCCGGCGTCAAAACGGCGTTGCGGAAAGCCAAGCGCAAAAAAGAACGCGCCGAAAGCAGGGGAAATAGGTAAACCAACACAAAAAGAGTCTGTCACCCAACCGGGCCACAGACTCATTTTTTCGTTTTTCATTTTTCTGCCGACATAAAAAATCCTCCCCGAAGGGAGGATTTTTCGAACCTATTTAAGAGATTAACCCAGCTTGGGGAGGGAAGCGGCGGCAACGGACTGACCCACGCGGCGAGAGGACTCGTCGGGAATGTGGAGCTTGCACTTTGCAGCCAGCTCGGGGAACTCGGTGTCCAGAACTTCCTGAGCACGAGCGAGAAGGATCTCGCCGCCCTTACCGGAGGTAACACGGCCCATGATGAGGACGTGCTTCATTTCGTAGAATTCAGCGTAGTAGCCGATGGCGTAGCCGAAGTAGCAACCGATGGTGTCGTAGATCTTAGCGGCACGCTCGTCGCCCTCTGCCATGAGACCCTGAACGACCTTCAGCTTCTCAGCGGGGGTCATGTTGGGATCCAGCTCGATGCCTGCGGCGGGAGCCAGCTTGATAACGCCGTCCTGAGAGAAGTACTTAACGCCGCAGCCGTAGTCGCCGGACCACTCGTCAACCATTGCGTTCTCGCAGAAGTCAACGGGAACGAAGGCAAGCTCGTTGAGCCAGCCGGTGATGTTGCCGTCGGGATCCACGTAGCCGCCGGCCTCGGAGGTGCCCATTGCAACGCCGAGAACGGAGTCGTCGTTCAGGTCCATTGCGCCTGCCAGAGCAGTTACGTCGCCGTCGTTAGCAACCTCGATGGGAATTTCCTTGCCCAGCTCTTCGCCCAGCTTCTTAGCGGCATCCAGGTACATGGTCTTAACGTACTTCTGGAAGTCGTCGGGAGAAACCTTCAAGAACAGGGAAGCAACCATGATCTTGTTGTCGATATAAACGCCTGCGGAGGAAACGCCGATAGCGTCCACGCGGGGCATATGGGAAGCGGCAGTCTTCATTGCGGTGTAGATGCCGTCGAAGTGGTACATGGGGTCGGAGTTGACCTTGGGCAGCCAAACAACCTCCTCGGAGTAAACGGACTCGCCGTTGACAACCGCGGAAACCTTACGGTCGGATCCGCCTGCGTCGAAGCCGATGCGGCAGCCGTCCAGATGTCTGCCGATGGGGGCAGCGGTGGAAACGTCCTTGGGAGCATCCTCCAGAGCAACGGAAACAACCTCGAACTTGCTCTCGTAAACGTTTTCCATAAAGTGCAGGTCGAAATCACGGTAGCCGCCGTCAACGTAAGCTTCCTTGATACGCTGAGCAACCACCTCAGAGCCTGCGATGATGATCTTGAAGCCGCCTGCTACCCACAGCATGGACTTCACGATACGCTCAACAAAGCGATAGTTCTCCTCGTCGTGGCCGGTGCCATCGGGGAAGATACGGGTACGGTAGGTGGTAACGGCGCCCTTGTTACGCTCAACGCCGATAACGATTTCCTGACCGTTGTCCTTGGTCAGCTCGCGCATCTCGCGAACCTTCAGGGACATGGGGGCAAACTGGGGATCCAAAACTGCTTTGATCTTAAGCTCCATAACGAACGGTACCTCCGATGATAGTTTTTTCTACGTTAAATTCACAGTCGGTGATGATGATGTCGGCATCCTTGCCAACCTCAAGAGAACCCTTCTTGTCGCCGATGCCGATGGCATTTGCGGGGTTCAGAGAAGCGCAGTTCACGCACTCATACAGGGGAATGTCGCTGTTGGTGAAGACGTTCCAAACACCCTTATTCAGCGCAAGGATAGAGCCTGCGATGGTTCCGTCGGGGAGACGGCACTCGATGCCCTTGGAAACGAACTTCTGACCGCCCAGGGTGTACTCACCCTCGGGGAGGCCGCCTGCGGGGAGACAGTCGGTGATGAAGCACAGCTTGTCGCCCTTCAGCTTGTAAACCATGTTGTAAAGAGCGGGGTTCACGTGGAAGGTATCCACGATCAGCTCTACGGTTACGTCGGAATTCAGCGCCGCACCAACCACGCCGGGGTTACGGTGAGCCAAGGGGCTCATAGCGTTGAACAGGTGGGTTGCATGGCGAACGCCCACGTTGGTGGAAGCCATAGCGGTATCGTAATCTGCGTCGGTATGACCCATGGAAACCACAACGTCGGTCTCCTTGCGCATCTTGGTGATCTCCTTGAAGTTCTCATCCATCTCGGGAGCCAGGGAGATGATACGGATCACGTCTGCGTACTCTTTTACGAACTCAGCGCTGGGAACCAGAATGTACTCGGGGTTCTGCGCGCCCTTCTTCTTGGTGTTGATAAAGGGACCTTCCGCATGAACGCCCAGGATGGTGGTGCCGTTCCAGGTCTTGCTTTCTTCCATCAAAGAGCGGCAGGTCTCCAGCGCCTTGATGATAACGTCCATGCTCACTGTCATGGTGGTGGGCAGGAAGCCGGTAACGCCGTTCTTCACGATGCCCTCGCAGATGGTCTTCATGCTCTCCACGCTGCCGTCGCAAACGTCCTTGCCCAGGTAGCCATGGATGTGCAGGTCGATGAGGCCGGGAGCAACGTACTTGCCTGCGGCGTCGATGATCTCCGCATCGGCGGGAACCTTGTCTGCGTCAACGATGCCTTCGATCACATCGGTATACAGCAGAGCCTTGCCCTCCACGATACGGTCCTTGAGAATCAATTTCCCATTAACGATCGCTTTCATTTGTTTCTCCTATTTTGTTTGAAATTGAAAATGCAAAGCATACTTTTCCTTTGTACTGTTATTATACAGACTTCCGAATAGAAAATCAATAGTTTTGCGGATATTTTTCCAAAAAAACGCTCCGCTTTTGGCGGAGCGCATTTTTATACTTTATTCAGCGTCGGGGGTGGGAAGAACGCCCAGCTCGAAGAACTCTACGGTTTGGTTCATGGCAGTCTCAAATCTGCTGCGAACCTTCTCTACGTAGCTGACAACGTCGCCGTTTGCCCACATGATATTGTTGTAGTACTGGATGCAGTCGTCCCAGTTGAAGGCAACGGAGATATCCACCAAACGGTTGGAGAAGATGATGTCCAGGATCTCGGGAGAATCATCGTCATCGGGGAATCTCTTGTTCTTCAGCGTACGCTCGTAGTACTCGGGAGTGACCATGGTCTCGCCCAGATACGCCATAGCCTCCAAAGCGAAGGTGACGAAAGCGGTATCCTCACAGCTGTTAACGATGGAAACGCAGGCGAAGGAATAGGGATCGACGGTGGTAGCGTAGTTTTCCTGATCGGCGCTGTACTTGGGCATGGGCAGAATACCGTAACGGATATTCGCCTCACGCATGATGTTGGTGTTCACCGCAGAAATGGTGTTCATCATGAACAGCGCTCTGCCATCGTAGAACTGGTCTACAACGATGTTGGCGTTGGGATCGTTCCAAGCGTAGTAGTTCTCGCGGACTGCGGTAACCTGCTTATCGGTCATGATCTCGTAAACAACGTCGAAGGCCTTGAGGTTATACTCTCTGTCCATAGCCAGCTCGGGAAGGCCCTTATCGTTCTTCACAACCTGAGGAGCGTCTGCGCCCATAACCAGCTTGTAGGTATCGAACATAACGCAAACCAAGCCCCAAACGTCCTCACCGGTAACCTCCATGGTACCGTTGTCGGTATCGTGAGCAACCTCCACAGCCATCTCGTACATCTTATCCAAGGTCCACTCGCCGGACTTCACCAGCTCGGTGGGATTTTCCAGACCGTAGTCATTTACCAAGCCCTTGTTGTAGAACATACACATGGTGAACTCATCGTCCAGCAGAATGATGTCGCCGGTGGCGAAGAACAGCTTGCCTGCGATGGTCATATCGTCCTGGGTGGCCTTGTCCCACCAGCTCTCGTTGAGGCTCAGGTGAGAATCGTCGATGGAATACAGATCCATCAGCATACCCTCTGCGGCAAAGGGAGCCATGTTGGTCAAGCCGCCGGAAACCACGTCGTAGGTTGCGGTACCGGTCAAGAAGTCCTGCTCAACTCTGTCGGGGAACTCGTTCCAGGTCTCCACGAACTCTGCCTCTACGGTAAAGCCGTAGGTCTGCTCCAGAATTGCAAAACGGTTGATGCACGCATCGTTTACAGGCTCGGAGTTTACCTCGTGTGCGCCGAAGGGCTCCTGTGCAAAAGCAACGCCCTCCTTCTCCTGTGCAAGAACGCGAAGTACCTTGCCGGCGTGAACGTCGGTGTCCTCAAGAGTGGGAACCAAAGTCTTGTCCTCGGGGGTCTCTCCCGTGCCCGCCTCAGAGCTTTCCGTGGTAGCAGTCTCGTTATCGCAGGAAGCCATAACGAAGCAAGTCGCCAACAGCAAGGTCGCCATAAGAAGTGCCAAAAGTCTCTTCATAGTTCGTTTCCTTTCTCAGTCAACATATAGTTGAATTCAGTATACACCACGGGGAAGGAAAAATCAACCTCTTTCCCAAAACTTTTTTGACTTTTTGGAACACCTCCCCGCCTTTTGGGTATAAACGCAAAAGAAACTTGATTTACGGTGAAAAGTGTGCTATAATACCTTCTGAAAAGAAACGGTTTCTACATTGAGGAGGCTTTTTTATGACGATCAACCGCGATTGGTGGAAAAACCGCATTGCGTACCAGGTATACCCCCGCTCCTTCTGCGACGGGAACGGCGACGGCACCGGCGACCTGAAGGGCATCACCTCCAAGCTGGATTACCTCAAGGATCTGGGAGTGGGCGTGGTTTGGCTTTCCCCCGTGTACCGCTCCCCCATGGATGACGGCGGGTACGATATTTCCGATTACTGCGACATCGACCCCTTGTTCGGCAACATGGCGGATATGGACGAGCTGTTGGCAGAGGCGAAAAAGAGAGATATTAAAATCTTGATGGATCTGGTGATCAACCATTGCTCCGACGAGCATCCTTGGTTCCAAAAGGCACTCCGTGAGCCGGACAGCGAGGAGGCGGGCTATTTCTGGTTCCGCGAGTCTGCGGGAGGCCCTCCCAACAACTGGCGCTCCATGTTTGGCGGCTCTGCATGGGAGAACGTAGGCGGTGACCGCTATTATATGCATCTGTTTTCCAAGAAACAGCCCGACCTCAACTGGGAGAATCCCAAGCTCCGTGCCAAGCTGGTAGAAACCATCCGTTTCTGGCTGGACAAGGGGCTGGGCGGCTTCCGCATCGACGCCATCACCCATATCAAGAAGATGGAGGGTCTGCCCTCCGGCCCTGCGGACGGTCCCGACGGCATGGTGGGTTGCTTTGATTACACCCGCTGCATTCAGGGCATCGGCGACTTTTTGACCGAGCTGAGAGAGG
>JAGBXS010000116.1 GCA_017629175.1 Clostridia bacterium
CCCCACAACCGCACCCCGTATTTTGAGGAATATCTGAGGCTTTGCGCTTACACGCTCGCCCCCAAGCAAAGGCGGCTCCCTGCGGGAAGCCGTATCGTCACCAGTGACGACGTGTTTGATTTTCTGTTGAACATCCGCACCGTCAACCAGGGGATCGACCGCCATCGGGAGGAGCTTTTTGCGGAGTATAAGGCCAGCCGCGAGGACGGCTTTACCCTGCGCTCCTTGGAGGATTATGAGGAATTGAAGCGCCATAACGAGGCAAGGGGGATGACAAAAAACGCCTACACGGCAAAACGTCTGCCTCCAAGTCTGACGGGGCATTCCAACGGCGAAAGTGCCATGGCGTATTTTACGGAGCAGATCAAGGAAAACGCCTTATATCTGCTGGACGAGCCGGAGAACAGCCTTTCTGCCAAGCTGCAGGAGGAGCTGGCGAGGTTTTTGGAGGACAGTGCCAGGTTCTACGGATGTCAGTTTATCATCTCCACCCATTCTCCTTTTCTGCTTTCCTTGAAAGGCGCAAGAATCTACGATCTGGATCGCTGTCCCGCAGGGATCGCAAAATGGACGGAGCTGGAGGCGGTTCGAGCCTATTATAATCTCTTTAAAAGCCATGAAGATGCCTTTAAAAGCCTATAAAACCCTTGACATCCGCTTTTATTGGTAGTATACTGTAAAAAAGAAAAAACAATGAATATCATTTACCATAAATAAGGAGGAGACACTCGTATGTTCTGTCCCAAATGCGGAAATCAATTAGAAGATACCGCAACTTTCTGTACTGCCTGCGGTGCAAAAATGGAGGATTTCCAAACTACTGCGGAATCCGTTCCCGAAGAAGCTCCCGTTACCGAGGAGACTCCCGTTGCAAGTGAGCCCGCCGCTCCCAAGAAGCCTCCCTTCTGGGAAACCATCACCCTTCCCAAGATCCCTGCATGGGCTAAACCCGTGGCCATCGCTTGCGCGGCGTTTATCGTTGCCGCTTCCGTGTTCCTGATGATCGTTACCAACTCCAAGACCACCGTGAAGGCTGCGTTGGGCGGCATTGACGATGCTTTTGCAGACAACGAGATCATCGGCTCTCTGTTCACCGCTATGGAGGAGTTCCAGTTCTCCGTTGACGTGCAGCAGATCTACGGCCCTGACGGTCAGGGCGCACTGCCCTCTCCCATGAAGTACGATATTTACAGCGACGGTATGCAGGCTTCTGCTTACTTTGACTTCCTGGGCGCAAAGTTTGACATCCATAGCACGTTAGATCCCATCACCTACGTTTTAGGTGTTGAAAGCGGATCCTACGGCTTGGTATTTGAAAACCTCAAGGAATCCTTCCGCGGCTCCGTATTCCATCCCGACAGCGGCAGTAAGTACGCGTTGGAGATGAACGAAGAGGCTCTGGAGCTCTTTGAGCAATTGCTGGATTGCTACGAAAAGCTCCTCACCACCGAGTCTATGGAGGAGTTGAACGATTACTACTCCGATTACGCCGAGCTGTTCATCGATCTGATGTGGGAGTACGGCGAGACGGAAGCCGAAACAATTGACGGCAACAAGGTCGTTACCCTGAAGATGGACGAGAAGACTCTGGCAAAGGTTCTGAAGGATTTCATCTCCGAGTTCACCTCCGACGAGGATCTGGTTGCCTTCCTGGACGAGCGCATTCCCGTCAGCATGTTGGCCTCTACCACCGGCAGCACCTGGATTGAAAGCTGGGGCGATCTGATGGATGAGCTGAAGGAGTCCTCCGACGATATGGTGGATATGATCAAGAGTGCGGACTTCAAGCTGGAGTTCATCGTTACCGCATCCCCCATCGCTCATGATCTGAAGGCTCTTGACGTGAAGCTCACCGTTGACGGTGTTTCCATGAAGGCGGGTATTGCTTTCGACGGCAACAACATCACCATTTCTGCCGGTTCCGGAAGCGCCAAGTTCGTGATGGCTCTGGAAGAGACCGAGGACGGCTGGACCATGTACGCCAAGATGGCAGGCGAAAAGCTCTTTGAGGTTGAATACGTAGAGACCGAAGAGGGCTGGAAGTTCGCGGTAGAGGCTATGGGTGAGACTGTTGCGGATGCAGAGTTCGAAACCAAGGACGAGAAATATGAGTTCAACTTCGCGGTGTATGATTTCTCCATGGGTTACGATGACTACTACGGCGAAGATTACGGTAGTTCCGACGCGCCCGTATTTGCTATCCTTTGTGAAGGTAACTACACCGAGGAAAAGGGCGGCTTCAGCATGACCATCGACGAGCTGAGCATGACCACCGACGGCTGGACGGAAACGGTTACCATGGATGCTTGGTTTGCATATTACACCGAGTTCGATATGCCTGAGATCCCTCAGTACACCGATCTTTTGAAGGCGGACGAGGAAGCCATCGACGAGATGATCGCTGTATTTGAAGAGTTCATCACCGGCGCATTCGGCGGCATGATGGGCGAAGCGGTTCCCGATTACGGCTACGCGTATTAATTAAACACCAAAAGGCTCTTGCCATCGCGCAAGAGCCTTTTTTTGCAGGGAACAAAAGAAGAACCCTTCTTTCGAAAAAGAAAGGTTCTCGACTCGCCGCAGGCGAGGTCTAAACGCACAAAGAAACCTACCGCACATTATTCCGGCAGGCGCTGGGAGAGCATCCACTCCAGGAGAGAATCGTCGGTGTAGGCGTAATTCCAAGCGTCGTGGCCTACACCGTAGCAGATCTTCAGCTTGGCGTTACCGCCGCGGCTGTTGATGGAGGTAAGCATTTCCACGCTGTTGGAGATAGGAACGCAGGTGTCGCAATCTCCGTGAACCATATAGATGGGGGTCTTCAGCAGGTTCGCCACGTTCCAATAGATACCGCTTCCGCAGACGGGCATGATGGCGGCAAAGGTGTTGGGGCGTGCCATGGCAAACATCCAGGTACCCGTTCCACCCATGGAAAGACCGGTGAGGTAGACTCTTCTGCGGTCTACGGGATAGGTCTCCAGAACGTAATCCAGGAATGCAGAGAGGGATTCGGTATAAGAACCCCAATAGGCGTTACCGATGCACTGAGGGGCGATGAAGATGAAGGGATATTCCTTACCCTGCTCACGGACGTACTTCATATAGCCGTGGAACATGGCCTGGTGGGGATCCTGCACACGCTCCCCTGCCCCGTGGAGGAAGAGCACCAAGGGGTATTCTTTTGCCGGGTCGTAGTCCTTGGGAAGATATTCAACATAATAAAAGGGGTGATGGCTGTCGGTCTGCCATTGTTTTTGTACGTACATAAGTTGCTCCTTTCATTTTGGGGAATTTATCTTGCATTTTTGAACGTTTTGTGATAGAATGCAGAAAAATCATCGGGAGAAGGTGACCACGGCGTGAAAAACAGATTCCTCATTGGGTTGCATCACGGTTTGCCCATCGGGCTGGGATATCTTTCGGTTTCGTTTGGCTTTGGCATTACCGCCGTTGGCGAAGGACGTCGCTTTTTGGAGGCTTTGCTGATCTCCATGACCAATTTGACCTCGGCGGGGCAGGTTGC
>JAGBXS010000117.1 GCA_017629175.1 Clostridia bacterium
CCCGAGCCGTTCCCGCCGTAAAGCAGGGTGATGGGCTCAAAGGTCAGCCGGCTGAGCCGCTTCTGCGGGAAGACCTTAAAGGGGTACAGATCCTTCGGGTAACAGGACATAAAGGATTTGTATGCCTCTTTCCCGCAGGAAATGATATATCCCGTTTCCTCTCTTTCGTCGGGGAGGGAGAAGGCGTCTAAATACATGTTGCAATACCTTTTCTTGCTGATAAAGAAAAGCGAACGGAAATGTGCCCGTTCGCTTGCTTTCGGAGGGGATTACTTTGCCAGATTGCAGATGATCTCTGCGGCCGCATCGATACCGAAGGCGGCACTGTTCAGCATCAGATCGTAATTCCGTCTTGCGCCCCAGATGCTGTCGGTAAATTCCTCGTAGTGGCGTGCGCGGCGCTTGTCGGATTGAGCCAAAAGCTTCTCCGCCTTGGCGGGATCCTCGCCGTATTCTCTCACGATTCGTTGCAATCTTGCTTTTCTGTCGGCATAAATGAAGACCTTCAAAACGTCCTCGCGATCCCGCAGAATGTAATCGGCACAACGGCCCACGATCACGCAGGGAGCCTGAGAAAACTCCAAAATAGCCTCCCGCTGAGCCAGGAAAACCTGGGTGTTCAGATCCAGCGGAACACCGGAGGAGTTGACGTAGCCATAGCTGGTGCCGATGGCAAGATCATATAAGAAGGAGCGGGTAACGACCTGATCGTTTTCCTCAATGGCCTCCACAGCAAGCCCGGAATGCTTGGCAGCTTTATCTACCAATTCGCGATCATAATAGGGGATGCCCAATTTATCCGCGACCAGCTTACCGATGGTTCTGCCGCCACTGCCGTATTCCCGTCCGATGGTGATAATTTTCATATAGAAACCGTTCCTTTCTCATTTCTGTTATTATTTTACTATATTTTCTTCCGTTTGTCAATGAAAAAAAGACAATCTCTTATAAAAAGATTGCACGAATGTCAAAAACAAAACCGTATATTTGGCAAAGTTGCACAAATATACGGTGATGCGTTATGCGTAAGTAAAGTATGCTCCGCCCAAAAGCAGAAGCATCTGCAGGATGAGCCCTCCCACAGCGGAAAGCCAAAATCCGTCGTGCGCCGTCTTGTGACGGAATACGCACATGCCGAGGAACCCGCCGGGCGCCCCGAAAAGCCAAAGCATCAGGTGCAGTGTACGTTCTCGGATCCGCCTCTTTCCCCAAACGGCAAGGAGCTTATCCAGACCGAAGGTAAGAAAGCAGATCGTACTGCAGATCCCCAGAACTGTCAGCAAAATAGGGAAGACACCTTCCATATCAGCGCAAGAACCCGCCGACGATCTGTTCCTCGGCTTCCTTCTCGGTAAGTCCCAGGGTCATCAGCTTGATCAGCTGTTCCCCGGCGATCTTACCGATGGCGGCCTCGTGGATCAAGCCTGCGTCCACGTGGTTGGCGTTGATCTTGGGGACGGCACTGACGAATGCCTTGTCCATGATAATGGCGTCGCATTCCGTGTGTCCGTTGCAAGCGGCGTTGCCGTTGATGCAGGAAAGGAACAGCTGGTGAGACTCATCCTTTGCCACGGAACGGGAGATCACGTGGCATCCGCTGTTTTCGCCGTCCAGATCCACGGTAAAATCGGTGGTGGCGCTTTGCTTGCCGTGGGTCATGATCTTTTCGTGGATCACCAAGGTAGCCCCTGCCTGCAATTTAGCCTTCGTGGTACGGAAGGTGGAATCCACACCCTTGATCTGGGTGCTTTCCATCTCCATATAGCTGTCCTCGTCCATCTCGATGACGGTGGTGGGATTCAACACGCGTTCTCCCGTACCCTCGCCCTCGCCGTAGTACTTTTCCACGTATTTCAGCTTAGCACCCTTTGCCAGATGGAAGGCGTGAATGCCGTCGTGCTCGGATTTCAATCCGCCTGCGTTGTGAATGCCGCAGCCTGCAACGATGAGAACGTCAGCCCCCTCGCCAATGAAAAAGTCGTTGTATACCAGCTCGTCCAACCCCGTCTCCGTCAGAAGCACGGGGATGTCCACACGCTCGTTCTTGGTGCCGGGCTTGATGATGATGTCAATGCCGGGCTTATCCGTTTTGGTAACGATGTCAATGTTTGCGGTGGTATGGCGGCCTGCGGATTCGCCGTTGGCGCGGATGTTATAAGCGCCTTCGGGAATATCTTCCAAGTCGGTAATGCTTTTCAGCAGATTTTTTTGAATAGCGTCCAATGCCATAAAAAAGCCCTCCTCCCTCTCAGCAGGATTTTGTCAGCGCAGAGCAGGTCTTTGCAGTGAGCAGGGCAGGGAGGATCTCCTCCGCCTTGCCGTCTCTGCTGATCTTGCCGTCTGCGATAACGATGATGCGGTCCGCGATGCTCAGAATGCGCTCCTGATGGGAAATGATCAGAATAGAGCCGCCCAGCTTCTGGTGCATCTTCTCAAATACGGAAATAAGGTTGTTAAAGCTCCAAAGGTCAATACCCGCCTCGGGCTCGTCAAACAAAGAGAGCTTGGTGCCTCTGGCCATGACCATGGCGATCTCGATGCGCTTCAGCTCACCGCCGGAAAGGCTGGCGTTGATCTCGCGGTGGATATACTCCCGTGCGCAAAGCCCCACCTCGGAAAGGTAGGAGCAAGCCTCGGAGGCGGAAAGCTTCTTGCCGGAGGCCAAGGAGATCAGATCATGCACCGTCAGTCCCTTAAAGCGTACGGGCTGCTGGAAGGCAAAGCTGATGCCCATATTGGCACGCTCGGTAATGGAACGGTGGGTGATGTCCTCGCCGTCCAGCAGGATCTGCCCCTCGGAGGGAAGATAAATTCCCGCGATCAACTTCGCCAGGGTGGATTTACCGCCGCCGTTGGGGCCGGTAAATGCAACGAACCGTTCATCGATCTGTAAATTAATGTGACTGATGATCTCCTTCACGCCGTTTTCGTCTTCGGCGCGATAGGATACGTCTTTCAATTCAAGCATCATAAATGTGAAACCTTTCTGTTTTACCAAGAAGAGCAATGGAAAGCTCCCTTTTCGAACTCTATTATACACGGCGTATACAGACCGCGGCTGTGACAAGATCACAAAGGATTTTCGTTCCCCAGAATGGGAACGCAGGCATCTCCCGCGATAATGTAATGCTCCAAGAGAGATAAGCCTTCCTTCTGCAGATCCTCCCGCATCCGCGCGGTGGCGGTAAGGTCTGCGCCCGAGGGCTTGGCAATGCCGTTGGGGTGGTTGTGAGCGATCACCAAGGCGGAAGCACCCACCTTTTTCGCCGTTTCCAGCACGGTGCGCATGGAAAGCTGAACCGCATCCTCCTCGCTGCTCATGGCGGTCTGGCGATGGAGAAGACTGCCGTCGCCGTCCAAATAAAACAGCACGGCACGCTCCTTCTTGTATCCCGCAAACTGTCCGGGCAGATAGTCTGCCGCAAAGGCAGGATCGCGGAAATCACACTCCCGCATCCGCATGGCAGCACGGTGGGTGAGACAGCGGATCACAGAGAACAGCGCCTCCGTGCTTCCGTTGATGTTGGCAAACCCTCGCACCTCTTCCGGGGAAGCCGCCAACACGCCGTCCAGCGATCCGAAGGCTTCTATCAGCTTTTCAGCCAGCGGACGGGTATCAACCCTGGGTACGGAAAAGAACAGCAACAGCTCCAGAAACTCCGTTTCCGTCAGAGCCTGCTCACCGCCTGTGCGGAACTTCTCACGCAAACGCTCCCGATGCCCCGCATGGGGATATTCCTTTCCCATATCCGTATGCCCCCTCCCAAAACAATTATTCAAGATAGAATACCATATCTTTCCCCAAAAGTCAATCTTTTGCTATAAAAAAAGAGCGCTTAAGAACCTTTCTTAGGGAAAGAAAGGTTCTTAAGAAACTCCAAAGAACTTTCAGTGCCGAAAACTTTCGTTTTCGGGGGGGAGTGATTTTATTGTGCGATATCGATCTCCGCTACCACCTCGTAGTTTTCCAGATCAATGGTGATCAACCCCATGGTGGAGGTCACGTAGCAGTACTTCCCGGCGTAGGTGCCCCTGAAGTAGTAGCCATTCAAGTCATACTGCCCCATCAAAACGA
>JAGBXS010000118.1 GCA_017629175.1 Clostridia bacterium
CCACCTTTCCGACTGCGCATCCAGGGAAGCGTTCTTCCCTCTTTACATCAAAGCGGCGGAGGAAAATCGCCAGACTCTGCTGGGCTTTGCTGATCACAGCTGGGCATCCGGGGTGGAGGGGGCAACCCCCTGGTACCGCAAGCAGCCCTTTGAACGTCTGGCAGAGCAGAAGAAGCAGCTGACAGACTATCTGGCAGAGCACCCTTCCCCCGTGAAGGTCTTGCAGGGCGCGGAGGGAGAATTTGCCAACTTCCTCTTGGGCATTGACGAGGAGGCGGCGCAATACGCCGATTATATCATCGTCCCCCACGACCACGTCCACATGAAGGGCTTTGTGATCCCCGAGGAGCAGACCGCCCCCAAGGAGATGGCTCTCTTTCTGCTGAAAAGCTTCGAGGCGCTGTGCAAGCATCCCAAGCGGGATCTTTTCGTAGGACTTTGCCACCCCATGGTACCCTGCTGTATGCCCTGGCAGTTCAAAAACGAGGTGTATCGGTATCTTACCGACCCCCAGCTGAAGGACGCTCTCACCGCCGCCAAGGAGGCGGGAGTATGGATCGAGCTGAACCTTTCCGAGTTCGCCTGCGTTCCTCCCGAGGAGCTGGAAAACTACGAATACATCCGCTTCTTCCGTATCGCAAAGGAGGTGGGCAACACCCTTTATTGGGGCAGTGACGCCCACGCGCCGGGGACCTACCGGAAGCGGCTTCCCTTTGCCGCAAGAGTTTTGGAGGTCACGGGGCTGACGGAAGATCTGTTTGACGAAGCGGAAAAAGCCATGTTCAGCCGTGCTTAAAGGGCGCCGTACACCGCCATGGTGAAGGTCTCCAGAGCCTTCTTTCTGTCACGGTAGAGGGCGGAGCGTTCCTTTTGGTGGATCTCCGCCAGCTCCTCCACGCAATCCTTGTTGCGGTGGATGATAAATTTTTCCAGAAGATCCCGTTGGTATTCCGTCAGAACGGCAAAACCGCGATCCATCCGTTCCGTTTCTTCATAGAGGGCGCGCAGACGATGTCTCACGTCCTCTATTTTTGCGGCAAGCCGCGCTCGGCGTCCCCCCGCCATCTCCCCTGCGGCGGCAAGCTCTCCCTCCAGAAAACGGATCTCGTCCTCCAGAGTGTCCCGCGCAACCTCCACAAGGGTGCTTCTTTCCAACATTTTCTCTGCAGATTTGGTGTAGCTGTCCATTTTGTTTCCTTTCTTCTCATAAACCTATCTGTCATCTCATCGCCGTCATGGATGGAGCGTAACCGTGGCGGCGTCCTTCTTTTTCGAACTTCGAACATTTGTTCTCGTTCGGTAGAAGGAGTATAGCACAAAAAAATCCCCTTGTCAAGGGTTTTTTCTATTTTGTGAATGTTGCACAAAAAAACAGACAAACCATGTGAAAAATGCAGAAATTTGCCCACGAGACGTTTTTTCATGCTTTGTTTCTTGTTTCTTCATATTTTCTATGGTAAAATAAAAAAAACGACTTGAAAGGGGTGTCTTTTGTGAAGAAGACGTTATGTTTGGTTCTTTGCGTTGCGTTGCTTGCGGTGGTGAATCCCGTCTTTTTCACCGAAGAAGCCGCGGCGTGCGAGGGAGATTTTCCGGGGGAATGGTATCTGGAAAACGGATACGAGGAATATGATTACGGCGATTATTACTGTGCCGTAAAGGGAGACGAGGCGGTTCTGCTATATCACTCGGGACGCAGAACCGAGAAAGAGCTGGTTCTGGATGCCAATATCGGTCCTTACAGGCTGGTAGCCATCGCGCCCCTTGCTTTGCAAAGCTGCAGCGCAGAGCGTGTGGTGATTCCCGAGGGCGTTGTGGAAATTCATGAAGCCGCTTTTGAGCAAAGTTCTATCAAGGAGATCGTTCTCCCGAACAGCTTGCGGGTCATTCACGGCGCATTCACCAACATGGATCAGATTGAGAAAATCGTGATCCCCGAGGGCGTGGAGGAAATGTACGACACGGTGTTCGCTGGCTGCGAGAAGCTGAAGGAAGTGACTCTGCCTTCCACCTTGAAAACGGTGCAAAATTTGTTCAGCAGATGCCCTTCCATAGAGACCGTGGTGTTGCCGGAAGGCTTGGAAGTCATGAACGGCTACGTTTTCTATTTGTGCGACAGCGCAAGGTCTCTTACGATCCCCTCCACGGTACGCTCTATGAGCTACGCTCCCGTGGTAGGCTGTGACAGCTTTGAAGCGTTGTCCGTAGCCCCGGGGAATGAAAACGTAAAGCTGGAAAACGGATGCCTCATCACCTCCGAGGGAGTGTTGGTGCAAGGCTTCTCGGGATGTGTGATCCCCACGGAGGGGTTGACTGCCATTGGCGGCAGTGCCTTCTACCACGCAGATTGGCTGGAAGAGATCACCATTCCCCACGGCGTGACATCCATCGGCGCAGGTGCTTTTATCGGATGTAATAACTTGACCAAGGTAGTTCTGCCCCGGGGGCTTACACAGATAGGAGTATCCGCATTCTCCGGCTGTAAGGCTTTGAAAGAGGTCGCGCTTCCCGACAGCGTTGAAAGCATTGGAGATACTGCCTTCACCGGCTGTAAGCAGCTGGATCTGAAGATGCCGGCCGGCTTGAAGTCTGTGGGGGAAAGCGCATTCAGAAACACAGCCATTACCTCCGCCATCTTCCCAGAAACACTGGAATTTCTGGGAGAACAAGCGTTAAGAGATTGCGAGCAGTTGGAAGTCCTTCATCTTCCCGCAGGGCTGAAGAGCCTGCCTTGGCTACTCACCTCAGGATGCACAAATGTGAAGGAGCTGGTATTACCTGCCGGCTTGGAAACCTACGAGCCGGGTTCGTTCAGCTATATGCCCAATCTGCAGAAGGCGGAGCTGGACGAGAGCAATCCCAACTTCTATTTGAACGGCTTCTGCCTGATGAGTAGAGACGGCACGCTTTTGGCGGCGCTCTCAGGTGGCGATATCCCGAAAGAGACGAAGGTTATCGGCAAGCAAGCCTTCCGGAACTTTGTTCAAAATAAGCCCCTGTTCCTTCCCGAAGGCGTGGAACGCTTGGCATCGCAGGCTTTCGACCGAGCGGACGTACCTGAGATCGTTTTGCCCGCCTCGTTGAAAATAATTGATGATTCTGCGTTTTATTATGCAAATATCGAAAGCCTTTACATTCCCGCCACGGTAGAGGATATGGGATATAATCTGTGTCAGGGCTGTTTCTACCTACGTCAGGTGGATATGGGATATGAGAAAAAACCCGACGGATGGGAGGACAGAATGACGCTGAGCTTTGGCGGACGAGTTGTCTGGAACGTAAACTCCCGCCGCACAGACATCTATAAGGTCAGCGGTGATTTCCGATACGAGATAGTAGATGGCGAAGCTCATATCGTAGAGTATCTGGGCGATGCCACCGAGTTGGTGATCCCCGAGACCATCGACGGCTACAAGGTAACGGTATTGGGAATGAAAGCATTGGAAGATCAAGCCAAGCTTACTTCCATCACCTTGCCGAACACCATCCATACTCTCGAAAGGAATTCCATTGATGGTTGCGCTTCCTTAAAGGAGCTGATTCTTCCCAACAGCGTAAAGACTCTGAAACACTGTGCCATTTGGGACTGCGAAAGCTTGGAATACGTATATATCCCCAATGTGACAACGGTGGGATCCCAAGCCATTGACTATTGCACCAACCTGAAAAAGGTGGAATGTGCGCCCGCTTCCTGCCCCGACAGTTGGGACCAACGTTGGATCTCCTCCAATTTCAAGGGCGAGATCGTTTGGGGCGTTCCCCATCCCTACGGAGAAGAGCCCGTCGATCCTCCCGTTGACCCGCCGGTAGAACCGGTTGATCCGCCGGAGGTTTCGGAGGAAGTGAGTGAAGAGGTTTCCGAAGAGGTTTCCGAAGAAGTGAGCGAGGAGGTTTCCGAAGAGGAATCCACGGAAGTTTCCGAGGAAGAATCCG
>JAGBXS010000119.1 GCA_017629175.1 Clostridia bacterium
CCGCAAGAGAAGAGCTGGGCTACCAGGGCGCAAGAACCACGGCTTACCGTTTGAACCCCGACATTGCCATCGTCATGGACGTAGGACACGCTTACGTGCCCGGTGCGCCCGAACGCAGAAAGTGCGTTGAACTGGGCAAGGGCTGTATTCTTTCCTACTCTCCCCAGACCAACCGCGCCTTCACCGTGATGGCGGAGGAAACAGCACAGGAGGAGGGCATTCCGATCCAGCTGTTGGCAGAGCCCGGTCAGACCGGTACCAACTCCAACGCAGTACAGACGGCACGAACCGGTGTCCCCGTTTGCCTCATCTCCGTGCCCTTGAAAAATATGCACACCGCAAACGAGATCGCGGATCTCGGCGACGTAATGGCGGCCTCCAGACTGGCGGCAGCACTGATCCGTAAGATCGGAAAGAAGGAGGCGTGAGCAGATGGAATTTTTTGCAAGATTAAAGGATTACTGCGACATTCTCGGCCCCTCCGGCATGGAGGATCTTGTCAGAGAAAGAATTATCGCGGACATCAAGGATTCCGGCGCGGAATACGAGGTGGATGCTCTGGGCAATCTCATCGTGTTCAAGAAGGGTAAGCAACGCCGCGACAAGAAGCTGCTGGTTGCCGCTCACATGGACGAGGTTGGCTTTATGGTCACCTACGTAGGCGAGGACGGCTACATTATGTTTGCACCGGTGGGCGGTATCGATCCCCGTGTGGTCAGCGGCAGAAGATTGGTGTTCTGCAAGAATGGCATCAAGGGCGTGGTTGCTTCCAAAGCTATCCACATTCAAAAGCCCTCCGAATACGGTATGTGCGAGCCTATCTCCGAGATGAACATCGACATCGGATGCTACGACAGAGAGACCGCTTCTCAGTTTGCAAAGATCGGCGACTGTGCCGCCTTCTGCCCCAACTACGAGGAGTTCGGCAACGGTTTGATCAAATCCAAGGCCCTGGACGACCGCTTTGGCTGTGCGCTCATGGTGGATATGATCAACTCCGAGCTGGAATACGATACCTATTTTGCCTTTAACACCTGCGAGGAGATCGGCTGTGACGGTGCCGCAGAGGTTTGCTACCGCATCCGTCCCGATATCGCGGTGATCTTGGAATCCACCACCGCAGGAGACATTTACGGTACTCCCGAGGGCAAGCGTGCCTGTGAGCTTCACAAGGGCGCGGTGATCTCCCACATGGACGGCGGTACCATTTACGACAAAGAGCTGGTCGCTCTGGCACTCAGCGTGGGCAAGGAAGAAGAAATTCCCTGCCAGCTGAAGAACATCGTTGCCGGCGGTAACGAGGCCAGCGCCTTCCAGAAGGGCGCTATGGGCGCAAGAGTTCTGGCTATTTCCGCACCTACCAGATATATCCATTCTGCCTGCTGCGTTGCCGCAAAGGAAGACTTGATCTCCGTGGGCAAGCTGGCAAGAGCTATGATTGAAAGGAACATTTGAGTATGCTGACGTTAACTAAAAAATTCACCTCCGCTTTTTCCGTATCCGGCGCAGAGAAGCCCTTGGCAGATATCATTGCAAAGGAGCTTGCTCCCGTTGCGGATGCTATTGAGACCGATGCCATCGGTAACCTGTACGTTTTGAAAAAAGGAAAGGACTCCTCCCGCAAGCTGATGATCGCTGCTCATATGGACGAGATCGGCTTTGTAGTCACCTCCATCGACGGCGACGGCTACGTTCACGTTTCCAACATCGGCGGTATCCACGCCGTAGCTTCCTCCTACCAGAAGGTTCGCTTCCAAAACGGCGTGACCGGTGTGATCGTTTTGGAAAACGGCACCAAGGCAGCAGATATCTCTGTGAAGAAGATGGTCATCGATATCGGTGCAAAGGACAAGAAGGCGGCTGAAAAGCGCGTTAAAATCGGCGATGTTTGTGCCGTCGTTCCCATGCTTCAGAAGCTGGGCGGCACCCGTTATGCGGCAAAGGCCTTTGACGACCGTATCGGATGCGTGGTAGCGGCTTACGCGGCATTGCATTGCGATACTCCCGCTTACGACACCTGGTTCGTGTTCACCGTGCAGGAGGAGGTAGGCTGCAGAGGCTCCCGCCCCGCAACCTTCCGCATTGCTCCCGATTACGGCATCGCCCTGGACGTTACCTCCGCAGGCGAATGCGGCGGGTCTGCCGTGACCAAGCTGGGTGACGGCGCGGCCATCAAGATCAAGGATTCCTCCGTGCTTTGCTCCGCTATGATCATTGACCGTTTGACCGAGCTGGCAAAAGAGGGCGGCATTCCCTATCAGTACGAGGTACTGCTGGCAGGCGGCACCGACACCTCTTCCATGCAGGTGGTGGGCGCAGGCTGTGCGGTTGGCTGTATCTCCATTCCCACCCGTTACATCCACTCCCCCGTGGAGACCATCGATATGAAGGATCTGGATGCTTGTGCCAAGCTGTTGACCGCTTTCATCGAAAAAGGAGCGGAATAAATCGTGAAGGAATTTTCAAAAGCATTGCTTGACAGAGCGGCAGAATGCGAAAAAGCTCTGGCAGGCACCTTTGCCCGCTTGGAGGAAAATGCCTTCTACAACACCCGCAAGGTGATGGGCGTTTTTGCAGACAATCAGCTTTCCGAGCGGCATTTTAACAGCACCGTGGGCTACGGCTACAACGATGACGGCAGAGATCTTTGCGACAAGCTGTTTGCGCAAAGCTTCGGCTGTGAGGCGGGCTTTGCAAGAGCCTCCATCATCTCCGGCACCCACGCTCTGGCCATCGGATTGCAGGGGCTTCTCCGTCCGGGCGACGTGATGGTCTCCGTTACCGGCAAGCCCTACGATACTTTGAGCGGCGTCATCGGGTTGACTCCTTGCGCCGGCTCTTTGGCAGAGTTCGGTGTAAAATACGAGCAGATCGATCTGGTGGAGGAAAAGACCCTGGATCTCCCCGCCATCAAGGCGCGGTTGGAAAAGGGCAACGTGAAAATGATCTACGCACAGCGGTCCAAGGGCTATTCCGCCCGCAGAACGCTGACGGCGGCAGAGCTTTCCGAATTGGGCGCGCTGGTAAAAGGCTACCCCGGGGTGTTCTTCGTGGTAGACAACTGCTACGGCGAATTCGTGGAGAAGGAAGAGCCCAAGGCTGACCTTCTCATCGGCTCTCTGATCAAAAATCCCGGCGGCGGTATGGCTGAGTCCGGCGGTTACCTTGTGGGCTCTGCAGAGGCTGTGGAGCTGGCATCCTACCGTTTGACGGTGCCCGGCATCGGTTTGGAGGCAGGGGCAACGCTGGGAACCACCAAGCAGTTGATCAAGGGCTTGTTCTATGCGCCTCACACGGTGCTCCAGGCCATGAAGACCTCCCATTTTGCGGCGGCTATGTTCGAAAGCTACGGCTATCATTGCAACCCCACCGCATTGGAAGCAAGAAGCGATATCATTCAGACGGTGGACTGTAAGACCAGAGAATTGCTGTTGGCGTTCTGCGGCGGCATTCAGGCAGGCTCTCCCGTGGACAGCTACGTCACCCCCGAGGGCTGGGCGATGCCCGGCTACAACGACGAGGTGGTCATGGCGGCAGGTGCTTTCGTGCAGGGCTCTTCCATTGAGCTTTCCGCAGATGCGCCCATCCGTCCCCCCTTCCGCGTTTATATGCAGGGAGGCTTGACCTATGAATCCGGCAAGTACGGTATTCTTACCGCGCTGGAAAAGATGGGGCACGGTTGATTTTTGGAATACGCTTAAGGGGGACTTTCTTTCGAGAAAGTCCCCTTAAGAATCCCCAAAGAACTTGAGTGCCGAAAACTGCCGTTTTCGGAAGGATGGTATAGCGGTTCATACAAAAACTCCTACGGCCACAAAGCCGTAGGAGTTTTGTTTTTAGTAAAAGATT
Source organism: Clostridia bacterium (assembly GCA_017629175.1). Taxonomy (GTDB): domain Bacteria; phylum Bacillota; class Clostridia; order Oscillospirales; family CAG-382; genus Coliplasma. Next base: position 3,850 of record JAGBXS010000119.1, read on the forward strand.
ACTTCTTACGCTTGATCACGATGAAGACCACGGCGCCGATCACGGCAACCACGACCACAACGATGATCACGATGAGAAGAGCGGAACCGCCCTCATCATCAGCGGGAACAGAGGACTCGACGGGAGCGGAAGCCTCTGCGGAAGTCTCTGCGGAAGCCTCCTCGGAGGATTCATCGGGTTCTTCGGAGGACTCGTCATCAGGTTCCTCAGAGGACTCGTCGGAGGGCTGAGAAGGATCGTCAGAGGGTTCCTCGGAGGACTCGTCACCGGGCAGATTCTCGGGAATCACTGCCTGCACGGCGGTCATATCCTCGTTGATGGTGAATACGTCGCCTGCCTTGATGGAGATAGCTACCACCTTGCCCTGCCAGTTATCGTAGCCGGCATCGGGGTTAGAGGAGGAGGAGTGAACGACCAGAGCAACCTGGTTCTCACCTACGGTTACCTTGGTAGCATCGCCGGGAGTCACCACAGCGTCCTTAACGGCAACGTAGGTGCCGTCTGCCTGCTTCTCCAGGAGAATAGTAATGGCCCAGTTGGGGTTACAAGCCTTGTAAGCATCGTCGGTGGTACAGATGGTCACGTCCTCGCCGCCGATCTTGCCATCTACGTAGTCAACGATCCAAACGTAGCCGTAGGGAACGTCTGCAGAGCAGTTACCGTCGCCGCCCTGGGTCATTTCGCCGATCCATTCTGCATCGGGTTCAACGGGCTCTTCGGGATCATCGGAAGGAGGATCTACAGGATCCTCGGAGGGAGGATCTACGGGATCTTCGGAAGGATCATCGGAAGGATCGTCCACGGGAGGTTCTACGGGAGTATCGCTGGGTTTGCCAACGGTAAAGCCTGCGTTGGTCAGCTCCATATTGCCTTCCAAGCCGCGGAAGACGTCAACGTCAATATTGATCAGGGTGACCTGCTGGCCTACCTGAACCTTCTTCAGATCGGCATAGCCGTTCTTGTTGCCGTTGTAGGAAATGATGTAGCCGCCCTCGGGACAAACTTCATCGGACTTGGCTACGCCAAGCTCACACCAGGACTTGGTAACGATACCATTGCCGTCTACAACGATGATATAGGCGTAGTTCATATCTCTGGAAACGCCGCCGTTACCCAGAGCGGTCAGCTCTGCAACGGTCATATTGTCGCCTGCTACGATGGAGAACTCGCCTGCGTGCTTATAGCCTGCGTAGTCCAGCACGAATGCACCGGAGGGCAGAGCTGCGGGCTTCTCGGGCTGAACAGCCACGGTATAGTCCTTCACTTCGCTGTAACCGCAGGAGCAGGAAACCTCCTTCACGCCGGGAGAAGCGAAGGTAGCCTTCTTGATGATCTTGTCGGTGTAGGAATGCTTATGCTTGCTTTCATCGGAAACGGTAACGCCGGTGAGAGCTACGAACTCCCAGTTTACCTTACCGTCTGCGGGGTTGGCGCCCAGAACAGGTCTGCTGCTGCCGGCCTTGAACTTGAACTGTACGTACTTAGCCTCTACGGTGTCGAAGACGAATACGCTCTTCACGGTGCCGTAGGAATCTACTGCTACATTTGCTTCCGCCAGGGCGAAGGTGCCGACCTCGGTGTAGGTCTTGCCGTCGTTGGAGATCAGTACGGTAACGTCGCCCTCGGGGTAACCGATCATAACGCCTGCGCAATGATAGAAGCCGAGAGCCGCGCCGTTGATCTTCTTTTTGCTGCCCAAATTCAAATCTACGGTAACGTCCATACCGGTATGGGTACAGTTGGAGTTCTGGATCAGAGTGATCTTATCGGTGCCGTCGCCCCAATTCTTGTTGATCACGGGAACGTCCTTGGTGTTTACGTCGTCCTGATCGAGCTTCACCGCAGGAACGATGTAGTTAGGAGCGGTCTCGTAACGGATCACTTCGATCTCGCTCCAGAAGAAGAAGCTGATACGCTTGGGAGTGATACGCACGTAACGTGCCTTAACACCCTTCTCCAGAGCCAGAGTCAGCGTATAAGCCGCGCCCTCTTCCTTACGGGTGAGACCCTCGGGATCGGGAACAGCTCCGACGTCGGTGAAGGTTTTACCGTCTTCGGAAACAGCAACGGTGATCTTGGAGGGTACGTTGATGCCCCAAGAGGTCAACTGCAATGCGTGGATCTTGAAGGTGGTGATGTCATCGTAAACTTCACCCAGGTCGATGGTGAACACGTTATCACTGTTCCAGCCTGCCCATGCCGCACCGTACGCGCTGGAAGCGGGGCCGTAGAGGCCGTCGGTCATCTCGCTACCGTTGGTATCGGGATAGGTAGAGTTGGAAGCAGTCTTGGAGGTATAGGTCTTGCCCAGGGCAAGGTTGTTCTCATACTCGCCGGTGGAGCTGAGGGCACTGCGCAGAGCGGAGCCAACTCTCTCCATATCAGCCAGGGAGGGATCGCCCTTCAGCAGGTTCTCCGCTTCCTTCTTGAGAGTCTGGATAGAGTTCCAGATGGTAATGGCATAGTCATCCTTCACAGCGGTCTTTGCGTCTGCCGCGGCGGAGGTCAGCTCTGCCTCTGCGGAAGAAACGCTCAGCAGACCGTTGTATGCGCGGAAGTAATCGCCGGAAACAGAAGTTTTGCTGTTCAGAACGGTCTTAGCCGCGGAAACCGCTTCTTTATATGCCTTGCCGGTCTTGCTCTCATACTGAGAAACCAGATCCTTCAGTTCGGTTTTGCCTTTCTGAAGAGCGGGGCTGGTACGCTTAACGATCAGCAAGCAGTCGCCGATGGAACGAGTGGACTTCTGTTTAAAGCCCGCCTTGCCGGTACCGTCGTCGCAGACGTACATAGCGGAGGATCCGCCGCCGTCCAGACGGATAACGTCAACGCAACCCATCTCCATCATTGCCTTAGCAACGTCCTGAAGGGTTACGGAGCCGTCGGAGCCGGTGGAAGCGCCCTCGGTGGTGAAGAACACGTAGGAGCCGTCTGCCTTGATACCGAAGGCGGTCCAACGAGCCTTGGTCTTGTTATCATGAGCCGCGCCGCTGTTGAAGGAAGCACTGGTGGTCAGGTTCTTACCGTCCTTAACCAGATAGCCGCAGATACCGATCACGGAGTCTGCCTTAGCGGTGATGCCGGTGGACTTGCCGCCCAGCTCAGTAGCGGTAACGGAGATCTTATCCCCTGCCGCCAGATCCTTTACGTAAGCCGCGTTGGGAGAACCAGCCTTTACAAAGAGAATGAATTCATCCTCTGCCAGCTTGGTGCCGTAGGCATCGTCGGAAACGGAGACGACCTCGCCTCTCAGGGTGTTATCCACTGCAAGACGGGAGCCGTCTACCTTACGGCAGAGAACCTGATAACCGGGAACGTTGTCAAAGGTCAACGCCTGAGAGATCATCTCGCCGTAAACCTTGCCGTTAGCATCCTTATCAACATCGTAATACAAGTCGCCGGAATGGGTATCGAAATAATAGAAGCCGTTACCCCAGTTGGAGGGCTTGTATCTTCCGCCGTACTTGTTAACGTAGGAAAGTCCGCCGGGAATAGACTTGCCGTTGATCACCAGATCGAAGGACAAGCAGGAGTCGGGGACGTTCACGAAGGTACCGTCGGACATAAAGGCAACTGCGCCGCCGAACTCGGAAGCGGTATTGCCGTTATCGGCAGAGTAGATTTCGCCGCCGGAGATGAGGTACTCGTTGAGATAACCGTAGTTACCGTTGGAGCCGGTATCCATGGAGAAGAAGGAGCCGTTGATGGCGCCCACCACCTCATAGCCGTCTTCGGTAGCCAAGCGATACTGGTTTGCCAGATAAGCTGCGCCGCCTGCGGCACCGCCATAGGCAACCACCATGTAATCCTCGGTGTTGAATTCCAATGCGGAGGCGGAAACGTAAACGTTTTCGTAAATACCGCTGGAGAGAGTGTACTCGCTGTAGAAGACGCCGTCAGTCACCTCATAAGCCTTGGAGGAATCTTCTTTGAAAGAATATTCCGCCGCCGCAGAGGAGAGCAGACCGCCGCATACGGGAAGCACCAGCAGCGCCGTCAGCAGGAAGCACAAAAGTCTTTTTGTGAACTTCATAAAAAATCTCCTTTTTTCAGTTCTTTTTTTATGCTTTTATAATACTCCTTTTCGGGAAAAATGTCAAGGAAAAACAAGACGGCAAATTCAACTAAAAACCGATGCAAAATTTGTATAAATGTTTGCACCCACTTCACAATTTGTTAGTATTTTATTTGATATGATAAGGAAGATCCATGAAAAAAAGGAGTATTTGCATATGTTTGGACACAGACCTCCCTTCCGACAGCGCTTGGCAGGCTTTTTGATGGGCAGAAACGGCCCCGATACCATTTACAACGTTTGCATCTGGACCTCTCTGGTGCTGGCAATTCTGGGAATGTTTTGGGACAGTCTGATCTGTACCCTGCTGTACGCCGGTCTCTTCGGCTACGCCATCTTCCGTTTTTTCTCCCGCAACGTGGAAAAGCGCCGCAGAGAAAACTACGCTTTCCGCAAGTTCTTTGGGAAATTCCGCGGCGATCCCGCCCGTAAGGCACAGAAGGCAGACAAGGAGCACGTGTACAAAAAGTGCCCCCTCTGCGGCGCACAGCTCCGTCTTCCCCGCAAAAAAGGCGCCCACACCGTGAGATGCCCCCGCTGCAGCGGAGAGTTTTCTGTCAAAATCCGATAAAAGCCATCCCCAACTCTTCAAAAAGTTTATCGCGGCGTACTATTGACAAAGTTGCGTTTTTTTGGTAATATACTTGTTGTATGTATACTCGCATATTGTGTGCTTTTGCGAAGCACGTACCATGACGCTTGGCGCCGCGCCTTCCTACGGAGGTTCTTCGCGGTGCTGAAAGCGAATCAAGAAAGGAACCCGATATACGTATGAGTGAAGTTGCAAACGTTCCTACCGCCATTGGCGGGGCGCAATACGCCGGCATGATCCGTTCTGCCGCCAACGCGCTCTTAAATCAGAAGGATCTGATCAATCGTTTGAACGTATACCCCGTTCCCGACGGAGATACCGGCAGTAACATGAGCATGACCATGAAGCCCGCCGGCGATCTGAACGGACAAACGAGCAGTCTTTCCGAGTGTGCCGATAAGGTAGCAAGTCTTTTCCTGCGCGCCGCACGCGGCAATTCCGGCGTTATTCTTTCGCTGTTCTTCCGCGGCTTGGCAAAGGGGTTCAAGGGGGTAACGGAAGCGGGCACCGCAGAGGTGGTTGCCGCTTTTGAAAAAGGTGTCAAAGAGGCTTACAAGGCGGTGCAGTATCCCAGAGAGGGTACCATCCTCACCGTTATGAGAAGCTGTACGGAAATCGAGACAGAGGGGCTTGATCTCTTAGGGCTGTTTGACCGTATGTACGATGCGGCGGCAGATATGCTGGAGAAGACTCCCGATATGCTTCCCGTATTGAAGCAGGCCGGCGTGGTGGATTCCGGCGGCAGAGGCTTCTTGGAAATTCTTTACGGTATGCGCGCTTATTTGAAGGGTGCGCCCGTGGAGTCCGAGAGCAAGGCAGAGACCAAGGAGAGTGCGGATTTCGCAAGCTTTGATCCCGCCAGCATTGAAAACCCCTACTGCACGGAATGTATCATCACCAAAAATCCGGAATACACGAAGGAAGGCAGTGTGGAAAAGCTTCGTAAGTTCGTGCTTTCCATGGGTGACTCCGTTGTGTTTGCCGAAGACAGCGAGATCGTGAAGATCCACGTCCACACCAAGGATCCCGGCAAGGTGCTTTCCGAGGCGTTGAAGTTCGGCTCTCTCTATACCGTAAAGGTAGAGAATATGCAGAACCAGCACAGCGAGCTGATCGAAAATCAGTCCGCAGAGTCCGAAAAGCCTGCGGCAGAGGAAACAACTCCCGCAGTGGCTGAGCCTGTGGAGGAATACGGCTTTGTGGCCGTTACCATGGGCGACGGTATGCGCAGCGTGTTTGAGGATCTGGGAGTTGCCGGATTTGTCAGCGGCGGCCAGACCATGAATCCTTCCACCGAGCAGTTGGTGGAGGCGGTTTTGCAGATTCCCGCCAAGAACGTATTCATCTTCCCCAACAACTCCAACATTTGCTTGGTTGCCGAGCAGGTGCGCAGATTTGTGGAGGACAGAAACGTGTTCGTCATCCCCACCAAGAGCGTTCCCCAGGGCATTTCCGCACTGATGCAGTTTGATCCCGACGCTTCCGCCGAGGATAACCGGCAGACGATGCTGGAGGCAATGAAGGCCGTCAAGACCTTGGATATGACCTACGCGGCACACGATTCCACCGTAGACGGCGAATCCGTTACCTGCGGTCAGATCTTGGGCTTGGTGGAGCATAAGGTGCGTTACGTTGCAGACAGCCAGGCGGAATGCATGGAAAAGATGCTTCCCGAGCTGGAGGGTGCTTCCTACATCACCGTCTTCTACGGCAGTGACGTTTCCGAGGAAGAGGCAAACGAGACCTTGGCATTCCTGCAGAGCAAGGCTCCCGATACGGAGATCGCTCTTCTTTCCGGCGGTCAGCCCTTGTATTATTACGTTATTTCCGTTGAATAAGCGTTCCAAAAAGCAGTCGAGAAAAATCGGCTGCTTTTGTTTTTTGAGAATATTTTTTGTTTTTCTCTCATAAGAACTTGACATTACGTAGGAAAATCTTGTATTATAGGAACATCGAAATATATGCGAGGCACCCTATGGCAACGGTAACCGTTAAAGCATCAACAGAATACAACGTCATCATTGAAGAAGGACTTTTGGGAAAGATCGGTTCTCTTGCAAGAGAGCTGTTGCCCGGCAAGGTAGCCGCCTTGATCACCGAGGAGCGCGTGAATGCCCTTTACGGAGATAGGGTGGAGAATACGCTTACCGAGGCGGGCTTTACCGTATTCCGCTTGGTGCTTCCCCCGGGGGAGGAGACCAAATGTCTCGCCCGCTTCGGGGAGGTGCTGGAATTCCTTGCCGCGTGCAAGCTCACCCGCACCGACGCAGTGTTTGCCCTGGGCGGCGGTGTCATCGGTGACCTGGCAGGCTTTGCCTCTGCGGTGTATCTCCGCGGGATCCGCTATGTTCAGATCCCCACCACCCTTTTGGCGGCGGTGGATTCCTCCGTGGGAGGAAAAACCGCCATCGATTTGGAGGGCGGCAAGAATTTGGCGGGGGCGTTCCACCAGCCTGCGGCGGTGTATTGCGATCCGCTGGTGCTGAAGACCCTTTCTCCCTCTGTATTTTCCGACGGGTGTGCCGAGGTGATCAAATACGCAGTGCTGAAGGGAGAGCCCTTGCTTTCCCTGCTGGCCAATCCCGATAAAGCCGATTGGACGGAGATCATCACACGGTGCGTGTCCATCAAGCGGGACATTGTGGAAGAGGATGAATTCGACACCGGCATACGGATGCTTTTGAATTTGGGGCACACTGTTGGCCACGCCATTGAGAAGCAGTCTCATTTTGCCGTCTCCCACGGAAGCGCCGTTGCTATGGGCACGGTGATCGCCGCAAGAGCTTCGGAGAAGCTGGGGCTTTGCCAAGAAGGCTTGGCCGAGCAGATCAAAGAATTGCTGGTCAAATACGGTCTGCCCACCGACTCCCCTTACCCGGGAGAGCTTTTGAAGGACAGCTTACTTTCCGATAAAAAGCGGGCGGGCGATACCCTGCATTTGATCCTCCCCAAGGGGTTTGGGGATTGCGTTATCTACCCCGTAGCCATAAGAGAGCTTTCCTCTATTTTTGAAACCATTTTGTAAAAACGGGATATTGATCCATGAATATTGTCATCCATCCCTCCAAAGCGGAGGGTGAACTGAGGGCGATCCCCTCAAAATCCTATATGCACCGCGCCTTGGTCTGCGCCGCGCTGGCGGACAAGCCCACAGCCTTGTATTGCCCCGAGTCCAATCGGGATATTCAAGCCACCGTGGAATGTCTTTGCGCCTTGGGAGCGGAGATCCAAGAGGACGGCGGCGTGTATACCGTTTGCCCCATCTCTTGGGAGCGGGAGGAAGCGGCTTGTTTGGACTGCCACGAAAGCGGTTCTACCCTTCGGTTTCTTCTCCCCCTGGCAGCGGCCTTGGGGCGTTCCGCATATCTGCACACCAGTGGAAGGCTTACCCAAAGACCTCTTTCCCCGTTGTACGAGGAATTGTTGCGCCACGGGGTCAAGCTATCTCCGCAGGGGGAGTCTCCCCTTTCTGTGGAGGGACAGCTGGAGGGCGGTGTTTATCGCCTTGACGGCGGGATCAGCTCCCAGTTTTTCACCGGGCTGTTGTTATCTCTGCCCTTGCTTTCCAGGGAAAGCACTGTAGAGGTGGAGGGGGTATTGGAATCCGCCCCTTACGTAGCATTGACCAGCGACGTGATGAAGAAGTTCGGGGTAGAGCCATTGGTCACCTCCGAGAAGATGCAGATCTCCCCCGCGGCCTTCCGTTCTCCCGGCAATTTGGAGATCGAGGGCGATTGGTCCAACGCCGCCTTTTGGCTGACGGCGGGGGTTTTGGGCGGAGAGATCCGCTTGACGGGCTTACAGAAAAATTCCGCCCAGGGCGATAAGGCCATCGTTTCTCTGCTCAGACAAATGGGGGGCGAGATCGTTGAGGAAGAAGGCGTTTATATTGCCAAGCCTTCCAAGCTCCACGGAATGGAGATCGATGCACGGGATATTCCCGACTTAGTGCCCATTCTTGCCATTGCGGCGGCCTGCGCCAACGGCGAAACGGTAATTCGCGGCGCGGCGCGGTTGAGGCTGAAGGAAAGTGACCGTATTGAAAGCGTTTGCAAGATGTTGACGGAATTGGGGATCTCCTGCCGCGAAACGGACGACGGCATGGTGATCAAGGGCGGCGAGATGAAGGGCGGCATTGTGGACGCCTGCAACGATCACCGCATTGCCATGAGTACCACGGTTGCCTCCGTAGCCTGCCCCTTGCCCATTACCCTTTTGGGGGCGGAGGCGGTGAACAAATCCTATCCCGCGTTTTTTCGCCATTTTGAACAGCTTGGCGGAAGGGTAAAAGAGATCTGACAGAGAGAAGGTTTTTTGGAATGTTTCACTTTGGAAACCGCCTGCAGGTGCAGGTATTCGGACAATCCCACTCCCCTGCCATGGGTGTGGTGATAGATAACTTTCCTGCGGGAATGCATATTGACAGCGAAAGGCTCGCCGCCTTCATGGAGCGACGTGCCCCCGGGCGGGATGCCTTTTCCACCCGCCGAAGAGAACCCGACGCGGTGGAATTCCTCTCCGGTGTGGTAGAGAACGTTACCACCGGCGCGCCTATCTGCGCCATGATCCGTAACACGGACACCCGCAGCCGGGATTACGATAAATTGGCGGATATTCCCCGCCCTGCCCATGCAGATCTCACGGCCTATTTTAAGTACGGTAATCACAGAGATCATCGGGGCGGCGGAGAATTCTCGGGACGGTTGACGGCTCCTGTTTGCGTGGCGGGATATCTTGCCATGCTCCTTTTGGAGGAGAAAGGGATCCGTGTGGGTGCCCACATCGCCTCCGTGGGGGATGTTTTTGACGACATCTTTTCCCTTTACGTTCCCGAAGAAGAGCTTTACGCCCCCGGGAAGAAGGCTTTTCCCGTATTGAACGACGAAAAGGGACTTGCCATGCAGGAGGTGATCCTGCAGGCGAAGGGGGATGCCGATTCCGTTGGCGGCAGTATTGAATGTGCCGTGACGGGACTCCCCGCAGGTGTGGGAGGCAGCTCCTTTGACGGCTTGGAGGGACGGATCGCTTTGGCAGCCTTTGGGATCCCTGCAGTCAAGGGGATCGAGTTCGGAAGCGGTTTTTGCGGCTGCGGCAAGCGAGGCTCGGAAAATAACGACGCCATCCGCACCGACGGCAAGAAGATCTACACCGAGACCAACAACGCAGGAGGAATCTTAGGCGGGATCACCAACGGGATGCCCGTGGTGTTCCGCGTGGGGATCAAGCCCACGCCCTCCATCGGGAAGGTACAAAAGAGCGTTTCCCTTTCCCGTATGGAAAACACGGAATTGACCGTTCAAGGACGGCACGATCCCTGCATCGTTCCCAGAGCCGTTCCCGTGGTGGAGGCTATCGCCGCTTTGGCCGTGGCGGATTGTTTGCTATAAGCACAAGAGGTTTTTATGGATATCAAGGATTACAGAGACCGATTAGATGAAATAGACGCACAGCTTGCAGAGCTGTTCTGCCGCCGCATGGAGATCTGCGGTGAGATTGCCACCTGGAAAAAAGAAAACGGCAAGCCTATCTTTGACAAAAACAGAGAACGGGAAAAGCTGAATTCCGTGGCAAAAATGGGAGATCCCAAGTTCGAGCCCCATTTGCGAGGATTGTTCCGCTCCATGATGGGTTACAGCCGTTCCTATCAGCACAAGCTCACCGATCCTGCCTCCGTGCTGGCAGAAGAGATCCTTCGCGCCAGATTGGAGACCCCCGAGCTGTTCCCCACGGAAGCGGTGGTGGCCTGCCAGGGCGTTGAGGGGGCGTATTCCTCCATCGCCTGCGAGAAGCTCTTCCGCGACCCCGAGGTCAAGTTCTGCCCCACCTTTGAGGATGTTTTTAAGGCGGTGGACAGCGGGGAGGCGCGCTACGGCGTGTTGCCCATCGAAAACAGCACCGCAGGCTCTGTGAAGGCGAACTATGATCTTTTGGTAAAATATCAGTGCCATATCGTGAGAAGCACCCGTCTTTTGATCAGTCATTGCTTGCTGACCAAGCCCGGGGCGAAGCTTGAGGATCTCAAGGTGATCTATTCCCACGAGCAGGCCATCAGCCAGTGCGGAAGATTTTTGTCTTCCCTGCACGGGGTTGAGGTCAAGCCTTGCGCCAACACCGCCGTTGCGGCGAAAATGGTGGCAGAGGGCTCGGATAAAGGAATCGCGGCCATCTCCTCCCGCGCCTGCGCGGAGCTTTACGGTCTTTCCATTTTGGCGGAGACCATTCAGGATACCGGCGCCAACCGCACCCGCTTTATCTGTATTTCCAAGAAGCGGGAGATCTACCCCGGTGCCAACCGCACCACCCTCACCATGGTGTTGAAGCATAAGCCCGGCGCCTTGTTCTCCGCCTTGGAGCGTTGCAACGAGCTGGGAGTCAATCTGGTGAAGCTGGAGAGCCGTCCCCTGCCGGAAAGAGATTTTGAATTTTTGTTCTACCTGGATCTGGATATTCCCGCCGCCTCCCCTGTTTTGGGCGAATTGATCGCGCTGTTGGAGTCGGAGGCGGAGGAGCTTCGCTATCTGGGCAGTTATTCTGAGGTCGTTTGATGAAGCCTTACGGACTTTTGGGAGAGAAGCTGGGGCACAGCTTTTCTCCGTTGATCCATTCCCGTTTGGGAGAGTATGAATACCGATTGTTCCCCACCCCCAAGGAAGAGCTGGATGCCTTTCTCACCGGCGGGAGCTTTGCAGGGCTGAACGTCACCATGCCGTACAAGAAGGCAGTGATCCCTTACTGCAAAGAGCTTTCCCCTCTGGCAAAGCGGCTGGGCAGTGTGAACACCCTCAAAGTCACCCATGAGGGGCTTATGGGATACAACACCGATTACTACGGGTTTGCTCATATGCTTGCCAGTGGGAATATTCCCGTCGTCGGGGAAAAATGCGCCGTGATCGGAAGCGGCGGGGTCTCCCCCACGGTTTGCGCCGTGCTGGAGGATCTGGGTGCGGAAAAGATCACGGTGGTGTCCCATAAGATGAACACCCCCGCCTTTATCGAGACCATTGCGGATCATACCGTGGTAGTGAACACCTCTCCCGTGGGGATGTTCCCCGGCAATGGAGTGTCTCCCGTGGATCTGAGACAGTTTCACAGTCTGCGGGGCGTGGCGGATCTGATCTACAACCCTTTGAAGACTGCGTTGCTGCTGCAAGCAGAGGAGCTTGGCGTTCCCCGGGTGGGAGGACTTTCCATGCTGGTGGCTCAGGCCAAGCAGGCAGCGGAGATCTTTGAGGACAAGTCTTTGGATAACGGGATCATTGATACAGTTACCCGCGAGCTTGAAGGTCTCTGCGAGACGGTTTGCCTGATCGGTATGCCCGGAAGCGGCAAGACCACCATAGGCAAACTGCTGGCGGAAAAATTGGGCAAGGAATTTGTCGATACCGATGAAGCAATTGTACGTGCCGCAGGAAAATCCATCCCCGAGATCTTTTCGGAAGACGGCGAGGATGCCTTCCGCAGGCTTGAAACCAAGGTGCTTGCGGAGGCTACCGCCAAAAGCGGGCGTGTGATCGCCACCGGCGGCGGCGCGGTTGTTCGACCGGAAAACCGCAATCTTTTGAAGCAGAACGGACGAATCGTTTTGGTAGAGCGAGGCTTGGATGCACTGTCCACAGAAGGCAGACCCCTTTCCTCCTCCGAGGATGCCCTGCGAAGGCTCTACGAGGAGCGCCAGCCGATTTATCGATCCTTAGCGGATATCATTGTTCAAAACGCAAAAATCCCTGCAGAAGCCGTTACGGCGCTTCTGGAAGAATTAAACTTGTAAACGCAAAAGTCGCCTGCAACGGCGACTTTTTTTGATAGAAAAAAGAGCCCCCTCTTAGAGGGAGCTCTTGATTATAAAGCGTGGATTAGCGAGCCATCTTAGCCTTGGAAACAATTGCAATGCCTGCAATTGCAACAAAAGCCAGAACTACAAATACCAAAATGCCTTCATCGCCTGCATCGGGCTCGTTGCCGATTGCGGGAAGCACCTTCTTTTGGGTATCGCCGCAACGAGAGCAGGTGTGGATTTCGTAACCGTCGTCCTCACGGGTAGGATCGAGCTTCTCGGTCAGAACATAATCATGGCCGAGAGCCGCAACGGTGTTATCCACATAGGAATCGCCACAACGAGAGCAGGTGTGGGTGGTGTAACCTTCCTCGGTACAGGTGGGAGCAGTTACAACTGCCTCGTAATCATGGCCGTGTGCGGGAAGTACCTTCTCATAGGAGTCACCGCAACGAGAGCAAGTGTAGATTTCTTTACCGTCATCCTTACAAGTAGGATCAACCTTCTCGGTCAGAACATAATCATGGCCGAGAGCTGCAACGGTGTCATCCACATAGGAATCGCCACAACGAGAGCAGGTGTAGGTGGTGTAACCTTCCTCGGTACAGGTGGGAGCAGTTACAACTGCCTCATAGTCATGACCGAAGGTCGCACGCTCCTCACAGCCGCAGCTGTAGCATCTTCTGATCTTAACGCCGCACTCGGTATCAGTGGGCTGCACAATAACGGTCCAATCGCTCCACTCATGGCCGAGTGCAGCTACGATATCGTCAACGTAGGAATCGCCGCAGACGGTACAAGTGTAGGTGGTGTAACCATCCTCAGTGCAAGTGGGAGCAGTTACAACAGCCTCGTAATCATGGCCGTGCGCGGGAACACTCTCTTCTACCTCGTAATCACAGCCGGATACGGTACAGTAGGTTCTCTTCACGCCATCGTTGAGACAGTCTGCATCGGGAGTATACTCTACCTTCAGCTCGTGGATAGGATACAGAGTAACGGTCATGTCCTCCATAACCTCATCGTAGTTATCGGAGGTAGTGTAGTTAACGTTCAGAACGTCGCCGCCGTGGTATACGGGATCAGCTGCGCCGTCGCCTGCAACAACCTCCTGGGTAGAGATCACGTTGCCCTGCTCGTCTACGAAGGTAACGGTGTAGGTCTTAAAGAGAATCAGAGTAACGGTTACATCCAGATCATACTTGCCGGTATAGATAGTGTTATATCTTGCCTTCAGAGCATTTACCAGATCCTCTGCGGTAGCGTAACCGCGAATCTTCAAAGCGCCTTCAATACGATCCTCGTACTTGCTGTTCAACAGCTTGTCAAAGACGCGATCCATGTAGGAATCGAAGCTTACGGGATCAACGCCATCACCAAGGATGGAAGTGTAAGAACCGTCTCCGTTGTAGAGTGCGCCAACAGTCACGTTCAGCTTTTCGCTGAGGTTCAGTGCGCTGTCAGCCTTCTGGAGGCCGTCCTTGATATACTGAGGGAACAGACCCTTAGCATCCAGCAGTTTTACCAATGCCTTCAGATCGTTGGGCTCTGCGGTATCCAAATGGAAGTACGCAGCAACCTTTTCAACCAGTGCTTCAAACTGTGCGGAATAACCCAGCTTGTCGGCAACGATCTCCAGGTTCTCCAGCTTGATCTGATCGATGAAATCGTTCAAAGTCATCTTGTGGAGTTTCTCACGAACCAGAGCGTACTCGTCTGCCAAAACTGCAGGCAGGAAGCACTCCAGAATAGCATCGGTGTAATCGGAAACGTCCAGAATACCCTCCAGGTCTGCAGAGAAAACACCGTCTTCCTCGGTAAAGTCACCGTTTACCTCAACTCTGTCTGCGAGCTTCTGAGCGGTGGACTTGATCTGGTTCAATCTTGCATCGGAGCACTCAAGCACAAAGCTCACGGGCAGATCAATAGCAAGGTCGCCAACTACCAGGGAGAAGTTGTAAGTAGCAACAACGTTGCCCTCCATGTTAGCGATGGTGGTGAATGCAATGGGATTAGCTCTGTAGATCTCAACCAAAGCGTTCCAAACCTCGGAAGGATCGGCCAGGTCGTAAACGGTATAGCCGTTTACAGAAACCTCGTCGAACATCAGAACACCACCTGCAACAACTGCCAGTGCATCCATTACGGAGTAACGGTCTGCAAGCATCTGAATAGTGTCCAGCACATCCAGATTTTCGGGAGACTTCAGAACGAAGTTGATGCCTGCAAGGCTACCGTTCTCATATACGCGATCAAAGTCGAAAACGTTGGGAACGTTAACGTCTTCCATAGCGTCCATAACGCGGTTCAAGACATCCTTGGCAGCCTTCTTCATGGTAGCGATGAACATTGCTTTTACCATGTTCGTAGCTACGTCGCCGCCAGCGGAATCGAGCTCGGGCATCTCGCCGTTCTCAACCGCATCCTTAACGATTTCTTTCAGCTCTTCCTTTTCTTCGGGAGGCAAGGACTCATAATAATCCTCGACGGCGTCAACCTGATCCTGGGTCAGGTCGTACTCGTCAGCAATGTCCTTGGCTGCGTCGATCTGCTCATCGGTCAGGCCGTACTTGTTCTTCAGTGCTTCCCAGTCGATATCGCCCGCATCGGCAGAAACGATGGACGCAGGAATCATTGCAACAAGCATCACAACCAACAGCAGAGAACTGATCAGTCTTTTGAATACTGTTTTCATAGCATCCTCACTTATAAAAAATATTTTTTTGCAAAAGTTATACCTGACCCTGTTCCCCCAAAGTAAGGTCATCCTAATACATAGTCCATTATATACCCTTTCGCATAGATTGTCAACCACTTTCGCCAAGTTTTTTGAAGATTACAGTGGAAATATTTCACAAAATTTCCCCTCTGTTTCTCGACAAATTCCACATATCCCATCAATCGCAAGAAAAAAAGAACGGATGAGAAGCCCCATCCGTTCAAAAAAATCAATGTTTTTTGGTTAAACCCACCACATACCGGTAGGCTTGGGCTCGCGGATCATAGCCTGCTGCAGGAAATATGCCGCCTTCTCCAAGCCCTCCACGTTGGTCATCAGGCTGTCTTCATGCTCGATGGAAAGGATATCGTCGTAGCCCGCCATGCGCAGGTTGCTGATAAAGTCTCTCCAATACTGCATATCGTTGCCATAGCCCACGGAGCGGAATACCCAGGAGCGGTGAAGCTCGTCTGCATAAGGCTTGGTATCCAGAACGCCGTTTGCCGCTGTGTTCATGGCATCCACCTTGGTATCCTTGGCGTGAACGTGATAGATGGCGTCACCCAAGGTACGGATCGCCGCAACAGGATCGATCCCCTGCCAGATCAGGTGAGAGGGATCCAGGTTGGCACCGATGAGTTTGCCCGCCTCCGCACGGAGGTGCAGAAGGGTCTCGGGGTTATATACGCAGAAGCCGGGGTGCATCTCCAAAGCGATCTTCTCGATACCGTGTGCCTCCGCGAACTGCGTCTCTTCCTTCCAATAAGGGATCAGAACCTCCTCCCACTGCCACTTCAACAGATCGGAGAAGTCGTTGGGCCAAGGGCAGGTCACCCAGTTGGGATACTTGGCATCCAAGCTGTCGCCGGGACAGCCGGAGAAGCCGATGATCTTTTTGATGCCCAGCTTTTCACACAGGAGGATGGTGTTGCGGAAATCCTCGCGGTAGCTCTCCCGGGTAGCCTTGTCGGGATGCACGGGGTTACCGTGGCAGCTGAGGGTGTTGATGGGCAGACCGCCTGCGGCGATGGTCTCCTTGAAAGATTCCAAGGCCTTCTCATTCTTCAGCAAAACAGCGGGATCACAATGAGCCTTGCCGGGATATCCGCCTGCACCGATCTCCAGCTCCTGGATACCGATGGATTTTAAATAAGGAAGCACCTTGTCCAGCGGTTGATCGCCGAACAGGACCGCACATACGCCTAATTTCATATCGGGGAACTTCCTTCCTATTTAATTAAAGTAATAGGGCTCGCCGGTCTTGGCGGAAACGTAGATGCCCTCCAGAATGCGGCTGACCACAAGTGCCTGCTCGGGCAGAACGAAGGGATCGGTGTCGTTGATGATGGCGTTGAGCCACAGACGAGCCTCGTTGTCCTGAGGAGAGCCTGCGCCTGCGCCCTCGTAGAAGGCTACGCCGCCTGCAGAGAGATCGGGCTTCAGCACGTACTGTCTGCCGTTGCGGATGCCGTTGATACGTACGCCGCCTTCCATATCTGCACCGCCGTCGGTACCGCAAAGGGTAGTAACAGCCTCACGAACGTCCAGAGAGTTCAGCGCCCAGCTGGATTCCAGCACCACGGTGGCGCCGTTTTCCATCACGATGAAGCCAAAAGCGGAGTCCTCTACGGTGAGGTCGCCGGGCTTCCAATCGCCCCAAGCGTTGCCGGTGGGGAACTTCTCGCCCAGCTTGTGGTATACGGTACCAACACAGTACTTGGGCTTATAGTTATCCATGCACCACAAAGTCAGATCCAGCGCATGGGTACCGATGTCGATCAGAGGGCCGCCTCCCTGCTCGTATTCGTTCATAAACACGCCCCAGGTGGGAACGGCTCTGCGGCGAATGGCGGTTGCCTTTGCGTAGTAGATCTCGCCAAGGGTACCGTCCTCGCATTCCTTCTTGATATACATAGAATCGGGACGGTGACGGTTCTGATAACCGATGGTCAGCTTCTTGCCGGTGCGCTTTGCGGCGTCCAGCATCTTCTGCGCTTCCTCGGAGTTGATGGCCATGGGCTTCTCGCACATAACGTGCTTACCCGCCTCCAAGGCATCCACGGTGATGAAGCTGTGGGAGCGGTTGGGGGTACAAACGTGAACCACGTCGATGGTCTCGTCTGCCAAAAGCTCCTTGTAGTCAGTGCAGACCTTAGCATCGGGGGTGCCGAACTTCTTGGCAGCCGCCTCAGCCAGGGAAAGCTTCAGATCGCAGAAATACACCATCTCTGCCAGATCAGAGCAATTCTTAAGAGCGGGCATATGCTTGCCGTTGGCAATACCGCCGCACCCGATGATACCGATTCTGAGTTTCTTATCCATTGTAGATCTCCTTTGAATTTTGATCAATCACGGTAATATTTATAGTAAGCAAGAATGGTTCTCTCCCTGCCTTCTACCTTATCAAATCCCGTAAGGGTAGCCCCCTCCAGGGAAAGAAATTCCCACGCCTTCAGCTCCGAGGCGGTGGCAACGAACAGGGTCTTATCCCCCGAGATCACGCTGAAATCCCCTTCGTAAAGGCTCAGCACGCCGCCCTTGCCGATGACACGCTCCACGCTGTCCTCTCCCCGCTCCAAAATGTAGCGCAGGGATCTGCCGTCCAGCTTCTTCGCCATCCACAGGCGAAACTCCGGGCTGTCGGTGTTGCGGGGCGGTTTATCCTTCTTTTTGATCCCGAACATTTTCCTTCTCCTTCAGATCGCTTTCCGTCTCCTTGGACAGATAAATGGGACGGCGCTTGCTCTCCAGATACGTCTTGGAAAGATAGCCCCCCAAAATGCCGATGGAAAACTCCAGCACGCCACCCACAAACAGAATGACGCACATCATGGATGCCCAGCCAAAGGCAGAATCCACACCCAGCAAGGCGCGGATGATGACCACCAAAATTCCCACAAACGCCGCCAGACAGAACACGAAGCCCATCACGGAGGCGATGGCAAGGGGCGCGGTGGAAAAGGCGATGATACACTCCAAGGAATACTTAAACAGCTTCCAGAAGGAGAATTTGGTCTTCCCCGCACTGCGTTCTATATTCTCGTAGGAGATCCACTCGGTGTCGTAGCCCACCCACTCGAAGATGCCCTTAGAGAAGCGGTTGTACTCACACAGAGACAGAATGGAATCCGCCATGCGGCGGGACATGAGGCGGTAATCTCTGGCCGCGGGCACCAATCTCACGTTGGAGATACGGTTGATCATTTTATAGAACATATTGGCAAAAAAGCTTCTGATGGGAGGCTCTCCCTTGCGGGAGGAACGGCGAGTGCCGATGCTGTCCACACCCTTCTCCTTCAAAAGCGCCATCATACGAGGCAGTAAGGAGGGCGGATCCTGCAGATCTGCATCCATATACACCACATAGTCCCCCTTGGAGGCCTGCAAAAGAGCGTACATGGCGGCTTCTTTGCCGAAATTGCGGGTAAAGGAAACGTAGCGGAATCGCTCGTCCGCGGCGGCGTACTCACGCAAAAGGCGCAGGGTACCGTCCTTGGAGCCGTCGTCCGCAAAGATCACCTCAAATGCATACTCCGGCATAAGAGACATGACCCGCAAGATCTCATCACGGAAAAGGGGCAGGGATTCTTCCTCATTGTAACAGGGAACCATAACGCTGATCAGTTCCATTCCGTATCCTCCTTTTCCAAAACGGCGTTTTTCTCTTGTTCAATAGTACCATATCTTCCCTTTTTTGTCAACGGGTTTTGAGAGATTTTTCCGAGAAGCTTCCCGAAAACGATTGACAAAAAGATGGGGGTATGTTAGAATAGTTTCATAGAGTTTTTCATACAGAAAAAGGAGAACCTCGGCATGGCTGAATTTCATACCTTGACCACGGAGCAGAAAAATCTCTCCTCTTTAAATATTGACAAAATGAGCGGTGCGGAGATCGCAAGATGCATCAACGAGGAGGACAAGACCGTCGCCTTTGCGGTGGAAAAATGTCTTCCCGAGATCGGCGAGGCCATCGAGCTTTTGGCAGAGGCCCTGCAGAGGGGCGGCCGTATCTTTTACTGCGGTGCAGGCACCTCCGGCAGACTGGGAGTGGTGGACGCCTCGGAGATCCCTCCCACCTACGGTCTTTACGGCAAGGTCATCGGCCTGATGGCAGGCGGTGACAGCGCCATCATCAACCCCGCAGAGGATGCGGAAGACGATCCCAACAGCATCGCAGCCTTGATGCGGGAGAAATACGGATACTGCGAGAAGGATATTCTGGTAGCCATCTCCGCCAGCGGATCTGCCAACTGCGTGAAGGGCGCTTTGGCCTTTGCCAAGGAGGCGGGCACCAAGACCATCTGCATCACCTGCAACAAAAACAGCGATCTGATCCCCCTCTCCGATCTTGCCATTGCGGCAGAGGTAGGTCCCGAGGTGATCAACGGCTCCACCCGCATGAAGGCGGGAACCGCCCAGAAAATGATCTTGAATATGCTCTCCACCGGTGCCATGGTGCGCTATGGAAGAGTGAGAGGAAATTACATGGCGTATATGATCCCCTCTAACCGCAAGCTGGTGGCAAGAGCCATCCGTATGATCTGCCAGAAGACGGGCTGCACTCCCGAACGGGCAGAAGAGGCCCTGGAGAAAGCAAACAACATCATTGCCGACGCCATGGATGCCATTGAAGCTGAATCATAACAAGGAGGAAAAATATGAAGACAAAGCGATTTCTTTCTGCGTTGGTAACAGTCTCTCTGTTGCTGACCGTGCTCGCCTCCCTGCCCTTTACAGCGGCGGCAGAGGGTGTTGCAAAGACTATCTCCAAAACCAACCCCGTGATCACCGCCAACGTAGGCGATGAAGTGGACCTTTCCCTCTTCTCGGTGGTAACCGATGGCAGTGCGACTTTAAACGCCAAGGACATCACCTGGACCTTGGACGGCAAGACCGTCAAAACGGTCAAGGTTACCGAAAAGGGTGTTCTCACCTTGACTGCCGCCGGCGGCGGAACCTCCGAAAAGGTCTATCTGGTCTCTAAAAACCCCACAGAAACGGAATACGTGCTGTACGAAAACGACTTTAACTGTACCGCCGAGGATCTGAAGGCCGAGGGCTGGAGCTTCTTGAACGCCGGCTCTGTTACCGTAACCGACGGCGTCTTCCACATGGGCACCAAGAGCGGCGACTATTACCGTGCCATCCTTCCCGCTTGGCTGGGGGATTTCGGTGATTACGCCATCACCATGAAGGCCAACCAGACGGACGTAAAGGATAATTCCAGATGGTGCTCCATCGCCTACCGCATTGAGAACGCCAACCAGAAATACTACCCCTACTATCATATGTGTGTCCGTGCCAACACCACCAGCAATACCGTGGAGTTTGCGGAACGTACCCCCGCCAACGCATGGAACGTCATCTACAAGACCTCCGAAACGCTGAACATGACCGATAAGGGCTTCCACGAGATCACGGTAAAAGCGTTTGGCAGCACCGTTCAATATTTGATCGATGGAGACTCCAAGCTGTTTATTAACGATGCCACTGCACATCCCAAGGGCTACGTGGGCTTGATCTGCAATTACGGCACCATGAACGTGGATTCTATCCGCATCACCGTGCAGGAGGCAGCTCCGGAGCGTCCCAAGGTAGTCCCCAAGCTGATCAACACTGCAGACAATCGCGGTGAAACCAACATCACCAACTACGTTTCCAACCATGCATACGTAACACTCGCAGAGCTGGAAACGCTCCTGCAAAGCGAAGAGCTTCCCGTAGCGGCGTATATCGACCTGACCGATGCAAAAGGACAGGCCGCAACCCAGCAGGATTTCGAGAACTATCTGAAGCTCTGCGCGGAGAAGAATGTGATCCCCGAGTTCAAATTGGAGACCGCCGCTCAGGTGGATAAGCTGAATGCGGCTTTGAAGGCAACCAAGGTGCCCGAGACTCTCGTAGGCTCCGCGCATCCGGACGTTGTAAAATATGCTCGGAGCAAAAATAAAAACGTAATTCGCGGTGCGTTGGATCTTTCCGGCATGGCTTGGGGTGAGGTCACCGACAAGGATATCCACAGCTATTACGACACGGCAGTAGGCGCTTATGCTCAGGCCATTATCGTGCCCTATGCCGCCGCTACCAAGGACGTGGTAGCCAAGCTGCAGGAGTTTGAGCTTGCAGTATGGGCCTTCGGCACAGACGTAGAAACTCTTACCCAAGCCGCTCATCTGGTGGCATCCGGTGCCAACGCAGTGGTGAGTGACAACTCCCAAATGATCTCCGCCGTGCAAACCGAGATCTTCACCGCCTCCAATGCGTTGACCCGTACTCCTGTATGGACTGCTCACAGAGGATACTCCACCAAATATCCCGAAAATTCTATGGCGGCTTGCATCGGTGCCTACGAGGTGGGTGCGGATTGTATCGAGATCGATGTTCACCTCAGCTCCGACGGCGTGGTCATGGTGATGCATGACGATTCCATCGACCGTACCACCAACGGCACAGGCAAGATCGCTTCCATGACCTGCGCACAGCTGAAGCAGTATAAGTTGAAGAATTCCTCCGGTGCACTCACTCAGGAGGTGATCCCCACCTTCGAAGAAATTCTGCAGGAATTCCAAGACAAGGACGTGAAGTTCCTCTGCGAGATCAAATCCGGGCAAGCCGGACTTCCCAAGGCCTGCGTTGATCTGATCAAGAAGTACGGCATGGAGGATCAGGTAGTATTTATCAGCTTCTACGCCAACCAGCTTACCGAGGCCAAGAAGCACATGAACATTACCACAGGTTACCTTATCGGAGCAACCGGCTTCTCCGACGCGGGAGATACCGCCGGCACGCTGAACGCTTACTATCAGAAGCAGACGGACACCCTGAACTATCACGCCACCATGGCTATTAACTACGGCAATCTCACCTACGAGTTCCTGCGTGATGCCAACGACCGCGGTTTGACCCTTTGGACCTGGACCTACAACAACGGCTCTGCCGCGCAGGTTTGCAAGATGTTCCTGGCAGGTGTCAACGGCATGACTACCGATGATCCTCAGTATTTAAAAAATACCGTCAAAACCGTTTCCGCTCCCACGGAGCTGAAGGTGGGTGTAGATAAGAAGACCCGTTTTGAGATCACTTCCCTCACCTACGAAGGAAAGGAAAAATCCATCACGGATGACGTCCAGATCATTCTGCTGGACAATGACGGCGTAATTCGCGTGGAAACCAATGGCTCCGTTTGGGGCTTGAAGGAAGGCACAGCCTCCTTTATGGTGGCATATCAGACCAAGCTTCCCAGCGGTCAAAGCTACACCTTGTATACCCAGCCCATCGTGGTGGAGGTAGGCAACTTCGGTACCCTCTCCCCCAAGAGCGACAGCGGCTGGCAGGTGAAGGACGGTCTGCTTACCCGCGTGGAGACCCGTTTGCAGGCATCGGATCTGGCAGAGCGCATTGAGGACTCCAAGTACGTTCAGATCTTTGACGAAGCCGAAGAATTCCTTGCCCCCGAGTCTCCCGTTTGCACCGGTACGCTGATTTCCCTTTACGGCGACGTTACCACCGTGGTGGTCAAGGGCGACCTGAACGGCGACGGTGTGTGCAACGCCATTGACTATATTCTGTTGAAGCGTTATACCGCAGGCAACGAGCTTGAAAAGCTCCAGATCGCCGCGGCAGATATGAACGGTGACGGACAGGTTCGTTCCGCAGATTACATTTTGATGAAGCGTTACGCACTGGCCAATACCGACGCAGAAAATTAAACTTCATACTAAGAGAGAGCCCCGTGCTCTCTCTTATTTTTATATCCGATATGTTTTTTATGAAGAAGCCCTTGCATTTTTTCAAATTCCGTTGTATAATGTACATACGAGTACTTTTTTAAGAAAGGAAGAGCGCTTTATGAAACGACTCACATCGCTTTTGATGGCGAGCCTTATGGTCACCGCAGTTCTGTTTGCTTCCCTGCTTCCCGTTTCCGCGGCAGAAACTACCGTGATCACACTTGAAGCCCCCGAGGCAGTGACCTACGTAGGAGATGCTGTCAAAGACTTTTTTGAAGTAAAAGCTATCCTTAACCCTGCTGATGGGATCGATGCCATTGCAGGATACAAAGTAACCCTCACTTGGGATCCTACCCTGCTCATGCCGGTGGACATCTTCACTTCCGGCGAGGGCTTCACGGATAAGAAGCTCCAAGACGGCAGTCTCACCCTGGCAGTGGTAAACGCCGAAAACCTGCTTTCTGACAGACTGTTCTCCGTTTCCTTTATCCCCTTGGCAGACGGTGTTGCTACCGTTGACCTCGAGGTGATCGATATGACCCTTGCTGACGGCCTGATCGATGCTACCGGCGACTCCGTTTCCGTTAAGTTGAAAAAGAAGCCTACATTCCTCTTCGGAGACGTCACCGGCGACGGAAAGGTCAACGCCATCGACTACGCGAGATTGAAGGCTTATCTCTTAGGAGCTCGCAGCCTTACCGATGACGAGCTTCTCAGAAGCGACATTACCGGCGAAGGAAGAATCAACGCTCTTGACTATGCAAGACTGAAGGCTTATCTCCTGGGCACTTGGAAGCCTGCAAACTGATAAAGGCACATTCAAAAATCAAAGAGGGGCTGTTGCCGATGCGACAGCCCCTTCTTAGAAATAAGGAAGGAACATTATGAGAGCCAAAAGATTTTTTTGCTTCTGCTTGGTATGCATATTCGCCGTGATGATGCTGGCGGGCTGCAACAACACCCCTGCGGAAACATCCAACACCTCCTCCGCCGTTTCTACCCCCACGGAAAGCGAAGACGCTTCCGTCAACCCCGACTCTTTTGTGGAGACGGACGAATTTGCGGGAGCAACCATCAAGGTCTTCACTGCAGCGTTTAACGACGCTTACGTCACCGAGATCGGAGACAACTCCAACAACGAGAACTGCGCGGAGGTTCTCTCCGTAGCCATCAAGAACCGTACCGAAGCGGTTGAAGACGCCTACGGCATCAACATCGAAGAAGAGATCATGATCGACCCCAAGCGTTACGGCGGCGCGTTCCTGGATGCCGTTCGTGAGTTTGCTTACTCCGGCACCGGAGATTACGACATTCTCTACCCCTGTCTGCTGGATGCAGGCACCATGGCGGCAGAGGGCTTGCTGGTAGACCTGGCCAACGCCGATGGCATCCGCATTCAGAACTCCTGGTGGGATCAGACCTTTATCAGCGATACCGCTATCGGAGGCAGTACTTATTACCTCACCGGTGACATCGGTCTCCGTGCTAAAAACGCGGCAGGCTGTCTGTACTTCAACAAAAAGCTGATGGACGATGCGGGAATTGAATACCCTTACCAGCTGGTGCGGGATAAGAAGTTCACCATCGAAAAGATCCTGGAGATCATCAAGCAGGCAGACCTCAGCGACGACCTGGACAAGGACGGCAAAATTACCTACCACGACAAGTACGGCTGGGCAGGTCAGAACGGCGATATGCAGAAGCTGTTCTATGCCGCAGGCGAGCGTATTGCAGCGGTAGACGAAAGCGGCAAGCCTTACATCTCCGTTTACAACGAGCGCAGTTCCAAGGTAATCGACTCCATTCTGGATCTTTTGCAGGATAGCGAGGATTACGTTTGCGGCGACGATTACTTCAACGAGTCTTCCACTCCCATGAACATGCTGTTGGATTCCTTTAAGGCAGACCAGTGTCTGTTCTACTCCGGCGGTATGGAGGATGCTTTGAAGCTTGGCGACATGAAGAGCGATTTCGGTATTCTGCCCTCTCCCCTTTACGACGAGACCCAGGAGCAGTATTACACCCAGGTGGGTGCTTGGTCCGCCAACGCTTACTGCATTCCCTACGGACTCTCCGACGAGAAGACCTACCGCGCGGAAGTAATTCTGGACGCGCTGGGTGCTTACTCCGTGGATTCCGTTGCCACCACCTATTACGACGTGGTGTTGCAGTACCAGAAGCTCCGCACCGATGACGACGTGGAGATGCTGGAGCTGATCTTCGACTGTGCAGGTGCAGACCTTGGTGCGGTTTACCGCATCGGCGGAATTTCCAACATGCTCACCCAGCTGATCGAGAAGCCCAAGGGCTCCTTCGCTTCCAGCTACGATGCTTTGGAGCAGGCGGCAAAAACCGAGTTGGACAACCTGATCGCCACCTTCGGCCAGAGAGACGAATAAGCATTTCGAGAGAAGAGCCTTCCGAGGCTCTTCTTTTTTGTGTCCGCGTCGATTGACAAAAAAGCCCCCTTGTGGTACACTTATAAAAAATTCGGAAGGAAGAGAAGACTATGACGGAGCAGATCTGGAAAATAGACGGCGACCGTTTGATATGGCAGGTCGGGAAAGGGCAAGTCCACACGGACGATATTGAGATGAGCGGCTTTTACGCCGATGAGATTATTTCCTACGGGGTGAAGGAGGACGGCAGTCTGCATTTGGCGCAGAGCTTTTACTTCCCTACCCTGCGCACCATTCCCAACGACACCCACGCCACCTATCATTTTGATTTGAATAAAGAGCAGACGCCCTGCTTATTAAAGGACGGAGTTCCCGTGAAGGAATTCCCCATCCAATTCGAGCTGGACGGCACCCTGTGCATCACCAGTGAAACCGACGGCAGTGTGCTGACGGTGCGGCGGTTTTACCCTGCAAAGGACAGCCTTCTCTGTGTGGAAAAGGTGTCCTTGATCGCATTGGAGGACACGGTTCTGACCCTTTCCCTGCCCGCTCACCATGTTCATACCTACGGACGGGGCACCAAAGGGGTATACCTTGCGGAGATCAGCCACGACGCCCCGGAGAAAATGGTTTTATCCTCGGGGGATGATCTGACCTACTACGTCTATTACACGGCGCGGATCGCCAATCAGCCTTTACCCGAAAGGGATGGCATGAAGGAGCTTTTGGCGCGGTTGGAACGTGTCTATGAGCTTTGCGACACCCGCTTGGTATTGCAGACGGACAACCCCACGGCGGACGCCATGTTCCGCTTTGCCAAGCTCCGTGCGGGGGAAAGTATCTTCCAGACCCTCACCGGGAAGTATCACAGCCCCGGGGGTCGTTCCTATTACGCCGCCACCTGGTGCAACGATCAAGCGGAGTATGCAGGCCCTCATTTCGCCATGGCGGGTGATAAGGTTGCCATTGAAGCATCCTTGAACGCCTACCGTTCCTATATTCCTTTCATGTCGGATTGCTATCACAAGCTCCCCTGCTCCATCATCGCGGAGGGGCTGGACATTTGGGAGGGTGCGGGCGACCGAGGAGATGCGGCCATGTATCTTTACGGCGCTTCTCTGTTCTGCCTTTACACCGGGGACAGAACCATTGCCGAAGAGCTGTACCCCGCCATCCGTTGGTGCGCAGAATACTGCCGCCGTCAGACCTTGCCCGAGGGGGTGATCCGCTCGGATTCCGACGAGCTGGAGGGACGGTTCCCCACGGATAGGAAAGCCAACCTTTCCACCTCTTCCCTTTGTTACGGCGGGTTGATGTTTGCGGCGAAGCTGGCAGAATCCTTGGGTGACACAGAGACGGCAAAAGATTACCGCAACTGTGCTACGGCATTGGGCGAAGCCATCGAAAACTATTTTGGCGCAAATCTTCACGGATTTGATACCTACCGCTATTCCAAGGGGTATGATACCCTGCGGGCTTGGATCTGTCTGCCCTTGTGTATGGAGTTGAACGGTCGCAAAGAGGGGACTTTGGAAGCCATGCTCTCCCCTTATCTTTGGACGGAGGAAGGGATGTTGACCTGCGAGATCTCCGATGAGAACCGCTCCCACACCATTTGGGATCGCTCCACCCTGTACGGCATGAAGGCGGCGTTCCTTGCAGGTGCGGGGGATCGGATCGTAGAACCCTTCTTGGCGTACTGCAGCAAGCGGTTGCTTTGCGATCGGGTTCCCTACGCGGTGGAGGCTTACCCCGAGGGCGAAAAACGCCATCTCTCCGGGGAAAGCGCGTTGTTTGCACGGGCGGTCACGGAGGGGATCTTCGGCATTCGGCCGGAGGGGCTGCACAAATTCTCCTTCCTGCCCCGGGTATTCGAGGGGTTGGGAGAGATGAAGCTGGAAAACATCCCCATCTGCGGCGGGTGCTTTGACATCCGTGTGGGGAAGGATGCTTGGATTGTTTGTGACGGCGGAAAAGAGATCGCCCGCGGAGAGACGAACGGCGAACGGGTGATGATTGGTTAAAGGGGACGCTGTCCCCTTTTGATCCCCTGCCAGAAGGGAAGACCTGCAAGCAGGTCAAGTCCCTTTGGAATCCCGTATGATTTCATAAAAAACACCGAAACGCTATTTGCGTTTCGGCAATAAGGTTTCTTGAGGGTTCAAGGGAACTTCTTTTTCTAAAGAAGTTCCCTTGTCTCATTCTCTTAAATCTGTTCCAGTGCCTGCTCAATATCGGCGATGATGTCCTCGGCACTCTCGATACCGCAAGAGAAGCGGATGAGATCGGGAGACACGCCGCAAGCTACCAGCTGTTCGTCGGTGAGCTGACGGTGGGTGGTGGAAGCCGGGTGGAGACAGCAGGTGCGGGCGTCCGCCACGTGGGTAACGATTGCCGCCAGGCGCAGGCTGTCCATAAACTTGGTAGCCGCCTCTCTGCCGCCTTTGACACCGAAGGAAACCACGCCGCAGGTGCCGGTGGGCATATACTTCTGTGCCAAGGCGTACTGATCGTCCTCGGGAAGCATAGCGCACTTCACCCAGTTGATCTTGGGATGGTTCTGCAGATACTTGGCAACCGCCAAGGCGTTGTCACAATGGCGCGCCATACGGAGATGCAGAGTCTCCAAACCTACGTTCAGCAGGAAGGCGTTCTGGGGCGCCTGCACGGAACCCAGGTCACGCATCAGCTGTACCACGCACTTCAAAAGGTATGCACCCTTGCCCCGCTCTGCGTAGATGATGCCGTGATAGCTGTCGTCGGGCTGGGTAAGTCCGGGGAACTTGTCGTTCTGGGTCCAATCGAAATTGCCGCTGTCCACGATACAGCCGCCGATGGTGGAGGCGTGGCCTTCCATATACTTGGTGGTGGAGTGGGTGACGATGTCCGCACCGAACTCAAAGGGACGGCAGTTGATGGGGGTTGCGAAGGTGTTGTCGATGATCAGGGGAACGCCTGCCTCGTGAGCAACCTTGGCAAACACGGCGATGTCCATAATATCCAGGCTGGGGTTGGAGATGGTCTCGCCGAAGAAGGCCTTGGTGTTGGGCTTGACCGCGGCACGAAGCTCTTCCTCGGTGGCGCGGGGGGATACGAAGGTGAAATCGAAGCCAAGCTTCCGCATGGTGACGTTGAACAGATTGAAGGTACCGCCGTAGATGGCAGAGGAGCAAACGATGTGATCCCCTGCCTGGGCAAGGTTGAACAGGGCGTAGAAGTTGGCAGACTGACCGGAGCCGGTGAGCATACCCGCAACACCGCCCTCCAAAAGGGTGATCTTAGCGGCGGCATAGTCGCAGGTGGGATTCTGCAGACGGGAGTAGAAATATCCCTCGCTCTTGAGGTCGAAAAGATCCCCCATCTCCACGCTGGAATCATATTTATAGGTAGTGCTCTGCACGATGGGAATCACGCGGGGTTCCCCGTTCTTGGGTTGGTATGCGCCTTGGACGCAAATGGTATCAAGTTTGAGCATAATCGTCTTCCTTTCTATAATCAGCTAACGGCATCTGCTGCCGGCCCCTTCTCGCCGTATTGCAGGCGGAGGATCGCTTCCATTTCCTCTGTGGTGGCTTCGAAAAAGTTGGTGTACAGCTCCGTGCCGTTCTTGATGCGTTCGGCAGTCAGCTCCATGCTGTCGGAGATCTCGTAAAGGCGGCAGCAAACCAGGATGTCCCCCTGGGCGTAATCGCACTCGAACTCC
>JAGBXS010000120.1 GCA_017629175.1 Clostridia bacterium
CCTCCATGGCATCCCTCGCATAGTGATCCGCGCCAATGGCATTGGCATACTCACGCGAGAGCACTGCGCCGCCAACAAGGATCTTGCACCACGGCGCAAGGGTGCGGTGCTGTCGGATAGTTTGTTCCATGGCGGGCACGGTGGTGGTCATCAAGGCGGAAAGCCCTGCCAAGGGGGCGTGATGGGTAGTCACCGCCTCCAAAACTGCCTCGGGGGGCACGTCCTTCCCCAAATCGATGACGGTGTAGCCGTAATTTTCCAACAAAAGCCCCACGATGTTCTTGCCGATGTCGTGGATATCCCCCTGCACCGTGGCCAGCACGAAGGGGCCTTTCCCGCCTGCACCGGGGGGAAGCTTTTCCTTGATCTTTCCGAAGGCCGCCTTTGCCGCCTCGGCGGACATGAGCAGCTGGGGCAGGAACAATTTTCCCGTCTCAAAGCCCTTCCCCACCTTATCCAGGGCGGGCAAAAGCTCTTCCTCCACGATGGCCAAGGGCTCGCGGGTGTCCAAAAGACCTGCCGTCAGCTCCTCCGCCTTTTGGGTCAGCCCTTTTTCCACCGCTTTTTGCAGCTCCGAGCCGTTTTCTGCCGTTTTTTCTGCCACGGGCGCGGCGGAAGCCACCGCGGCAAAGCGATCCGCGTTGGACACGTACCCCATGCAGTTTTCATCCATCCCCGCAAGGAGCAGGTAAGAATAGTAGGATTTCATCATCTCTGCGGAAAGGGGGTTCATAATGGCGGCGGAAAGCCCCTTCTGGAGGGCCAGGGTGAAGAACACCCCGTTCACCGCCTCTCTGTTTGGAAGACCGAAGGACACGTTGGAAACTCCCAGGGAGGTGTGGCAACCCAGCTCACTCTTGATCCGCGCCATGGCCTCCAGGGTCACGGCGGGGGCGTTCTGATCTGCACTCACCGTCATGGCAAGGGTGTCGAAGACCAGATCCTTCTTCCCGATGCCGTATTTTGCCGCCTCGGCGATGATTTTACGAGCAATGGCAACTCTCCCCTCCGCCGTGGCGGGGATGCCGTTCTCATCCAAGGTCAGGGCGATCACCGTACCGCCGTATTTTTTTACCAAGGGGAACACGGTGTCCATGCTCTCCTGCTTGCCGCACACGGAGTTCACCAAGGCCTTGCCGTTGTAAAGCCGCAGGGCTTTTTCCATAGCCGTGCCGTCTGCGGTATCGATCTGCAAGGGAAGATCCGTCACACCCTGCAAGGCGGTGACCGCCTCGGCCAAAACCGCAGGCTCGTCGATCCCGGGCAGACCCACGTTCACGTCCAAAAGCTGTGCCCCTGCCTCCGCCTGGGCGATGCCCTGCTCCAGGAGATAGTTCATATCCCCTTCCAAAAGGGCTTGCTTCAAGCGTTTCTTTCCCGTGGGGTTGATCCGTTCCCCGATCAAAAGGGGCTTTTCCCCGAATTTCACGGCGTGGGTATAAGAAGACACCGTGGTGAATTGCTTTTCCGTCACGGGAAGGACGGGCAGCGCCTTTGTTTTCTCTGTCAAAGCGGCAATGTACGCAGGAGTGGTGCCGCAACAGCCCCCCGCCAAGCGAACGCCCGCCTTTACCAGCTCTGCCAGCTCTTCCGCAAAGTCCTCGGGGGTCACGTCGTACACCGTCTTCCCCTCCCGCACCGCGGGCAGGCCTGCGTTGGGCTTTAAGATCACGGGGACGGAGGCGTGCTCCAAAAGCTCCTTTGCCACCCCCACCAGCTGTTTGGGACCCAACGAGCAGTTTGCACCCAAGGCGCACACGCCCATGCCCTCCAGCATCGCCACCATGGCGGCGGGGGTCGCCCCGGTCATCAATTTTCCGTCACTGCCGTAGGCGTTGGTGACCAAAACGGGCAGGTCGCTGTTTTCCTTAGCGGCAAGAAGGGCCGCCTTGGTCTCGTAGCTGTCCGTCATGGTCTCGATCAAGATGGCATCCACCCCTGCCTCCACGCCGAGGCGCACGGTTTTGGCAAAGATCTCCACCGCTTCCTCAAAGGGCAATGTCCCCGTGGGGGCAAGAAGCTTCCCCGTAGGGCCGACGTCCAGCGCCACGAAGCGGTCTTCTTTCCCTTCCGCCGCATCACGGGCGCATTTCACCCCTGCGAAGATCATCTCCCGCAGGGTGGAATCATCAAATTTCAGGCAGTTTGCACCGAAGGTGTTGGTGCAGACCAGATTGCTCCCGGCCTCAAAATAGGCGCGGTGGATCCCCGTGACGATTTCGGGGCGGGTGATACACCAAAGCTCGGGATGCTCCCCGGGCTTCAGCCCCGCCGCCTGCAAAAGGGTACCCATACCGCCGTCCAGAATGACACGGTTCTCTTTTAAAAACGCAATAAAACTCATAGCCTTATTTTCCTAAGATATCCGAAAGATTTGCCATGATCTTTTCCGCCACGTCGGGATTGTTCATGGTGTAAACGTGAACGTTGGTGATGCCGTTGGCGTAAAGATCGATGATCTGATCCGTGGCGTAGGCGATGCCCGCCTGCTTCATGGCATCGGGATGGCCGCCGAACCGATCCACCAGGGAGATAAACCGCCTGGGCATGAAGGAGCCGGAAAGCTTTACCGCACGCTCCACCTGATTGCCCTTGGTAATGGGCATAATGCCGGGCACCACGGGGACGGTGATCCCCGCCTCGCGGATCTTATATAAAAAGCTGTAAAGCAGATTGTTATCAAAGAACATCTGGGTGGTTAAGAAGTCACACCCCGCGTCCACCTTCTCCTTGAGGTAGCGGATGTCCTCCTTTTGGCTTGTGCTTTCGGGATGCACCTCCGGGTAGCAAGCCCCGCCGATGCAAAGAGAGGGGTCTGCCTCCTTCAATTCCCGCACCAGCTCCACTGCGTGATGATACGCCCAGCCGCTGCGGTCGGCGTTTTCCAGCTCTCTCGGAATATCCCCTCTCAGCGCCATCACGTTCTCGATCCCCGCCGCCTTGATGTCTGCGATCCGCTCCTTCACCGTCTCACGGGTGGAGGAAACGCAGGTAAGGTGTGCAAGGGTGGGCACGCCGTAGGTCTCGCGGATGTTCTCCGCAATGTCCAAGGTATACTTGCTGGTTCCGCCCCCTGCGCCGTAGGTAACGCTCATAAAGGCGGGCCCCAGACGGGCGATCTCCTCCGTGGCGGTCTTTACGCTTTCGAAAGCGGTCTCCGTCTTGGGAGGAAACACCTCAAAGGAAATGGAGAGTGTATTCTGCTGTAAAAGCCTGCTGATCTTCATGGGCGGATCCTTTCTGTCTTTCGTTACGGGCAGTATAGCACACCCGCGAAAAAAATGCAAGAGGAGCTTCCCGGGATTGCAAAAAATAGTCTCCCCCCGCAATTCTCGGTATACAAGAAAAATTCCACTGCTTTTGTATAAACCGACAAAAAAACAAATGAAAATTTGTGAAAAATTAGATAACAAAATGTTCAATTTTGTGGTATAATATTGCGTAATCCGATTATGCGGATTTTCTAAGCAGAGCAAGGATTTTCGGGAACAGCTCTTCCCGGGTTCTCTTCGCACTTCTTTTACTACTACTTTTTGATATATGAGGAGCTTTTCCATGGCAAGAACCAAGATCGACAGAAGAATCGTCAAAACCAAGCGCGCTATCACCGTAGCACTGTTACAGCTTCTTTCCGAGAAGCCCTTGGAGGAAATCACCATCACCGAGCTGACCCTGAAGGCAGACATCAACCGTAAGACCTTCTACCTCCATTATACCGGCATCGAGGACGTTGCAAACGAGCTGATCACCAAGGGCGGTGAGCTGTTCGAGCAGGCCTTGGAGTATTCTATTGCCGACGGCGGCGTGTTCATCCCCGCAAAGTTCCTGGAGTGCATCCACGGTAAGATCAGCGAGCAGCCCGAGATCTTCCGCGCCTTCTGTCTGGAAAACACCTGCACCTTCTTCCTGCGTGCCCTCAGCGAGAGATGTCTGACCTCTCTGATGAACGTATACCGCAACTACACCGGTGCAAGTGACGCCTCTCTCCGTCTGTGCCTTTCCTACATGGCACACGGCATTTTGAACCTTTACGTAGACTGGGTACGCAACCCCTCTCCCCTGCCCCTTGCCGAGGTAACCGCTCTGGCTGTTCGTTTGGTAGAGCAGGATACCGCCCTGCTGGCAGGTAAGCAATAACTTTCACCCCCTAACGATCCCGGGAGCTTTTCCCGACGGAAAGAGGATGTGCCTGATGAAGAAATCTTACGGAGTGATCCTGATCGGCTGCGGCCACATCGGCGAGCAGCATATTCAAGAAATCTACGACAAGCACGAGGCGACCATCATCGCCACCATCGATACCAACGAGGACATCGCCAGAGAGTTTGCCCGCCGTTTTGAGGCGAAGCATTACGGAACGGATTACCGTCCCTTCCTGGAGGATCCCCGTGTGGAGATCGTGATCATCGCTACCTATACGGATACCCACTTCCCCATTTTGAAGGAGTGCCTCCGCCACGGCAAGCACGTGATCTGCGAGAAGCCCATTGCCACCAATATAGAGGATGCCAGAGAGTTTGTGCGCCTGGTGAAGACCCATAAGAGCAAGGTCTCCGTTTCCCACGTGCTGCGCTACAACCGCTCCTACCGCAAGATCAAATCCTTGATCGACGCAGGTGAGATCGGAGAGCTGCGCATGGTGCGCATGAACCAGAGCCACCGCGCAGGTGAGCCCGGCCACCCTTGGGACAGATTTATCCGTCTCATGCAGGATTGCCCTCCCCTCATCGACTGCGGTGTGCATTACGCAGACGTGATCCAGTGGTTTGCAAATTCCCCCATCGTGGCTGTCAGCGGTATTTCCGCCAAGCTGGATGAGGATTCCCCCATTGACAACTACCAGGTGATGAACATGGAGCTGGCAAACGGGTGCAGAGGCTACTACGAGGTGGGCTGGAGCAACAACATCTCCTCCAACAACGATAAGGACTTTATCGGCACCAAGGGGCATATCACCCTCACCATGGCCATGAACCGCAAGGACGGCGTTACCGATAAGGATCGCATCTGTATCTACTACGGCGACGAAAGCAAGCCCGATGTGATCATGGATTACGATTCCGTCTATAAGGATATGTACGGTCAGTATCTCAATCTCATCGATATGATCGAAAACGACGTGAAGGGCGCCGTTCCCATCGACGCGGTGTATTCCTCCTTCCGTACCGTGGTCTTTGCCGATCAGGCCATCAAGGAAGGCAGACGGATCCTCATCCCCGATGAAAGCGATCTTCTTGCAGACCTGTAAAAATTGCATGATAAAAGGACAGAGTGAAGGCTCTGTCCTTTTTTGTGTCAGGGGGAATATCAGGGCGTAAGACATCCCGCCCCCGCTCCCTTACTCCGACAGCAATTCCTCGGCGGTTTTGCAAAGCTCCTCTGCCGCCTCCCAGCCCGTGGCCTCCGCAATGAGGGTATACCCTCCCCCGCTTCCGGGGAACAGGGTGATGCACCCCGTTTTGCGGTAAATTCTGGCGGGGTATCCGCTTTCCTTGCACAGAGAGGCAATGACCTCCGCCCGTCTGTCCGCACGCTCCGTATCGGGAGGCGGAGGAAGCTCCTTTTTCATCACCGAGAAGGCGGGCAACCCCGCAAGCAGCTCGTCCGCCGTCTTCTTTTGGGCGCCTCCTGCGGCGCGGGAGCAGGCCGAAGCCACCAGCAGGCAGAGCAACACCCCGTCGTTCACGTAGTCGCAATCTCCCCCGTGATGGCGGGCGGGGGAACGGGAATCGTTGTAGAAGACCACCTCTTTCCCCATGTTCTGCAAATACTCCTCCACCGCCTTGGGGGTGCGGCGGGGCAGATACACCACAGAGCTTTGATCCTCCGAGGCGCAAATAGCCACCATGTGCCAATAGGACATGGGCTTGCCCTCTGCGGTAACCAAGCACGCCCGTCTGCCGTCGGGGGAAACGGTGTAGCAATCCACCCCTTCCTCCTCGCCGTAGAACACCTCCGCACCCAATTCCTTGGCGTTGGAGCCCAAAAATTCGCCCCCGTCATCCCGACGGGACACGGAGAACCGAACCCCCGCCAAGGAGCCCGTCCGCTCCTGCAAATACTTACAGTAACGGCAAAGCACCATCTCCTCCCCCGCGGGAGTCTCCATGGGCAAGGGAGTCACGCAGGAGGCAAAGGCTCCGTTCTTCAAACGGCTTTCCAAGGCACGCTGATCCTCCCCGGAAAGGGTCAGACCGTCCTTGTCGCAGAAGCGAAGGATCACCCTCCCCAGGCTTTCCCGCACCTCCACGGAAACAGCCAGATCCAACCCGTAGCTTTTCACCGCAAAGGGGGCTACCCCCGGGAAGCCTTTCCCCAAGCGGTACACCTTTCCCCCGCTTTCCTGCACGCCGCAGGCCAGCATTTGGGCGTAAAGCTCCGCCGCGGAGGTGGGAGAATGAAGGACTCCCACGGTAAAGGCCTTCTCGGGAGGCACCAAGGCTCTGCCCAGGCGGGTGCAAAACACCCCGTCCAAAACAGCACGCTCCCCGGAGATCCCCTCCTCGTCAAACAGCCTGCCCGTCACCCTGCCGAAGGCAAAGCGACCCTCGCGGCGGTGATGATCCACCCGCATCCCGCCTTTGATCTTGGTGCCGCGGGGCAGGATCGTGCCCTTTTCCAGCACCGTATTCTCCCCGATGATACAGCCCTCGGGAACAATACAGTCCTCCCCCACCACAACGCCTCCGCAGAGGATGCTGTTTTCCACCACAGCCCCCTTTTCCACGGTGACGCCGTGGTGAAGAATGCTTTCCTTCACCCGTGCCTCGGGGTGGATCACGCATTCCTCCCCCATCACCGTCTCCCCGCCGGAAAGGGTCATGTTACAGCGGTAATAGGCCTCGGGGGTGCCGATATCGAACCACATCCCCTCCATCACCTCGCCGTGGACGGGAATGCCTTCCTCCAAAAGAGAGGGGAAGAAATCCTTGCCGAAATCGTACTTCACCCCCGCGGGGATGCGCTCTAAAAGGCTTTTCTCCAGAATA
>JAGBXS010000012.1 GCA_017629175.1 Clostridia bacterium
CCCTCACCGGCAAAAGTGAGAAGGTGGGCAACTGGGCGGGGGTCACCGTTGAAAAGAAAGAGCATCCCATTAAGAAGAGCTATTGCGGCGGGGTAGAGAACCTCATCGCGGTAGACTTGCCCGGGGCGTACTCCATGTCCCCCTTCACCTCGGAGGAAAGCGTTACCAGCGAGTACGTGAAGAACGAGAACCCCGATGTGATCGTGAACATCGTGGACGCCACCAACTTAAGCCGCAGCTTGTTCTTTACCACCCAGCTTTTAGAGCTTGGTATCCCCGTGGTAGTGGCTTTGAACAAGGCCGACGTGAACAAAAAGAAGCGCAACAAAATCGATTCCAAAGCCCTTTCCGAAAAGCTGGGCTGTCCCGTTGTGGATACCGTTTCCACCTCTGCAGACGGTTTGGTCGAGGTCATCAAGGCCGCTCTTGCTCAGGTTGGCAAGGG
This sequence comes from Clostridia bacterium, assembly GCA_017629175.1. Lineage (GTDB taxonomy): Bacteria > Bacillota > Clostridia > Oscillospirales > CAG-382 > Coliplasma. Next base: position 446 of record JAGBXS010000012.1, read on the forward strand.
GCAGGCTGCTCCCTACGAGCAGGGGGATATCGACCTCACCGACAAGCAAGCCGTGGAGCAGGCGGACAGAAAGCGCTTTGCCTTTGTAAAAGAGATCGTTGCTTCCGTAGAAACCCGCAAGGTGCATTCCAAGGATAAGACCTTCCAGGACAAGATCGACGCCGTTCTCACCAACAAATGGGTGGGCATCCCCTTGTTTGCGGTGGTGATGTGGCTGGTGTTCTGGATCTCCCAGGTAGGCCCCGGCGTTTGGCTGGCAGAGGGCTACGTCTTTAACGAAGGCGCAGATAACGAGCTTGCCATCCCCGGCTTGGTGACCTTCATCGAGATGTTCGGGGAATGGGTAGGCGGCTTGGTGGAAAATACCGCGCCCATCCTGCAGACCATTCTCATCGACGGCATCATCGGCGGCGTAGGTGCCGTGGTAGGCTTCTTGCCCTTGGTCATGGTGATGTACTTCCTTTTGGCACTGCTGGAGGACTGCGGCTATATGGCCCGTGTTTCCGTGGTGCTGGATCCCATCTTCAAAAAAGTGGGTCTTTCCGGTAAATCCGTGATCCCCCTGGTGGTGGGCACGGGATGCGCCGTTCCCGGCGTTATGGCCTGCCGTACCATCCGCGACGAGGGTGAGCGGAGAGCCACCGCTATGCTCACTCCCTTCATTCCCTGCGGTGCCAAGATCCCCGTGATCGCTCTGCTGGCAGGGCTGTTCTTCCCGGAATCCGCTTGGATCGCTCCCGCTATGTATTTTATGGGCCTTTTGCTGGTGTTCTTCGGTGCTTTGCTGGTGAAGTGGGTCTCCGGCTATAAGTATAAGAAATCCTTCTTTATCATCGAGCTTCCCGAATACAAGATGCCCTCCTTCTGGGGTGCCTTCAAGTCCATGTGCTCCAGAGGATGGTCCTACATCGTCAAGGCGGGCACGGTGATCCTGGTGTGCAACGCGTTGGTCACCATTATGCTGAACTATTCCTGGACTTTCTCCGAGGCAGAGCCTGCAGAGTCCATCCTCCACAGTATTGCTTCTCCCATTGCGGTGCTTTTGATCCCCTTGGGCTTCGGTATGTGGCAGTTGGCGGCGGCTGCCGTCACCGGCTTCATCGCTAAGGAGGAAGTAGTGGGTACCCTGGGTGCCGTCTTTACTGCCTTGGCGGTCAACGATGATTTTGAGCTGTTGCAGACTGGCAACGGCGAGGCCGTGCTGGGTATCACCGCCGCGGCAGGCCTGGCGTACCTGATCTTCAACCTGTTCACCCCGCCCTGCTTTGCGGCCATCGGCGCTATGAACTCCGAGATCAAGAGCAAAAAGTGGCTGTTCGCAGGCATTGGGTTGCAGTTCTCCATCGCTTACGTGCTTTCCTACCTGGTGTACCAGATCGGTACGATCATCACCCTGGGTAAGGTGGGCGACGGCTTCGCGGCAGGTCTCGTTGCCGTGGTGGCCATCATCGGCATCGTGACGATCCTGGGCATCCATTCCAACGCCAAGGCAAAGAAGGCATACGAGAACAAGAAAGCCCAAAAGAAAGCAAAGGAGCCCGTGGCATCATGACGGAAAACATCATTTTAGCCGTAGTCTTGCTTGCCATCTTAGGCGGAGCAATTACTTACATCGTCAAAGCAAAAAAACGCGGGCAGAAGTGCATCGGATGCCCCTACAGCGGCTGTAAGACCTGCAGTTGCGGTAAAAAAGAAGATTGAAAGCAAAACACCCAGGGAAGTTTAAGTCACTCCCGTGGGTGTTTTTCGTTTGTGCGGTTTTTATAAAAACACGTTGTTTTTTTGTGCAAATGGCCAAAATAAGTTTCTTTTGTTGATTTTTGTTGACAAAAAGGTTCGCTTTTTGTATACTGTAAATGCAAATCCTTCCCAATCATAAATCGGGAAGAAAAACGAAAGGAGACCTCCTTATTGATGAAAACCAAAACTTTGATTCTCACCTTGCTTACGGTGGCGCTCCTTTTGCCCACCGTTGCCCTTCCTGTAGCGGCGGTGGTGGGTGTTTATAACCATAGCTTAGGGGATCTGAATGTCGATGGGAAAGTGAATTCCATTGACTACAAGATTTTGAAGCGCTTCGTTCTCAAAACCTATTCTCTTCGTGATTCTCTGTTGTATTCTGCAGATTTGAATTTGGACGGCGAAGTCAACTCATTGGATTATATGGTGTTGAGAAAGATGGTGATGAAGACCTATACGCTGGATCTTTCCTGGACTAAGAAGCCTTATTCCGAAATGACCGATGAAGAATTGCGGCGGGCGATACGCTATTCGCTTGTTCGCAAGCACGAAGAAGGTCGGCTTTTTATTGAATTTGAGACCGGTATTGGGGAGGTAGAGGCGAGAGCAATGCTGGAAGCATTGCCGTTCTACTCTCAGCTTGGTGAAAGTGAGTTTTTCGGAAGTTCACAGCTATATTGTTACCTTTGGGTAGAACCCTCGGAGTTGCAGGAAATGATGTTCACCCTTGCTCGCCTGCAGGGCGTAGAAGACGTTATTCCGGGATATCTGTCTCTTCCCAATTAACGAAACAAAAAGCCTCCGTGCAAAAGCGGAGGCTTTCGTTATGCCTTTTTAAAGCTCGTGTCTGTACTTACCGAACTCCACAGCCTCGTCCAAGGGGGAGTACATATAGCCCGGGTGGTATTCGTTGCCCGCGGCACGGAACTCCGCAAGACGGGTCTGGAGAGAGGAGCCCTTGCGGATGAACATCAGATTCTCGTCCATGGTGCCCACCAGAGGGCAGAGATGGACGCACTTCTCGATCTCCAGAATGCGGCTTCCCGCAGGGAAGAGATGCTTGTTCTGGGCAG
>JAGBXS010000121.1 GCA_017629175.1 Clostridia bacterium
AAAATAACAGTCATAACTTTTTTCATCATAATAACCTCCGCTTTTTTACAGTATAAGTCAAATGTGCAAAAAAAGCAATGGTTTTTTGCATTTCTGCCCGTTTTTATATATGATGCTGTAATCGGTTTGAAGGGGACTTTACGATTTACAACGGAATTATTTCGTTTGCAGGTAATACTCCGCTCATTTGTCTCCAACGTCCTCTTGGATCGTGACGACGGCAGATGGGTCTATGAGATCAAATTCCGCGAAGGCCGCGCCGAGTATACCGTCCGCGCCTCCGACGGAAAGGTCGTAGACTACGATAAAGATTGGGACGACTAACGCACAAAAAAGAGAAGCCAAAACGGCTTCTCTTTTTTGGTTTTGTGTGTTCTAAATAAACCCCTGGTTCTACCAGGGGAGCGGTAGAATAGAGCGGAGCTACAATCATCCGGGCGAGCTTCATGCAAGCCCACTTGGTGAAAAACAAAGCTCGGAATTATCGCAGAAGCTGCAAAAGCATAATCTGACCCGTTTACGGGTGGCAGTGCATGTGATGCGATAATAAAGATTCAGCGCCCCTTTTAGGGGCCAAGCCGGTAATAGCCCCTTATAGGGGCTGTGCAAGCCACCGGTTGAACCGGTGGTCTTGACTATGAAATAAACTCTTCCAAATCAATATAGAACCCGGGTACCGCTACACTGTCTTTGATCTCTGTATCCCAGCCAAGGATCCCGAACATACTTCCGTAATAGTCCCGCGCTTCCTCGAGATCATAGTAACATACGCTGAGATCAATCAGGTAAAAGCCTTTCTTGGTTTCTCCCACAGGGATGCGCAACTCATTTCCTTCTTCGTCCAGCCACAGACCGACGCTGTTCACTTGATATAACCCAATGTACGGCTTGGGCGCGGTAAGGTTGGGCGAGATCATAAACGAGGGGGAAAAGTCTTCTTTTCCGGTGTTTTTGCACTGGAATTCTATGGTTATGGTATTTTCCTCATAGGTGACGTTTAACAGCGTATACGCAAGCTCCGCATCCCAGCGGTCGTACCGCAGTACGTATTCGTCTCCCACGGATATTTTTTCGGCCTGCTTTTTCACGGCATCCAATTCTGCACGTAATTTCTGTGTGTAGTCACGGCGGGCTTCTTCGTAGCTGTCGGGATGGTAGAAGCGTTTTTCCCCGCTTCGATATAATTCTACGTAAACGGAATCGCTGCTTAATTCAAAGATATGTGTTTCTGTTGCCCAGCTGGTCTCGCAATAGGTTTCGTCCGCGCCGAGAGAATATCCTTCCGGTGGATTTTTGATCTCTGTGAAACGATACGAATCGATGTAAAGACAGGATTTTTCCCCGTCATAGCGCCAGGAAAGTTTTTCGTTTTCCCGTCCCTCTGTTCTGTATTCCGCACTTCCGTCTTCAAAAAAGACCAAAACGTCCCGATGATCTACCCCTCGCCATTCCCCCACGATCTTGAGATCCTTCGGGACAGTATCGCAGGAAGACAAAAGCAGGCAAACCGTCAGCAAAGCGGCCATCAAAAATGCGATTGTATTCTTCATAGCGTTTTCTCCCTTTTTTGTTTTAGTATATCATAATTTCTTTGGGATTGCAAGGATATCCCGCCCGAAAATAATAGTTTTCGGCAATAAACGTTTTTTGGGGGCTACTCTTTTTTAGGGGGAAGGGGCGGAACGTACCCTTCCTCGTAACCAAAAAGAAGACGGCTAAAGACCGTCTTCTCTTTTTATGCTTTTTTACTTCTGGGGGTAATCGTAGCCCGTTTCGCAGGCGATCTTTGCGCATTCCTTCAGCTTTGCCACAGTGGCTTCGTCCAGACCGGCGGTGTAGGTGCAATCGTCCAGATCAATGTCCAGGAACTCGATGGCCATCACGCAAGCTAAGAGGTACGCACCTTCTCCCGCGCCGTGGTGGGAGTTGTCGGTGTGGTACAGGTTGATCTCGGGATACTTCTCGGTGCAGATCAGGAAGGCGTCTGCGCCGGGAGCCACACGGTCGACATCGAAGGTCTCGGCCAGCTGGGAGTAGTTCACTTCATGGCGGTAAGCGCTGTCCAAACGCTGTGCGGGGTCGTCGTTGGAGGAGTATCTCTTGTACAGCAGCATCTCTGCGCCGTTTTCCTTGATCAGGGGAAGCAGGATATCGATGGCGGGCTTGGAATCCTCATAATCCGCGCCGGAGTTGTCCTGCAGAACTACGTAGTCGAATTTCTTGGATGCCAGATGTTCACGGAAGGGAATGCCGTGACGCTCGTTGGTGGCGTCTGCAAAATAGCTGAGGTAAGCACTGCCCACGCAGCTGTTTTCCACTTCGATCTCAACACCTGCGGACTCGGCAAGGCGCATCAGCTTTACGGGGATGTTGAAGTAATAGGTGGAGCTGTTGCCCACGAACAGGAAGGAGGTAACCTCCTCTTCATCGGGGAAGGGGATCTCTTCCTCTGCTTCAATACCGAATGCCTCTACCTCGCAGACGAAGATCCAGTTGCTGTCGCCCAGGAAACGGTACTGCACGTAACGTGCGGAAACGGCGTACTCCAGCTCAAGGATGCTGGGGATGGAAGCTTCGGTCTCGCTGTCCTCGTGGGAGGTGTAGCCAACCTTGTGCCAGGTCTCGCCATCGTGGGAAACGTAGATGAACACGATCTCGGGAGCGTTGATGCCCACGCTGAGATGCTTCTTGGAGGCTACGTGAGCCACAAACTTATCCAGGTAATGCAATTCGCCCAGATCCACGGTAACGGCGGAGTAGCCTTTTGCGGTGTAATCGTTGTGATTCTTGTTAAAGCCCATGAAGGAGGGGTCGGAATACTTTCCGTCTGCGGGTGCGATCACACCGTCGGTCATGGAGATCCCGCCCTCGTCGGGATAAGATGCACCGGAATTGCTGGGATGAAGCTCGGTGTGGGTGTAGGTCTTGCCCAACGCTACGTTGGCGTAATTGGCATCACCTTTGATGGAGATCATGGGACGTTCCTCCTCTTGGGATGAAGTGTCGGATGTGTCGGGAGAGGATTCTGCGGGGGATTCCGCCTCAGAGGAACTCTCTGTGGCAACGGAGGAGGCAGAACTCTCTTCTGCGGGAGCGGTGCTGCAGCCTACCAGGGTAAACAGAAGCACTGCGGCAAGAAACAGCGATAACAGCTTTTTCATGAAGTTTCTCCTTTGTTCTTTTTCTTTAATTATAGCACGCTTATTTCCTACTGTCAAGTATCAAAGCCGTTCTGCGCGGGAAAGAGTTGCGGTTTTGTAAAGTCTTTTTTCGTCGTTTTGGCTTGGTTTTTATAAAGGGAATACAGAAAATTTACAAAAAACAACATTGACGGGAAGAAAAAAATGTGGTATCATATTGTTTGGAAAAATGGCGGCAGAATACCGTTTTGAGAAAAAGCCGTCAAAGGGGAACATAATCATGAAGAAATACTTGATTTTATTTGCCGCGATCTGCGTTTTGCTGTTTGCGGCAGGCTGTACGGAGCAGACGAACGTTTCCGAAGGGGAAAGCGCGGGTGCTTCTTCAGCGGGAGAAAGCTCGGAGTCCCTTACAGGCTCCTCCGAGGGGGAAGACTCCCCGGGGGAAAGCTCTTATATCGTTGAGATCAGCATTCCCTGGTCGGAGGACGAAAGCTCTCAGATCGATCCTTCCGAGGACGAAAGCGATCCCGAGGACTCCTCTGTAGAGGAACCCTCTCAACCGGAAAGCTCCGAGGCAAACAGCTCCGAGCCCGATTTCTCCGGCATCTACCGTGATGAAAGCGAGCCTAAGCTGGAGGACATCGTGATCTCTCCCATCGAGGAGAAGGAGTTCTCCTTCAAGCAGACCGAGCTGTTGGTGCTGATTGGCAGTAAGGTGGAGGTGTCCTTCGAGTTCGTGCCCGTGGGAACCACCAACAAAAAGCTGACTTGGCAAAGCTCTGACCACCAAGTGATCCGCGTGGAGGAGGACGGCAGCTTGACCGCCGTCGCTTTGGGAGAGGCTACCGTAACGGCCACCACCTCCAAGGGGAACAAGGCCACCTGTCTGGTAAAGGTGGTGGAGGAGATCCCCATGTCTCCCTTGGCGAGTTTGATCTACAAGAAAACGGAAGGCTCCTTCACCGGCTGGACCTTCGCCTTACAAGACGTGGACGGAGATGGCGTGGCAGAGCTGCTGGCCCGTACCCACGGCGAGGACGGCTTGCCCGTGAACTACGTGATCCGCATTTCCGACGGGGAAGAGCTGTATTCCTTCGTCACCGGTGTGGACGAGGAATGGGCTGCCTGGAAGCGTAAGGACGGCAGTGCCTTTATCTTGGTATCCTACACCCAAAACCTAAAGAACGGCGATACTGCCTACGGCATGGACGAGCTGACCTTGACGGCCGGCAAGCCCGCCGTCTCCCCCGTGCTGTACCGTAAGGCCAGCGGGGAATACAACGCCCGCATCGACGGCACCTTGGTGAAATGCGATAAAGCGGCATATAACGCCGTGCGCACCGCATATTTTGCAGAGAACACCCAAACAGAGGAGCTGGAGCTTCGCTGGATGGGCGGCATGGATGCAGAGACCATCGCCACCGCATTGCAACGCGAAGACTAAACCTACGGCAGAGAAGAGGAATTTTTCATGTCAACGAAACGAATTCTTATACTTTTGCTTTCTGTCTTGATGCTTTTGTGCCTTGCTCTTTCCGCCTGCGGCGGGGAAGAGGAGGAAAGCTCCTCCAAGGCACCCGTTTCGGAGTCCTCCGAGGCCTCCTCCAAGGCGGAAAGCTCGAAAGAGGAGTCTATGGAAGAAAGCTCCGAGGAAGCCTCCTCCGAGATCTTCATCAGCGATATCGAGCTTCCCTCCGAGCCGGAAAGCTCCGAGGAAGCCTCCTCCGAGGAGGAATCCTCCGAAGCAGAATCCTCCGAGGAAGAGTCCGTGGAAGAAAGCTCCGAGGAATCCTCCGAAGCAGAGTCCTCCGAGGAAGAATCCATGGAAGAAAGCTCCGAGGAATCCATTCCCGATACCGATCCCTACCGCGACAACGAGGGCAATTATACGCTGAACGATCTGGACATGCCCGCCTTTGAGTTCCCGGACACGCTGTTTACCGTTTGCGTGTATGGCGACGCTATGCAGAAGACCTACTACTCCGAGGAGATCGGCTACGGCATCTACAATACCCGTATTGAGAATTACATCAAGATCCGTAACAACCGGCTGGCCCAGGATTACGGCGTGGAGATCCAAGCGTACCGCGTCAACGACGTTTTTGAGACCCTTCTGAACGACGCTATGGCGGGCACGGTGGACTACGATGCGGCAATGCCCTTCCTGCCCGATGCCATTGCCCTTGGTCAGGAAAATCTGCTCTATGACCTGAACGATTTCGCAGGAACCATTCATCTGGAGGCTCCCTGGTGGGATCAGAAGGCAAACGCCGTTTTGTCCTTTGACGGCAAGCAGTATTTCGCCGTGGGTGACGTGACCTTCTCCCACAAGAAGGCTTCCGCCGCCGTACTGTTCAACAAGACCCTGGCTTACGATCTGGACATGGACTTCTACTCCATGGTGGGGCAGAACAAATGGACCCTTGACACCATGTACGAGACGGGCAAGCTCCTTGCTGCCGATCTGGACGGCATTCCCGGTATGGGTCTGACGGATACTTGGGGCACCGTGGGTACTTATAACAGCTCCCTTTACCATTACATAGCCTCCGGCAAACAGCTCATCACCATCGGTGTGGGCGGCACTCCCAAGGCAACCCTTGGCGACGCCACCGCGTTGACCACCCTTTTGAAGATCCAGCAGATCCTGCTGGGCAAAACGGATTCCGTCCTGCCCATGGAAAGCCTGGAGGGTCAGGTGGACGATTACACCAAGGCAGGCAAGGAGATCTTCGAGTCCGGCAGAGCACTGTTCTACGTGGACACCCTGGCCTCTGTGGCTTCTCTGCGTAAGGGCGAAAAGGTGGAATTCGGTATCCTTCCTATGCCCTTGCATACCGCTTCCCAGAAATCCTACTACACCCCCGTAATGGGTCAGTACGCCTACGGCATCTGCATACCCAAAAACGTGTCCGACGCGGCCTTCTCCGCCTACATGACGGAGGCGTTGGCTTGCTATTCCAAGAACAGCGTTTCCCCCGAGTATGAGGAAGGCCTGTTGCGCAGTACCAACTATGCCGATTGGGATTCCAGAGCGATGCTGGAGATCATCTTCGGCAACATGGTCTACGATCTGGGCGTGATCCACGGAATGGGTGGCGCAGGGGAAGTGATCACCAATTTGTACCGCGACGGCTCTACCGCCGTGGCATCCGCCGTCTACGGCATCCTCCCGGATATCGAGGCCGCCATTACGGAATACCAATCCCTTTACAGAGATTAAAAAGCAAGAACGCATCCTGCACAAAGCAGGGTGCGTTTTTTTGTCGTCAATGCCTCGTTCCTCCCACTCTCGCGGCGTATTTGTAGCCTATCTTTTGTGGTTTTTGTAATTTTTTCCAAAAAGAGAGAATTGTTTTTGGGATATTCGATGCTTGACAGAAAAGGGGAAAGGTGATATGATATAGAATAAGAAAAAATGCCACAAATGTGGTCAGAAAGGAATTTACCATGACGAAAAGAATGTTTGCGCTTCTTCTCGGTATGCTGTTGCTGGTTTGCCCTCTGATGGCGGCTTGTAACAACACCACTACCACCGAGAGCACTCCCGACGCATCTCAGGGCGGTAACACCACCTCCTCCGGCACCACCTCCGGTGATACCTCTGAGGATTCTATCTACTTGGATGACAACGGTATGTACACCGTTGAGAACCTGGGTATGCCCGCGTTCAACTTCTCCAAGGATACCTTCGTAGTCTGCGTTACCAGCAACGTAGGCGACACCACCTACTTCTCCGAGGAGATCGCACCCGACCTGTACGATACCACCGACTCCGTTCTGAACGAGGCGGTAAGAGCTCGTAACGACCTGATCTTCGAGCAGTACGGCGTTACCATCGAGGCGTATGCCGTTAACAACGTTGCTACCACCGTTTCTCAGGACTCCACCGCAGGTACTGCTACCTACGATGCAGCTCTGCCCTTCATGGGTCAGGCGGCTCCCTTGGCACAGCAGAACATGCTGTACGACCTGAATGAGTTCGCCGATTACATCCACCTGGATGCTCCCTGGTGGGATCAGGCTGCTAACGAGAACCTTTCCGTTGCAGGCAGACTGTACTTCACCACCGGTGATATCTCCATCATGCAGAAGATCGTATCCTCTGCCATCCTGTTCAACAAGGACATCTACAACGATCTGTGCGCAGAGACCTACGGCTCCATGTACGATCTGGTACGTGACGGCAAGTGGACTCTGGACACCATGGTTGAAATGGGCAGACTGAACACCTACGAGATCGATGACAAGCCCGGCATGAACTTCGAGGACTACTGGGGCATGGTTGGTACCAACGGTATCGCATCCTTCTTCATCGGCTCCGGTAACAAGCTGATCGCAAAGGATCAGAACGACATCCCCTACCTGGAATTCGGCTCCGAGGCTTCCGTTCTCTACGCAGAGAAGGTTCTGAACACCTTCCAGGATGACTCCTGGTTCGCAAACACCCAGAAGCTGGAGGCTACCTGGCCCGAGAAGAACGTTTGGGAAGGTGCAATGGGCGCATTCGGTAACAAGCGTACCCTGTTCTACCCCTCCGCATTCTCCGCGATCAAGAAGCTCCGTAACTACGACGTTGCAGGCATCATGGGTATCATCCCCAACCCCAAGGCATCCGTAGAGCAGGATACCTACTACACCTCCGCTAACATCTACTACGCTTACGGTATCTGCATCCCCACCAACGTTGAGGATCCCGAGTTCTCCGCTTACATGATCGAGCTGATGGCTGCAGGCGGTAAGAACCACATCACTCCCGCTTACTACGAAGTAACCCTGAAGGGCAGAGATGCTAAGGACTTCGACTCCGAGGATATGCTGGACAACTACATCTTCAACAACGTAGTTTACGACCTGGGTATTCTCTATGACTTCGGCGGCATCAACTCCATGTTCGCCACTCTGATGGCAGGCAACTCCAACGCAGTTGCTTCTCACCTGGAGGGCATCGAGGGCGCAATTCAGGATAAGATCGACGAGTACGTTGAGGCTTACCAGCTGAACGACTAAAATCAAATTTTTGCAAGGCACCTTTCGGGGTGCCTTGTTTTTATGCCTTTACAAACCGAAAAAAATATGCTATACTAAGATATCACTTTTGAGAAAGGAGACGGATCTATGCATCTGACAGATCTGCTGACGACCCTGAAGGGCATCGGCGAAGCCAAGGCAAAGCTGTTTGCCGCCAAGGGCATCCATACCATAGAAGACCTGCTGATGACCTTCCCCAGATCCTACCAGAACCGCGGGGATATCACCCCCTTACGGGATTGCACCGACGGGGAAGTCCATTCCGTGGTGGTGCGCTGCACCAAGCTTCCCACTGTGGGGCGTACCTACGGCGGGGTAGAGCTGCTTCGAATGCAGGCCGAGGACGACACGGCACCCATCACCGTCACCTTTTTCGGCAAACGCTATTTAGCCCAGAAGATCAAACCGGGGAGATATTACCGCCTCTACGGCAGGATCCAAATGGGTCTGTTCGGAGCGGAGGCTACCTCTCCCGATTTAGAGCCCGTCACCCCCGAGCATCCCTTGCCGGATATTTTGGCGGTCTACTCCCTTTCCGAGGGGTTGACCCAAGCCGCCTTCCGCGCCGCGGTAGAAAGTGCCCTGCCCGCCTTGGCAGAGCTGGAGGATTGCCTGCCCGGAGAGCTGGCGGAAGCGTATGATCTTTTACCCTACGGGGAAACCATTTTGCGGCTTCACTGTCCGCGGAGCATGGAGGAGCTGGCAAAAGCCAAGCGAAGCGCCGCCTTCCGTGAGCTGTTGGTGTTCCGCTTAGCTCTGCGGAAGATGCGCCACGCCAAGGAGGGAGCGGAAGCCGTTCCCATGGTTCCTATGGCAAGCGAGCTGCTTTCCCGTCTGCCCTTTACCCCCACGGGGGCACAGCAAAAGGCCATCGCCCACATCGTTTCTGATATGGCAAAGCCCACCCCCATGACCCGCCTGGTGCAGGGTGACGTGGGAAGCGGCAAGACCGTGGTAGCCGCCGCGGCCTTGGAGCTGTGTGCCAAGAACGGGATGCAGGCCGTCCTGCTGGCACCCACGGAGATCTTAGCCACCCAGCACGGGGAGAAGATCGCCTCCTATCTGGAGCCTTTGGGCATCACCACCGCCTTGCTCACCGGAGGCATGACCAAAAAACAAAAGACCATGGTGAAAGAAAAGCTGAAAAGCGGGGAAATACAGGTTTTGGTGGGCACTCACGCGGTATTGCAGGAGGACGTTTCCTTTAACCGCTTAGGGCTGGTGGTCACCGACGAACAGCACCGCTTCGGGGTACGGCAGAGAGCCACCCTTTTGGAAAAAAGCGAGGAGAGCGGGGGCAAGCGTGCCCATATGCTGGTCATGTCCGCCACCCCCATCCCCAGATCTCTCTCCTTAATTTTGTACGGCGACTTGGACGTCACCGTGCTGGACGAGCTTCCTCCGGGAAGACAAACCATCGATACCCTGGTGCTTACCCCCAAGGACCGCAAGGGGATCTACGGCTCCATCCTGCGGCAGATCGGTCAAGGCGGACAAGCCTATATCATCTGTCCCCTGGTGGAGGAAAACGCCTTGGCGGAGGAAAAATCCCCCAAAAAGGCGGCGGAAAGCTATTTCCGCGAGCTGCAATGCGGCGCCTTTGCAGGCATCCCCATGGGGCTGATCCACGGCAAGCAATCTCCCGCCCAGAAGACCCAGGCCATGGAGGACTTCGCCGCAGGGCGCACCAAGATCCTGGTCTCCACCACCGTCATCGAGGTGGGTGTGGACGTGCCAAACGCCAACGTGATCTTGATCGAAAACGCGGAATGCTTCGGCCTTTCCCAGCTTCATCAGTTACGAGGCCGTGTTGGCAGAGGCACCCGCAAGTCCTTCTGCGTCCTGGTCAACGGAAGCGGCAAGCCCTCGGAGCGGCTGAACGTGATGAAGGACTCCTCAGACGGCTTCTTCATCGCCAAGGCGGATCTGGAGCAGAGAGGCCCGGGGGACTTCTTTGGGGAAAAGCAAAGCGGCGAGCTGGTGTTGCGCACCGCCTCCCTGACGGATATGCCCTTGATCGAAGAAACGGGGCAGGCCATGGAAAAGATCCTCCCCGAGATCGGACACCCCAAATATCTTACCTTGAACAAACAAGCGATCCGCATGGTAAAGCAGGCGGGGAGCGGAAAGACCTTAAACTGATATGAAGATCGGAAACTTTGAAGTCAAGCACGGCATCTTTTTGGCCCCTATGGCCAACATCACCGATTACGCCTACCGCTCCATCTGCGTGTCCTACGGGGCGGAATGCGTCTGCACCGAGCTGATCTCCTCCAAGGGAGTGGTCTACGGCGACCGCAAAACCGACAACCTTGCCATGCTTCACGAGGACGAGCGGCCTGCCGCCATCCAGATCTTCGGCCACGAGCCGGAGGTGATGGGGGAGGCGGCTTACCGACTGCAAAAATTTTCTCCCGCCTTTATCGACATCAACTTCGGATGTCCCATGCCCAAGGTGTATAACAACGGGGACGGAAGCGCGGTGATGAAGGATCCCGCCCTGTGCGAGGCCATCGTGAAGGCGGTGGTGAAGGCGGTGGACGTTCCCGTTACTGCCAAGATCCGTAAGGGCATCGACGAAACGTTGATCAACGGGGTAGAGGTTGCCAAGGCCTGCGAGGCGGGAGGTGCCTCCGCTGTGTTCGTCCACGGCAGAACCAGAGAACAGCTTTACAGCGGTTTGGCAGACAGAGCCTATATTGCAAAGGTGAAGCAAGCCCTTTCCATTCCCGTTATCGGCAACGGAGACATCGACTCCCCGCAGAGTGCCGAGGATATGCTGAAAACCACCGGGTGCGACGGCATCATGGTGGGGAGAGGGTGCTACGGCAGACCCTGGCTGTTCAGAGAGCTGATCTGCCATTTTGAGGGATTGCCCTATACTCCGCCGGAAAACGGCGAGATCAAAAGCGTGATCCGCAAACAGATCCGCCTTTTGGAGGCAGACCGAGGCACCAAGGCACTGCTGGAAATGCGCAAGCACCTCTCCAAATATTGCCGCGGCGGCGTGGGAAGCGCCAAGCTGAGAGAAAAGATCAATTCCGTCTCCACACGGGAAGAGATCGAGGAATTGATTGAAATATTGTTCCCGTAAAAATCAAGAAAAGGAGAACGCGTTATGAGAAAACTTACCCTTTTGATGGTACTGCTGATGGCATTGGCCTGCTTCATGGCCGCCTGCGGTGAGGAAGAGACAGCCCCCCTTGGGGACACGTCTTCTTATGCTTCCGAATCAAGCTCGGATGCCGATTCGGGAAACGGTTCCTCTGTGACAGATCTGCCTTTGGAGGGCGGAGAGTCTTCCGAGGTGCCGGAGCCGGAGTATTCCGCAGATCCTGCGCCTGTCGAGAGCCATGATGCGTCAGCAGAAAACGGTTGGCCCGACGAGAGCTATGACTCCTTCGAGGAAAGCGGTTCCGATTCCTTCGATCCCGAAACTTCCGAGCCGGAAATTTCCTACCCCGAAATCTCCGGCGTAGAGGGAGATGCCATGTATCAGGACGGAAGCGGCCGTTACACCGTGGAGTACTTGCATCTGCCGGAATTCAACTTTGGTAGGGACATCTTTACCGTTTGCGTCACCGGCAATGAGATCGAGGGTACCTACTACTCCGAAGAGATCGCGCCGGATCTGTACACCACCACTGATGTCCGTTTCAACGAGGCTGTCAGATGGCGCAACCGGGAAATTTACGACGCATATGGCGTGGAAGTAGAAGCTTACAAAGTAAGAAACGTAGCGGAGCAAATCATGGTGGATACGGTTGCCGGTACCGCCTTTTACGATGCGGCTATGCCCTTTATGGGGCAGGCAACTCGCTTGGCACAGGAAGCGATGCTGTGGGACCTTAAGGAATTCTCCGATTATATCCATCTGGACGCTCCCTGGTGGGATCAGGCGGCCAACGAGAACCTTTCCGTTGCAGGGAAGCTGTTCTTTACCACCGGCGATATTTCCGTTATGCAGAAGAACATCTCCTATGCCATCCTGTTCAACAAGGAGATCTACGATGAAGTCTGCGCCTCCAAATACGGTTCTCTGTATGACCTGGTCAGGGACGGCAAATGGACTTTCGACACGATGGTGGAGATGGGCAAGCTGGCAACCCATGACAGTAATTTCGACGGCGTCATGACCTATGAGGACTGCTGGGGAATGATCGGCACCAACAATATCGGCGGCTTTTACAGTGCCACCGGCAACAAGCTGATCGCAAAGGATCAAAACGATATTCCCTATGTGGAGTTCGGTTCCTCCGAGACGTCTCTTACGGCCGCAGAGCAGATTGTGAATGCCTTCCTGGATCATTCCTGGTTTGCCAACACCCATAAGATGCCTGCAACCTGGCCCGAAAAGAACGTTTGGGAAGCCGCCATGGCAGGCTTCGGCAATGACCGCGTGCTGTTCTATTACTCCGCCTTCTCTGCCATCAAGAAGCTGAACAACTACGAAGTGCGGGATCACATGGGCATCCTTCCCGTTCCCAAGGGCAGCGAGGAGCAGGAATCCTACTGCACCCCCGCAAACGTTTATTATGCCTACGGCATTTGTATCCCCGTCAGCGTAGAGGATCCCGTATTCTCTGCCTACATGATCGAGCTGTTGGCCTGCGAAGCTAAGAACTGGATCACTCCCGAATATTACGAAGGCTTTTTGAAGGTGCGGGATTTCAGAGATAACGATTCCGAGGAAATGCTGGACAACTACATTTTCAACAACGTGGCCTACGACTTGGGCGTTCTCCATAATTTCGGCGGTATTCACTCCATGTTCGATTCTTTGGTGGCGTCGGGATCTCTCAACGTAGCTTCTCATTTCGAATCCATTGCGGTGGACGTCGAGCAGAAGATCGACGACTACCTTTCCGCATTTTACATCTTCGACTGAGATCTTATTTTGGTAAGAAATGTAAATTTACAAAAAAACTATTGCTTTTCCATGTAAACAGTGGTATAATTCCGTTAGCTTACATGATGAAAGCAAAAAATAACAAGAAAAGGAAAAGAACATCATGAAAAAACTTTCTCTCCTGCTGGCACTGCTGATGGTACTGACCTGCTGCGTGCTGGCTTCCTGCAGCGAGGAAGAGACCTCTTCCGCTCCCGAAGCATCTTCCACCGCTCCCGCTACTTCTTCTACCGCTCCCGAGTCCTCCGAGGAAGCTCCTGAGTCCTCCGAGGAAGCTCCCGAGTCCTCCGAAGAAGAAGTTTCCACCGAGCCCGAGTTCGAAAAGAACCCCGACGCTCTTGCTACCGAGGGTGCTAACGTTGCCGAAGGCAAGACCTACACCCGTTCTCTGCTGTACCGCCAGGGCGGCGCAGACGTAGAGTGGGGCTGGGATGAGAACGCAAACATCGCTTATCCCGATGATGCTAACGACCTCACCGACGGTGCGATCGCTGCTGACGACGCTGCTTACACCGACGCTGCATGGATGGGCTTCCACAAGAACGCTCCCGACTATGCTGAGAACAACGGTGCCTGGATCATCGTTGACCTGGAGAACAGCTACGTTCTCT
This sequence comes from Clostridia bacterium, assembly GCA_017629175.1. Taxonomy (GTDB): domain Bacteria; phylum Bacillota; class Clostridia; order Oscillospirales; family CAG-382; genus Coliplasma. The sequence continues at coordinate 13,695 of JAGBXS010000121.1, forward strand.
CCGAGCTGACTCTCTACACCGGCAGTATCTTCCTTGGCAGCGGTATCGCCGCTCCCACCAACGTTGAGTTCCTGGTTTCCGAGGACGGCGAGGAGTGGTACTCCGTAGGTTCCGTAGTTCCCACCACCGACGAGACTGTTGCTAACGCTCCCGCTACCATCGAGTGCGACGTGACCGGCCGTTACGTTAAGATCGTTGTGCAGACTCCCGGTTGGGCATTCCTTTCCGAGTTCACCGCAAAGTAAGCTAAAACATCAAAAGCAAGAGGTCTTTCGATCTCTTGCTTTTTTTGTTGCATTTTTAAACAAAAAACTTGCAAAAATGAAAACTGTGTGGTATAATTATTGCAACACTAAAAACGAAAGGAAAAAGAAAAACATGAAAAAGCTTTCTCTTTTGCTTGCACTGCTGATGATCTTCACCTGCTGTGCACTGGCTTCCTGCAGTGAGGAAGAGACCTCTTCCGCTCCCGAAGCATCCTCTACCGCACCCGCTACCTCTTCCGAGGCGCCCGCTGCTTCTTCCGAGCCCGAGGCCGAGTCCTCTGAAGAGGCTCCCGCTGAGTCCTCCGAGGAAGAAGTTTCCACCGAGCCCGAGTACGTTAAGAACCCCGACGCTATCTCCACTGAGGGTAACAACGTTGCCGCAGGCAAGGAGTACACCATCTCCGAGCAGTTCCGCATGGGCGGTGCTGACGTGGGCTGGGGCTGGGATGAAAATGCCGCTCCCTCTTACCCCGACGATGGCTTTGAGCTGACCGATGGTCAGATCCCCCTGAATGATTACAGAGAAGCAGGCTGGATGGCGTTCAACCAGAGCACTCCTGCTCAGACCGAGCGCGGCTACGGCTACGTTCAGTTCGACCTGGGCCAGAGCTACGAGATCAGCGAAGTGACCATTCACTCCCTGAAAGAGACCAGCCCCGGCATCACCTGCCCTCACACCATCGAGATCCTGGTTTCCGAGGATAACGAGACCTGGTACTCCGCTGCTACTCTGTCCCTGATGAACGAGCTGGAAGGTTATGAGGACAACACTGTTCACGCTCTGGTTGCAGAGATGGACGTGACCGGCCGTTACGTTGAGATCCGTGTGACTTCCCACACCTGGGGCTTCATGGGCGAGATCGAGATCAAGTAAGATCTTTTCCTGCAAAAGAAAAAATGCAAGAGACCTCTCGTCAGGTCTCTTGTTTTTTGCGAAAATTACTTGCAAAATCAAAAATAGTGTGGTATAATATCGGCACATCCAAAACAAGAAAGGAAAAAGAAAAACATGAAAAAGCTTTCTCTTTTGCTTGCACTGCTGATGATCTTCACCTGCTGTGCATTGGCTTCCTGCAGCGAGGAAGAGACCTCTTCCGCTCCCGAAGCATCCTCCACCGCTCCCGCAACCTCTTCCGAAGCACCCGCTTCTTCCGAGCCCGAGGCTGAGTCCTCCGAAGAGGCTCCCGCTGAGTCCTCCGAGGAAGAAGTTTCCACCGAGCCCGAGTACGTTAAGAACCCCGACGCT
>JAGBXS010000122.1 GCA_017629175.1 Clostridia bacterium
ATGCAATCCGTACCGTATCCGAGGTTATCTCCTCCAACGGTTCTACCTCCCAGGCTTCCGTCTGCGGCTCTACTCTGGCTCTGATGGACGCAGGTGTTCCCATCAAGGCTCCTGTTGCAGGTATCTCCTGCGGTCTGATCACCGAGGGCGAGCGCTGGATGACCATGATCGACATCCAGGGTCTGGAAGACTTCTTCGGCGATATGGACTTTAAGGTTGCAGGTACCAAGAAGGGTATCACCTCCATTCAGATGGACCTGAAGATCGACGGCTTGACTCCCGAGATCATCAAAAACGCCTTCGAGACTACCAAGAAGGGCCGTTTCTATATTATCGACGAGTATATCCTGAAGGCTCTGCCCGAGCCCCGTGAGGACGTATCCAAGTACGCTCCCAAGATGATCACCACCAAGATCGATCCCGATAAGATCCGCGAGGTCATCGGCTCCGGCGGTAAGGTGATCCAGAAGATCTGTGCAGACACCAACTGTAAGATCGATATCGAGGACGATGGCTCCATCTTCATCGCCGCTGTCAACAAGGACGACGGCTACCGCGCACTGGCTATCATCGATGCCATTGCAAGAGATCCCGAGCCCGGCACCATCTTCCTGGGTACCGTTACCCGCTTGATGACCTTCGGCGCGTTCGTTGAGATCGCTCCCGGCAAGGAAGGTCTGGTTCACATTTCTCAGCTGGACAAGAAGCGCGTTGCTAAGGTTGAGGACGTTGTTTCCGTTGGCGATCAGATCAAGGTTATGGTCACCGAGATCGACGAGAAGGGCAGACTGAACCTCTCCAGAAGAGACGCTCTGGATGCTTTTGAAGGCTAATTGAATTTAAAACACGCAAGGAGTGCCGAAAGCACTCCTTGTTTTTATGCAAGTGGGAGGAACGCAAGGGGAACGCAAGGGGAACGCAAGGGGAACGCAAGGGACGCTTTTTGAAAAAGCGTCCCTTGAACCCCGAAAAGCATTGCCGAAAACTGTCGTTTTCGGAGAAATTTTCAAAAATAACAATCAAACGACTGCAAAATAAGTGCAAACGGTCTTGACAAAGCGGAGGTTATATGTTATACTGTTCTTGAAAAAGATAGGAGGACAGCAATGAAGAACGATCTCGCTTACTGGGAAAAGAACAAAGAGCATTTGCAGAAGCATTTTTTGGACTGGGAAGAGTTTGTCTGGGCGGAAAAATTCAATAAGAAAGAATTGATAAACCATTTCTTTATAGCATCGTTTACGTTCGTCATGGTTATCTTTATGTTCACCGTGGCTTGCTTTACGTCCCTGTTTTTCTCTCTGGTTGTGGCAGGTTTCGGCTTTTATTTTATTGCAGATTTTATAAAGAAATTTTCTCAGGGAGCATTTTTGCCTCACTGGCTGATCCTTAGCACTAGAGGACTCTATTATTGTTGCGGAGAAGAATGCCAGATCGTATACCAATGGAGTTTCTCCGAGGTACAGGAAATGTATCGTTATCGATCCACGTTCAAGAAAAGAGAATACTTGGCAATACATCCCCAAAAGCCGTTCAAACCCTTCCTCTCTCTCTTTGGAAAAAGCCATGGTCTCTTTCGCTTTCTGAAAAACCAAAACCGCATCAAGCGCGGGAAAGAGTTTACCAGAAGTATGCACTCTCTGTCGTCATACATCGGACACATCCGAATTCGTAACGACAAGCACTCCCCCGATTGCATCAACATTTGTTTTGATAAAGGCACGGAGATATTTGCGCCCTTGGAAGGCATTCTGCACGCATATCCCCAACTTTCGTACGCTTGCGAAAAAAGGTAGAAAGGTGCAAACGATGAAAAATGATCTCGCTTACTGGGAAAAGAATAAGGAGCATTTGCAGAAGCACTTTTTGGATTGGGAGAAGTTTGTCCACGCGGGAAAGCTTTCCAACGCGCCGAACCCCGAGGGTAAATTTGTTTTGTTCGCTGTCTCGGTTCTTGCCTACGTGCCCCTTCTTGTATGCTGGGCTCTCCCGCTATTCTTTCGCATTGTATGGATAGCCTTTGCAATCCTCGTTTCCTTCGTAATAGGTTCGGCAATAGCAAACCGCCTTCTGCATCCGTATTGGATGGTGCAGACCACCCGAGCGATCTACGTTTGCCACGGCGAAGACTGCGAGCTGATCTTTGAATGCAGTTTTTCGTCCTTCAAGCGTATGCGATACGATCTTAGGGAAAAGAGGATCTACGTAAAGCTTTATTCCGACATATTCCCTACCATGAGGAACGGTAATAGCGGAATACCGAAATGCGGCAAGGAAACTCTCAAAGAGAACAAACGCCGCAAGAAGCTGGGATTGCCCTTGGAGCGCAAGCTGTACTCTCTGATCTACCTGGCGGGGCTAAACACCTCCAATCGGGACGAACTGGAGATGGGCTATTACGCCGCTACCCTCCCCGCGGATGCAGGCATATTTGAAGCGTTGCTGAAAATCACCGATGGATTCCCCGGGTTGGAACGGAGAGACGTTACGCCTCCCAGCTTTTTAAAAAGCTATAAAGAATAATCAATAAAACAACGCCCTTTCGTTCCACCAAGAACGAAAGGGCGTATTCTTATCCTCACAATACGGGATTCTCAAGGGACGAGTCCCTTGAGCGGGGGTAGCCGTCTTCGACGGCAGGGGGCAGAGCCCCATTGCACTCCTATCAGTTAAAGGGTACCAGCTTATGAGAGAACCAGAAGAAGAAGCGGCACAGCCAGCGGCCGATGGGTCCGGGCATAGAGAGGATCAGCACGCCTGCGCGGCTGAACACACGCATTTTCTTGGCTTTTTTGGGGTTGATCTCGATGAGTCCGTCCCAGAACTCTTTCACCAGCTTATCCCCCTCCTTGCCGTGGCCAATGCGGGTGAAGAGCACGGCAACGATGAGCATGAAGCTCATGGAATGGTGGAGATACTTGGCAAGTTTTTTGTCCCGCTTGCGGATCTCGTCAATGTCGTGAGCGGCAAAGATGCGGGTGGAGACCAAGCGTTGGTCGCCGGAGCGTTTGCCTACCTGGGCCATGGACTGCCCTGCCCTGCCTACGTAATAGCGGTAGAAATCCGCATCTAAGTAATACAGCTTTTCCACGTAAGGCAAGGGAGTGTAAACGAAAAGATTGTCCTCGTAGAACACCTTGCGGGGAAGGTGCAGGCCGCTCTTACGGATGATCTCCGTGCGGTAAATGCAGGAATGGAGGGAAAGCTGCTGGGTGATATGGAAGCCCTTGGTGTCCGCCCAAGTGAGAACGCGACCGGGGGGCAAGGCGTTGGCAAAGCGCATGACCTTTTGGTAGCCCGTCTCCAGCTGTTCGTAAACGTAGTTGCAGATCATCAGATCCACGCCGCCGTCCCTTTCCAGATACAGGAGGGTATTTACCACCCGGTTCAGGGCGTTGAGATCTGCCCAGTCGTCGGAATCTATCACCTTGAAGTAGTGACCCTTTGCGCGGGCAAGGCCGCTGTTGATCCCCTCTCCGTGGCCGCCGTTGGGCTGATGCACCACTTCGATGCAATCGGGGTGCGCTTCGGCGTAGGCATCGGCGATGGCCCCGGTCTCGTCGGTGGAGCCGTCGTCAACAATGATGATCTGACAATGCTTCTCTGCGGGAAGCAGGCTTTCAATGCATTTACGCATGTAGCCCTCAGAATTATAGCAAGGGACGACGAAGGTGATCAGCTTCTGTGCATCAGACATGAAAAATCATTCCTTTCGTAACCCGCCGAAAGGCGGGCAGTTACACACGTTTGAAAAAGGACCTCTTTTTCAAACGTGCTCCATTATAAATGGTCGCGGCAGAGGCGCAACGCGCTTGCGGCGGCGGCATCCATGTTGTAATAACGGAATTCGCCAAGTCTCCCGCCCAAAACCAAGGCGGGGTATTTTTCTGCCTCGGTACGGTAACGGGCATACAGGGCACGGGTTTCTTCGTTGGATACGGGATAGTAGGGAATATCCGTTTCGCCGCATGGCTTGGAATACTCCTTCATCACGGTGGTCACGGGACACTTCTGCCCGGTGAGATGCTTAAACTCAGTGATGCGGGTATAGTTCTCGCTGACGGTGTAGTTCACAGTGCCGCAAAGCTGAGCATATTCTTTTTTCAAGGTCTCGAAAACGAAATCCAAAGAACGGTAGGTCAGCCTGCCGTAAGCAAAACCGAACAGCTCATCCAAGGGGCCGGTGTAAAGCACCTTGCCGTCGAAGGGTGCGCCCTCAAAGAGGATCTTGCCCTCTTCCAGGGTCAGCAGCTCGCGGGCGTCCGCATTCAGCCGCAGGGTGATGGCGGGATGCTCCAGCATGGAGGCAAACATGGGGGTATAGCCGCGGAGGGGCATTCCTTGATATTTGTCGGTAAAATAGCCGTTCTCCTTGGAGATGCGTACGGGAACACGGGCGGTGACGGAGGGATCGATGTCCTCCGGCTTTACGCCCCATTGCTTCATGGTGTAGTATTTGAATACGTTCTCGTAGACGAATTCCGCCAGCTCTCTCAGCAGGGGCTCCTCCGCAGAGCGTAGCTCCAGAATGGAAACGTTGCTCCCCTCTCCGTATTTTTCCAGCAGAGCCTTCTTCATCTGCTCCGCCTTGCGGAAACCGAAGGCAATGACCATAGAGTTCAGGTTAAAGGGAACGGGCATATATTCCCCGTCGATCTCCGCCAAAACCTTGTGGCGATAGGTGCGCCACTCCGTAAAGCGGGAAAGGAACTGCCATACCTCCTCGTCGTTGGTATGGAAGATATGGGGACCGTAGCGGTGGATGAGAACCCCCGCTTCGTCAAGCTCGTCGTAGGCGTTGCCTGCGATATGCTCCCGTTTTTCCAGAACCAGCACGTTCTTCCCCGCTTCCGCCAGGGTACGTGCCGCAACGGCGCCGGTCATGCCTGCGCCTACAATGATCCAATCGTACTGCATAGCCTTTTCCTCAGTAGACTCTCAAATGGTTAGAATTTCTTGCTGTCCTTCAGCTCCACGATGCGCAGGAATGCGTTTCTCTTGGTGTCCTTGGCGAAATAACCGGTACGGACGAACTGGAACTTCTCCCCGGGCTGTGCCTCTGCAAGAGCCTTTTCCACGCGGCATCCGGTAAGCTTTACCTCGGATTCGGGGTTGATATAGTCGTCGTAGGTCTTATCCTCGGGGATGGCACCGGTGTTCTCGATGGTGAACAGACGGTTGTAGAGATATACATCGGTCTCGATAGACTCGGTGGCGGACACCCAATGGATGGTGCCCTTGATCTTACGGCCGTCCACGGGGTTGCCGCATCCGCTTTCCAGGTCGGCGGTGACGGTGATCTCGGTGACCTTGCCGTTCTCGTCGGTCTTGCAGGACTTGTACTTCACGATGTAGGAGCCCATGAGGCGCACTTCCCCATCGGGCTTGAGGCGGAAGAACTTGGGAGGAGGCTCCAGAGCGAAGTCGGAGGAATCGATATACAGCTCCTTGGTGAAGGCAACCTTGCGGGTGCCTGCGTTCTCGTCCTTGGGGTTGTTGGGAAGCTCGAAATACTCCACCTTGTCCTCGGGGTAGTTCTCCACCACCACGCGGATGGGATCCAGCACGGCTACGCGGCGGAGAGCGATCTCGTTGAGATCCTCACGGACACAATGCTCCAGCAGGGCGATGTCCACCAAGCTGTCGGATTTTGCCACGCCGATACGGCTGCAGAAATCACGGATGGAGGCGGGAGTGTAGCCGCGTCTGCGGAGACCGCAGAGGGTGGGCATACGGGGGTCGTCCCAGCCGTCCACCAAGCCGCCCTCCACCAGAGAGCGCAGGAAACGCTTGCTCATCACGGTGTAGGTCAGGTTCAGTCTTGCGAACTCGATCTGACGGGGCTTGTGGGGAACGGAAACGTTGTTCACCACCCAGTCGTACAGGGGGCGGTGGATCTCAAACTCCAGAGAGCACATGGAGTGGGTGATGCCCTCCAAGGCGTCCTGGATGGGATGTGCAAAGTCATAGGTGGGATAGATGCACCACTTGTCACCCTGGCGGTGATGGTGGGCGTATTTGATGCGGTAGATAACGGGGTCACGCATCCAGAAGTTGCCGGACGCCAGATCGATCTTGGCGCGGAGGGTGTATTTGCCCTCCGGGAACTCCCCTGCACGCATACGGGCGAAGAGATCCAGGTTCTCCTCCATGGGTCTGTCACGGTAGGGAGAAACGGCGGGATGGGTGAGGTCGCCGCGGTACTCGCGGAACTGGTCGGGGGTCAGCTCGCAAACGTAAGCCAAACCTTTTTTGATCAGCTCCACGGCAAACTCGTAGTCCTTCTCAAAATAATCGGAGCCGTAGAAGAAGCGGTCGCCCCAATCGAAGCCCAGCCAGCGGATATCCTCCTGAATGGCATCAACGTATTCGGTATCCTCCTTGGCGGGGTTGGTGTCGTCCATACGCAGGTTGCAAAGGCCGCCGTACTTCAAGGCGGTGCCGAAGTCGATGGTCAGGGCCTTACAGTGGCCGATGTGGAGATAGCCGTTGGGCTCGGGAGGAAATCTTGTTTGTACTTTTTGGTAAACGCCCTCGCTTAAATCCTCGTCAATAAAATCGTGAATA
>JAGBXS010000013.1 GCA_017629175.1 Clostridia bacterium
AAAGGGGCGCGGGGGCTTGGGTGCATACCGCCCATACCGTGCCCAGCAGGTAACCGCCGAAGCAGAACAGCATGGCAAGGCTTCTTTGCCCTTCCCTGCCTCTGTCCTTGAAGGGCGGGATGTACTTCTGCAAGGGGTACCCCAAAATGGGCAGAACTCCCAAGGCGAAGATGCCGAAGGCCAACTGCCACCATGCACCGAATATGGCGGGATCGGTGACGTAAAGCACCAGCAGGAACGCTGCGGCGAAGATGGGTGGGCGTGCGATCTTGCGGAAGATGGCGGCGGTTTTTTTCATGGTTGTTTGCGTTTTCATGTGATTTTTCTCCGTTTTTTGCTGAAAAAAGGTGCAAGAAAAACACCGTACGAAAAATGGGAATGCAAGGTGCCAAAACGGCTTTGCCGTTTTGTATAGGGCGTAACCGATACGGTGCTTAACGATGCAGCCTTGCGCCCGTTTTTCGTGGTGTGATTTCTTATTTGGTGTGAGGAGGGGAGAGGGGGAATGCGTATGGGTTTTGCGGGAACAAATGCCAACGCACCCAATCCGCCCATTTTTGTAGGGGCGATTCACGAATCGCCCGTTTGGCACGGGACAGTTCTTACGTTACAAAAAGAGAAGTCAATCCTTCTTTAAGGAGAAGAGGGGCACGAAACCGCCTGAAACTCGAAGAGTTTTAGGCGAGAGCTTTAGCCCTTCTCGAATCCGATCATCAGCCCGCCTTTTTCGGCGTAGAAGCTGCAAAGACCGCCGGTGGCATATAATCAAACCGCGTCGCTTGCCCGAATTCATTTCGGGCAAAAAGACACCTACAGAGGTTTTTCTCCCAGCGGTTAGCGCAGGAGAAAAATTCACGGCTTGCCGTGAACCCCGTTAGGGGCTCACACCGCGCGGAAGCGGAGTGGAAGCCGGAGGAGTATCCGCCAGGATGTTCCGACGAAGCTTTTAGCCTTTCTCGAATCCGATCATCAGCCCGCCTTTTTCGGCGTAGAAGCTGCAAAGACCGCCGGTGGGGTAGATGGTGACCTCCACACGGGGAAGCTCCTTGTTCAGCAGAGCCTTCAATGCGTTGGCGGCGGTTTCGTTCATACAGTGAGCGATATAGACCTTGCCGTCCTTCAGTCCCAGCTCCTTCATGGATTCCACGGTGACCTCCAGAGCCTTCTTCTCGCCTCTGGCCTTGTGAAGCTGCTCCAAATCGCCCTTGTCGCTTGCTCTGCCCACCACGCGGATGCCCAAAAGTCCTGCCATCTTTGCCACCAGGGGAGACACTCTGCCGTTGTTGGCAAGGTTCTTCATGGATTCCAGCACGAACAGAAGCCCGGTACGGCTGTGATATTCCTCGATCCCCTTGCAGATCTCTTCAAAGGAAAGACCTGCAAGCACCAGCTCTTCCGTCTTGTGCAGAATGAGCCCCATCTCTGCCCCTGCGGAAAGGGAGTTGAGTACGTATACCTTTCTGTCGGGATACATCTCTTCGTAGTGCGCCTTGGCCTGCATGGCGGCGTTATAACTGCCCGAGAGGGTAGCGGTGATGGTGGAACAAAAAACGTACTGCGCGTCGCCAAAGGCTGCCAGCCAGTCGCCCACGTTGGGGCAGGAGGTGGAGGATCTGCCGTTGTAGGTCAGCAGGGTCGCTACCATGTCGGCAACGTCCAGGCCGGCGTCGTCTACGTATTCTTTTTCACTGGTGATGATCTTCAAGGGCGCCGCCTCAAAGGGAATGTGTTCCAGGGTCTTGAAATCGCAACCGGAGTCTGCAACGATCTTAAATTTAGTCATGTGTAAAGGATCCTTTTTTCATAAAATTGATTTGCAACGGCGGGGACACCGCCCCGGGGCACGTCTGCCCCTTTTTTGCGAGGATAGTATACACCCGCCGCCATGGAAAAAGCAACCTACTGCTCTGTTTTGCGTCTCCACCCTCGGTTCTCACTCGGTAGAGCGCAAAAAAAGGACTCTACCGACAGTAGAGTCCTGTGCAAAACGGGTTATTTTTGTATCTTATTCTTTACAATAGGCTTGATGCGAGACCAAAGAACGATCACCAGCTGAGCGGGGATGCCCAGGAGATAGATCTTCCAGATATTGCGGTCAAAGAGCAAAAAGGAGATGTGGAAAGCCCCCAAAGTGCTCCAAACCATGGCGGAGATGATGAGGAAATTGGTGCGGGGATTGAACCAAACGGAGTTGAAGATCAGCCACAACAGCAAGGTGACGGGGACGGCGTACACGAAGGCAAGCCAGTGGATCTCCACCTCAACGGGAAGCAGATCCAGCACCACGAATGCCAGCAACGCGACAAACCACACCAGCACGGCGCACATGGCGGTGACCAGGGAACGGTTCTGAAAACGGCGCTTTCTGTCGGGGGCGGTATCCCGCTTTTCATCGGGGGAATGCTCGTTTACCAGATGATCCAGTGTCACGCCGAAGAGATCCGCAATGGCCTTCAATGTGGAAATCTCAGGCACGGACTCCCCGCGCTCCCACTTGGAAACGGCCTTGTCGGAGTAGTGCAGCTGCTCCGCCAGCTCCAGCTGGGTCAGCCCTTTTGCCAAACGGAGATCGGTTATATTTTTTGCAATAATTGCTTTGATATCGTTCATAAGGACAACTCCTGTTCATGCCCTTATTATACAGGAAAAAATCGCCGTTGTCAACCCCGGGATACGGAAAGCAAAAACAAGCCCTCTTTTTGGAGAGGGCTTGGGGGTCAATCAAATTCATCCAGGTGTACGTAGACCTTCTTTTGGTAATTGAAGGGGAAGATGGCAATGTTGAAGTCCACCGCCTTGTCGTTTTTCGTGCGCACCACCAGGGAGTAGGCAATGGCGTGGTAGTGCCTGCCGGTACAGCCGACGTCGTTTTGATACACCATACGGTCGCTGTAAGATACGGGAATGAAGGCGGGGAGCAAAAGCAGAACCGCCAGGGAAAGCAAAAGAAGCTTCTTTTTGTAAAGCTTGACGGTGTAGACAGGCTTTTCTTCCTTGACAAAACGGCCGAAGCAGGCAAGCCCCGCCAGAATGCACACCGCCATAGCGCTCAAGAGCAGGCCAAAGCTGTTCAAGCCGTCGGTGATATGCAGCAGACCGGCGAAAAGGGAGGCAAGCAACGCCACGCACTCCACGGTCAGCAAGACGGCATTGCGCTTTTTGTAGGCGACACTGCCTCTGCGCAGGCGAACGATCCGCTTGATCACACGGAGGATGGCCAATGCCGTGGTCAGGGCAGGGGTCAAAAGCAACGCCGTCAAAAAGGCTATCGAACCGGGGGTAAAGCTCAAAAAGCCGCTTCCGCTGCTCATGGCGGGGAGCCAAGCACTTCCCACGGGGAACAGGAGAAACCATACCCAGACACAGATCGTCAAGCCCCAAAGCCATTGGTAAGCCAACTGTCCTTTTTCTGTTTTGAAGGTCATGGAAAATCATCCCTTTTTCTTTTAGTATAGCATACTTTTTGAGGGGCTGTCAAGCCTGCAAGTGAGGCGAAAAACTTTTTGCAGAAATTTCGATTTTCCTATTGACAAACCCGTTTCCTTTTGCTATAATAGCAAAGCTGTCTGCTGAAAAGTTGTTTTTTGCAGATAAAAGCTTATGGCGGAATAGCTCAGTTGGCTAGAGCAATCGGTTCATACCCGGTCGGTCGGCGGTTCGAGTCCACCTTCCGCTACCATAAGGCCCGTTGGTCAAGCGGCTAAGACACCGCCCTTTCACGGCGGTAACAGGAGTTCGATTCTCCTACGGGTCACCAACGAAAAACCACCCCAAAGGGTGGTTTTTTCGTTGGTGACTTTGTTTGGCTAAGAGAACTCCGCAAATTGCGTTGATGGGCAGTTTTGGTTTAGGAAAAGCAACGTGCAATTTGCACCGAGCGAAGCTCGGGTTTCGATATCTCCTACGGGTCACCAAAAAAACAACCACCCAAACAGGTGGTTGTTTTTTGCTGTTTCGTTTGGTCAAGAGAACTCCGCAAATTGCGCTGATGAGCAGTTTTGGTTTAGGAAAAGCAACGAGCAATTTGCACCGAGCGAAGCTCGGGTTTCGATAAACGCGCCCATTCCGTCTCTTCTATCCTCCCCCATAAAAAACTTACAAACCCTCTTGCAGGCTTATAAAGTCTGTGATATAATGAGCCGAGGCGAACCATTTTCAACCGCTCTTCTTTGGTGAGGTGCAGTATGTTCCGAAAAAGCTTTCTTTCCCGCTACGTCGGGGACAAACAATTCTACCGCACGGTTCTTGCCGTAGCGGTGCCCATGATCGTACAAAACGGCATTACCAATCTGGTCAACCTGCTGGACAACATCATGGTGGGGCAGGTCTCCACCACGGCTATGTCCGGGGTCTCCATCGTCAACCAGTTTATTTTTATTTTCAATCTGTTGATCTTTGGAGCCATCAGTGCCGCGGGTATTTTTACCGCCCAGTTCCACGGCATGGGCGACGTGGAGGGTGTTCGGCACACCTTTCGGTTTAAGGTGCTGGTGAACTTCCTTGCGGGGGTTTTTGGGATCGCGGCCTTTGCCGCCTTTGACGACCGGCTGATCCAGCTGTTCCTGCAAATGGAAGGGGAGACCTCACAGCTGTCTCCTGCAGAGGCACTTTATTACGGCAAGCAATACCTTTGGCCCATGCTCATCGGGTTGATCCCCTACGCCATCTCCCAGGCCTACGCCTCCACCATGCGCGAGACGGGGCAGACCTTCGTGCCCATGATCGCAAGCTCTACTGCCGTGGCGACTAATTTTATCCTCAACGCCGTGCTCATCTTCGGGCTTTTGGGCGCACCTGCCATGGGGGTTGCCGGAGCGGCCATCGCCACCGTGATCTCCCGCTTTTTGGAGCTTGGCATTTTGGTATTTTGGGGGCATACCCACAAAAAGAAATGTCCTTATCTCAAAGGCGCTTTCCGTTCCCTATACATTCCCCGCTCCTTGTTCGGCCGTATCACCGTGAAGGGGATGCCCTTGATGGCAAACGAATTCTTCTGGGCCATCGCCATCACCCTGCGGAACCAAGGCTATTCCACCTGCGGCATCGACGTGGTGGCCGCACAGAACATCGCCGTGACCATCATCAACCTGTTCTCCGTGGTGTATATGTCCTTGGGCAGTGCCATCGCCATTCTGGTGGGCAACCAGCTGGGTGCGGGAGAGATTGAACGGGCAAGGGATACCGACCGCAAGATGATCGCCTTTTCCGTAGTCTGCGCCTCGGGCATCGGCCTTGTGCTGATCGGGCTTTCCTCGGTGTTCCCCTTGATCTACAAGGCGCCGGATAACGTCCGTTCCCTGGCCGCCTTTATGATCGTGATCACCGGCTGTGCCGCGCCCTTCTTCTCCTATACCCACGCCGCCTATTTTACCCTCCGTTCGGGAGGCAGGGTAGGGGTCACCTTTTTGTTCGACAGCGTGTATATGTGGTCGGTGGTGCTTCCCACCGTGGCGTTGCTGGCCCATTTTACAAGCATCTCCATTTATTGGCTGTTTATCGCGGGTACTCTGGCAGAGGCGTTGAAAGCCCTGTTCGGCTGGATTCTTATGCGTAAGATCAACTGGAGCCGCTGTTTGGTTTCGGAAGGGAAGTAAAGTGATAAGGGACGCCGTGGACGTCGTCCCCTACGGACATGGACGGCATGGATGCGTAACCGTGGCGGGTGCAAATCCTTGAAACGTCTTTTTCCGAAAACGGCAGTTTTCGGCAGGAAAAGTTCTTTGGGGGTTGTTAAGGGGGATTTCTTTCAAGAAAGCCCCCTTAATCGTACCCCTCATACAAAAAATCCGAGGCGTTATGCCTCGGATTTCTCTTTATCTCTTCTTCTCGTCCAGAAGCTTGTTCAGCTCCTCCATAAAGGCGCCGATGTCCTTAAACTGGCGGTACACGGAGGCGAATCGCACGTAGGCGACCTCGTCCAGAGCCTTCAGCTTGTCCATCACCATCTCGCCGATGACGGTGGAGTTCACCTCGTTCTGCAGGGAGTTCTGCAAAGCGGACTCGATCTCGCTGACCAGGGTATCCATCTGATCCAGGGTGACCTGACGCTTATCGCAGGCACGGATCACGCTCTTAAGCAGCTTGTTTCTGTCAAAGGATTCTCTGGTGCGATCCTTCTTCACCACGATGAGGGGGAGGGATTCCACCGTCTCGTAGGTGGTAAAGCGCTTGCCGCAATGCTCACACTCTCTTCTGCGGCGGATCATACCGCCGTCTGCGGTGGGGCGGGAATCCACGACCTTACTGTCCGGATGGTAACAAACGGGACACTTCATATATAGCAACTTCCTTTCCATGATACAAAGAACCACGCCTTTGGGTACGAACACATTATACCACGGTTTTTGAAATTAAGCAACCGTTTTTTTGTGTTTTTGAAAAAACTTTTTTTGGAAAATGCCTTGCAAACCGCCACGGAGTGTGGTAGAATGCACCTGTGAAAAAATATTTTCATTTTAGGAGGCATTTATTATGAAACGTTCCTTGCGTATCCTTTGCCTTGCTATGGCACTGCTGCTGTGCGGCGGTCTGCTGGCGGCTTGCTCCGACGGACCTACCGAGTCCGGCGCGGAAAGCTCTGCCGACAACACCTCCGGCACCACTTCCGAGAGCTTGGCAGGGGAGTTCACCGACGAGAAGGGCAACTACATCGCTTCTCTTTCCGGTAATACCTACGGCGGCCAGACCATTACCTTCTTGATCTGTTCCGTTAACGAGACCTACAACTCCGAGCTGGTGTACAACGATTACGCCAACCCCGGCCCCACCACCAGCAACGAGCAGATCGCCGAGGTGGTCAACAAGGCTTACAAAGACCGTAACGAATTGGTAGAAGAACAGCTTGGCATCACCATTGCCGAGGAGTTCGTTCACGACCCCGGCAGAAAGAACAGCAAGATGGTTCAGCGTATCACCCAGGACAACCTGGTGTTCATGGCTACCTATCAGGTGGTAGTTCCCTGTCTGTACGACGGCGCAAACCTGGCAAAGGTTGGCGCGCTGATGAACCTTTACGATCTGCCCGATATTCAGATGACCGCTCCCTGGTGGGATCAGGTCTTCCAGGAGGAAGTGACCATTGCAGGTCAGCTGTATTTCACCATCGGTGATATCGGTACCGTAAACAAGTCCGCCGCGGCGGCTCTGACCTTCAACAAGTCCATGTACGAAGAAAACGGCCTCGCCGAGAAGTTCGGCGGCTCCATCTACGATCTGGTTCGCGAGGGTAAGTGGACCATTGACGTGGCTTTGGAAATGACCCGTGAGTTCGGTGAAGACCTCAACGACGACGGCTTAATCGATTACAACGACTTGGTTGGCTGGAGCGGACAGCTGGACGATATGTGGAGCTTGTTCTACGGCTCCGGCTCTAAGCTGGCTTCCACTGACACCGCAGACGGCTACCCCGTTCTCACCGCATATACCCAGCGTTCCGCGGCCGTTATGGAGAAGATGCAGACCCTGGTGCAGGACGATCAGCACTATCTGTCCGCCAACGACTACTTCTCCGTAGTTCCGTGGCCTTCTGTTCTGCTGAGAGATAACTTCATCGCAGGCAACAGCTTGTTCTACAACGGTTCTATGACCACTCCCATGGAGCTGGGCGGCATGGACGACGACTTCGGTCTGGTTCCGATCCCCAAGGGCGACGAGGAGCAGGAGACCTATTACAGCTTGGTAAACCCCTGGGTTTCTACCTGCTTCGCAGTTCCGATCTCTCTGGCTGAGAGTGATTACCTTATGATCTCCGACTTCCTGAACGCTATGGGCGCGGCTTCCGCAAACATCGTGGCTCCCGCTTATATCGAGCAGTGTCTGGAGGATATGAAGTCCCGCGATGACGACACCATCGAGATGATCGAGGATTACATCCTGCCCGGCCGTGGTTGTGACATCGGTATGATCTTTGCATGGGGCGGCTTGGATGCCCTGCTGCAGACCATGGCTTCCCAGCCCGTGGGCACCTTCTCCTCTCAGTACGAGGCAAAGGAGAGCGCCGCTCAGGCAGCTCTGGAAGAGACCGTGAACTTCTTCAAGGATCCCACGAAATAAGTATAGTAACCAAAAGGCTTCTCCGAAAAAAGGGAAGCCTTTTTTCGCGTGGGATGCAAAACCCATCTCCTGCGGTCACGCGTTGGGTACGGTGCGAACTTTTCTGAGCTCCCCCTCTTGACAAATGGGGGCGCAGGATATATAATTTCCCTAACGATCCTTTACAGAAGAAAGGCAAAACTTATGACCATTCGCATCGGTATTTTAGGCTACGGTAATTTGGGACGGGGTGTGGAGTGCGCCATCCGTCAGAATGAAGATATGGAGCTTGTGGCGGTGTTCTCCCGCCGCGACCCCGAGAAGGTGACCACCCTTACGGGGGTGAAGGCCGTCTCTCTGGACGACCTTGCCGCATACAAGGACAAGATCGACGTGATGATCCTCTGCGGCGGCTCCGCTACGGATCTGCCCGCGCAGACCCCCGCTTACGTGGCAGACTTCCACGTGGTGGACAGCTTTGACACCCACGCCAAGATCCCCGCACACTTTGCCGCGGTGGACGAGGCGGCAAAAAAGGCAGGGCACTGCGCCGTGATCTCCGCAGGCTGGGATCCCGGTATGTTCTCTTTGGCAAGACTTTACAGCTCTGCCATCCTCCCCGAGGGGAAGGATTACACCTTCTGGGGCAGAGGGGTCAGCCAGGGGCATTCCGATGCCATCCGCCGTATTGACGGGGTTTTGGATGCCCGCCAGTACACCGTTCCCGTGGAGGAAGCGGTGGCCAAGGTACGCTCCGGCAGTCAGCCCGCACTCACCACCCGTGAAAAGCACACCCGTGAGTGCTACGTGGTGGCGGCAGAGGGTGCAGACCTGGCCCGCATTGAGAACGAGATCAAGACCATGCCCAACTATTTTGCGGATTACGATACCACCGTGCATTTCATCTCCATGGAGGAGCTGAAGCGGGATCACGCAGGATTGCCCCACGGGGGAAGCGTCATCCGTACCGGGGTGACGGGGCTTGACAAGGAGCATTCCCACGTCATCGAGTACAGCATCAAGCTGGAATCCAATCCCGAGTTCACCGCAGGGGCGTTGGTGGCCTCCGCCAGAGGGGTGTACCGTTTGGCACAAGAGGGGAAGAGCGGTTGCTTCACCATGTTCGACCTGCCCCCCGCTTATCTGTCTTCCAAGTCTCCCGAGGAGCTGCGGAAGGAGTTATTGTAAATAGTACGCTTTAAGGGGCTTTCTTTAAGAGGAAAGCCCTTTTAAAAACTTAAAATTCGGTTTCTTGGGGGATTCTTAAGGGGGTGTTCTTTTTCGAAAGAACGCCCCCTTAAGCTCTTGCTCAAAGCGCCATATCCAGCGCCATCATCAAGGCAAAGCCAAAGCAAGCCCCCACCGTGCCGGGAACGCCCTCCTTGTGGGATACCGCCTCGGGGATCAGCTCACACACCGTGACCCCCGCCATGGTGCCTGCGGCAAAGGAGAGAATAAAGGGCAACAGCGGGGTCAGAACGGTCACCAGCCCCCAGGCCAAAAGGGCGCCCACCGGCTCCACCACCCCGGAAAGCACCCCCCGCCCGAAGGCTTTCCCGGAGGAGTCCTCGGGGGATGCCACCACAGCCCCCTCCGGCAGGTTTTGGATGGCGATGCCCAAGGCCAGGGCGAAGGCTTCTCCCATGGTCAAGGGGGAGTCCGCCGCCAGAGCCCCTGCCATGGCAACCCCCACCGCCATCCCCTCGGGGAGGTTGTGTAGCGTCACCGCGAAGAACAGAAGGGATGCTTTTTTCTCCCCCGGGGCAGCTTCCTCCCCGCGGGATGCCAGCCCCCGGGCCAACAGCAAAAACCCCGCTCCGCACAAAAAGCCTCCCGCCGCGTGTGCCCAGCCGAGAGAGCCTGCGGCAGAAGCCATATCCTCCGCGGGCAATAACAGCGACCATACCGCGGCGGCAAGCATGACCCCCGAGGCAAAGCCCAAAAGGGCGCGCCCGCCGAACACCTTCTTCAAGGGCAGAAAGGCCGCGGCGGCACCCATGGCCGTACCGATGAACGGCAGAAGGAGACAGCCCCCTGCCTGCAAAAACAGATCCATAACCCCAAAACCTCCGTTTGATTTCGTTTTACGTCCTGGTTTCAGTATACGCGGCAGGGGAAAGACGGTTCTTGACAAATCAACGGAAATGCAGTATACTGTTTCTGTCTTTATAGGAAAGGAGGCGCCTTTTGTGAAGAACTCGTTTTTCACCACCACACGGATCATTATGCTCAGCTTTTTGGCTGTGATCCTTTTGGGGAGCCTTTTGCTGGCGCTTCCCGTCAGCACAAAAAGCGGTCAGCCCGTGCCCTACGTGGACGCGCTGTTCACCGCCGTTACCTCTACCTGCGTAACGGGGCTTGTCACCGTTCCCACCGTCTCCACCTGGAGCGTGTTCGGGCAGGTGGTGATCCTTTTGCTGATCCAGGTGGGCGGCTTGGGGGTCATCACGGTGATGACGGGCTTTATGCTGGCGCTGAACCGCAAAATGGGGCTTTCCGACCGCTTGCTTTTGCAGGACGCCTTCAACCTCAACACCCTCTCGGGGCTTTTGCGGTTCGTGAAGAAGGTGATCTGGGGCACGCTGGCGGTGGAGGGCGCGGGAGCGTTGTTGTACATGACGGTGTTCATTCCCCAATACGGTGCCGTGGGCATTTGGTACGGGGTGTTCCATTCCGTTTCCGCCTTCTGTAACGCGGGGATCGACATCCTCTCGGAGAACAGCCTTGCAGAATACGCTTTGCATCCGCTGATGAACTTTACCACCTCCGCCTTGGTGATCCTGGGCGGTTTGGGCTTTGTGGTATGGTGGGATCTTCTGCGGGTGCTGAAGGAGCTGCCCCGCAAGGGTCTGCGTACTTTCCGTTTTTTGACGTTGCACAGTAAGATCGCTCTGACCGTTACGGCGGTATTGCTTTTTGGCGGCACGGCGGCCTTCTTCTGCCTGGAATACGGCAACCCCGCCACGCTGGGAGAGCTTTCCTTCTTTGATAAATTACAAACCGCTTTCTTCCAGTCCATGACCACCCGCACCGCAGGCTTCTTCACTCTGTCTCAGCAGAGTCTCACCGATGCCTCTGCCGCGGTGTCCTTGGTGCTGATGTTCATCGGCGGTTCTCCCGTGGGTACGGCGGGAGGAGTCAAGACCGTGACCCTGGCGGTGCTGATCGCCGCCACCGCCTCCACGGTGAAAAACAAGGATCATACCTCCCTCTTCGGCAGACGGATCTCCCAGGATTCCCTGCGGAAGGCTGTGGGGGTGTGCAGTCTGTCCTTTGGGGTTCTGCTGGTCTCCACCGTTGCCTTGTCCGCGGTGACGGTTGCACCCTTTCTGGATATTCTCTACGAGACCGCCAGCGCCGTGGGCACCGTGGGCTTGACCCGCAATCTGACCCCTTTCCTGAATACGGCAGGGAAGCTGATCGTCATCGTCACCATGTATCTCGGCAGGGTAGGGCATATTTCCCTGGCCTTGGCCTTCAACCGTAAGAAGAAAAATCAAAACATCGTAAAAGAGCCCACGGAGGAGATCTCCGTCGGCTGACACAGAAAGGAAGATGGCTATGAGCATTTATAAATCTTACGCCGTGTTCGGCTTGGGAAGATTCGGCTACGCTGTGGCAAAGGAGCTGTCCCAAAGCGGAGCAGAGGTTTTGGCAGTGGATGCCAATGAGGCGGTGGTCAACGCCGTCAGCGGGGAGATCCCCCTTTGCAAGTGCGCCGACGTCACCGACCCGGAGGTGCTGGATCGTCTGGGCATCGCAGGCTTTGACGTGGTGATCGTGGCCATGGCCAACAGCCTGGAGGCCTCCGTGCTGACCACCACCCTGTGCAAGGAGCTGGGGGTCAAGAACGTCATCGTCAAATGCGCCAACGAACTGCAAAAGAAGATCCTCACCCGCGTGGGGGCGGATCGGGTGGTGTTCCCGGAGAGTGAATCCGGGGTGCGCATGGCCAAGAATCTGCTGAGCTCCGGCTTTGTGGATCTCATGGAGCTTTCCCGCGGGGTGTCCATGATCCAGCTGGACGTCCGCCAGGAATGGCTGGGCAAATCCATCATTGAGCTGAACCTGCGCAAAAAATACGCCATCAACGTGGTTGCCATCCGCAAGGGGGCTTCCGTGGACGTGAACGTGCGCCCGGATACGGTTCTGGACGGGGATATGAAGCTCATCGTCATTGCCAACTCCGACCGATTGAACAAACTGCGGTAAGGATGCGTATGCTGTCTGTAAGCGGCACATCCCCCGAGGAGGTATCTTTGTGATTGGATTTTTTGTAAAGCTGTTCATCAAGGACAGCGAGAATACCCGTGATCCCGCCGTCCGTTCCGCCTACGGAACCCTTTGCGGCGTGGCGGGGATCGTGTTCAACCTTCTGCTGTTCGGCTGTAAGCTGTTTGCGGGGTTGATCAGCGGCGCCATTTCGGTGGTGTCCGATGCCTTTAACAATTTTATGGATGCCGCCTCCTCGGTGATCACCCTCATCGGGTTCCGCCTTTCGGAGCAGAAGGCGGATAAGGATCACCCCTTCGGCCACGGCAGAATGGAGTATCTGGCGGGGCTTTTGGTGTCCCTGCTGATCCTCTTGGTGGGCTTTGAATTGGGGAAATCCTCCCTGCAGAAGATCTTCTCCCCGGAGGAGGTCACCTTCTCCCTCACCGCCGTGGTGATCCTGGCCCTTTCCGTGGCGGTAAAGCTTTACATGGCGTACTATAATTTCAAAATCGGTGGGAAGATCGATTCCGCCGCGGTGAAGGCAACGGGCGCGGACAGCCTTTCCGATTGCATCGCCACGGGTGCGGTGCTTGTTTGCCTGCTGATCTCCCGCTTTACGGGGTTACAGCTGGATGCGTACTGCGGGCTTGCAGTGTCCGGGTTTATTCTGTTCTCGGGCTTGCGCGCCGCCAAGGAGACGGTGGATCCCCTTTTGGGCAAAGCCCCCGATAAGGAATACATCGACCGCATCACCGCCATCGTGTTCTCTCAGCCCTGCGTCAGCGGGATCCACGACCTCATCGTCCACGATTACGGCCCGGGGAGAACCATGATCTCTCTCCACGCCGAGGTGCCTGCGGATGCGGACATTCTGGAGATGCACGATGCCATCGACCGCATCGAGAAGGATCTGCGGGACAATCTCCATTGCGACGCGGTGATCCACATGGATCCCATCGCCACCGACGACGAGGCGGTACACGCCCTGCGGGTGCAGGTGGAAAAGCTTCTCCGTGAGATCCATTGCCGGATCTCCATCCACGACTTCCGTATGGTGGTGGGCAATACCCATACCAACCTCATTTTCGACGCCGTGATTCCCTTTGAATGCAAGGAATGCGACAAAGAGATGAAGCGGCTGATCTCCGAGAAGATCAGTACCTTAGATCCCAACTACTTCGCCGTGGTGGAGATCGATCGGAGCTATGTATGAAAAAAAGTCGGCTTTATGCCGACTTTTTTGATGGAGGAGGATGCGCTTAAGGGGTGTTTCTTGAAAGAAAAGCCCCCTCAAACGCATCGTTATTCTTATTTTCCTTCCAACTGCTTTTTATCGTACTGCAGCTTGTACAGCCCGTAATACCGCCCCTTCTGCTCCAGAAGCTCCCGGTGGGTGCCCTGCTCCACGATCTTGCCGTGGGAGAGGAAGAAGATGGTATCTGCGTGCTGAATGGTGGAGAGGCGGTGTGCCACGATGAGCATGGTGCCGATGTTCGCCATCTTCTCTAAGGAATCCTGAATGAGGATCTCCGTCTCGGTGTCGATGTTGGCGGTGGCCTCGTCCAGAATGATCACCGCAGGGCGGTGGATCAGGGTGCGGGCGAAGGAGAGAAGCTGTCTCTGCCCCGCAGAGAAGTTGTTGCCCCGCTCTCTGACCTCCTCGTCCAAGCCGCCGGGCAGCTTGTCGATAAAGTGGTTGGCGTTGACGTAACGGCAGGCCTCGTTGACCTCCTCGCCGGAGACCCCTTCCATTCGTAACAGAATGTTGGAGCGGATGGTTCCGGAGAAGAGGAACACGTCCTGGAGCATCTGCCCGAAGTGCTTCCGCAGGGAAGAGATCTTGATGCGGGTGATGTCGATGCCGTCCACCAAAATCTGACCCTTTTGAATGTCGTAGTTGCGGCACAGCAGGGAAAGGATGGTGGATTTGCCGGAGCCGGTGGAGCCTACGAAGGCCGCCGTCTGCCCCGCGCCGATCTTAAAGGAAACGTCCTGCAAGACCCATTCGCCCTCTACGTAGTAGAACCACACGTTTTTGAACTCGATCTCACCCTTCACCTCCTCAAGCTCGATGGCGTCGGGAGCATCCACCACGTTGGGGGTGATGTCGAAGATGGTGAAGATCTTCTCCGCCGAGGCGAAGGCTGACTGGAGCCAGTTGAACTGCTCCGCCAAGTTCTGAATGGGGTTGAAGAACTTGGAGATGAACATATAGAAGGAGACCACGGTACCGCTGGTGATCACCTGCCCCATAAACTCCACGTTCTTGATATATCCTCTGCCGCCCAAGTACAAAAGGCAAAGCACGGAGGAGATATACAGCATATAGACCAGGGGGCGGAAGATACCGAAAACGAAGATCTGCTGTCTCTTGGATCTGCCCAGGGCGGCGTTTTTGGTATCAAACTCCGCTTTTTTGCGTCCTTGGCGGTTGAAGATCTGGATGATCTTCATGCCGGAAAGATGCTCGGAGAGGAAGGTGTTGATGTCCGTGGTGCCGTCCTTCACCTTGCGGTAGGCCTTGCGGGAGAACTTGCGGAACACCACGGTGAAGAGCACGATGAAGGGCACGAAGCACAGCACCATCAAGGTGAGCATATAGTTCAACAGAAGCATGGCCGCCAGCACGCCCACGATGACGAAGCAGTTCTTGATCAGATTGACCAGAATGTGGGTGAACATCATGGAGATGGCGCCGGTATCGTTGGCCACGCGGGTGACCAGCTTGCCTACGGGAATTTCGGAAAGCTGTGCGTGGGAAAGGGATTCGATGTGAGCGAAGAGATCCTCGCGGATGGCGGATAAGATCTTCTGGCCGATCTTCTGCAGAAGACTGGCCTGGATATAGGAGCAGATCAGCGACACCACCAGGATCCCCGCGTACACCGCCACGGCGATCAGCAGATCGGACATGGGGAAGTCGTGAACCATCAGCTCCTCGATGTACCCTACGATCAAGGGGGAAACGATATCGTAGGCCACGGAGAACAGCATCACGAACAGCACCAGCAAAAGGGAACCGACGTGGGGCTTGGCGTACTTGGCAAGCCGCTTTACGATCTCCCCGTCCTTCATGTTGCGGTCAAAGCCGATGGCTTCCTTCTGACCACGGATGGTCATGTAGGCGATGGTCAACAGCAGTGCTACAAAGCCGATGACACCGCCGACCATCAAAAGAGGATAAAGTTCCATCATTGCGCGTTCCCTCCTTCGGATTCCAGCTTTTGCAGCTCTACCATGTTGCGGTAGGCGAGGCAGGTTTCATAAAGCGCCTCGTGGGTGCCTGCGGCAACCAGCTTGCCGTCCTCGATGAAGAGGATCTTGTCCATCTTCTCCACGGTGGAGATACGGTGGGCGATGAGAATGGTGGTCTTGCCCTTGCGAAGGGTGCGCAGGTTTTCTAAGATCTTCTTCTCGGTCTTTACGTCCACTGCGGAAACGGAGTCATCCAAGATCAGCACGGAGGCGTCCTTCATCAGCGCGCGGGCGATGGAGATACGCTGCTTCTGCCCGCCGGAAACGGTCACGCCACGCTCACCCAGAACGGTTTCGTAGCCCAAGGTGAACTCCGCAATGTTGTCGTGTACGTCGGAATACTCCGCCGCGGTTTTGATCAGGTCGGGATCCTCGCTGTCGGAGGCGAAGGCGATATTTTTGGCAATGGTGTCGGAGAACAGGAAGTTATCCTGGGGCACGTAGGCGCAGAACCTCCGCACCGTCTCGATGGGCAGGGTGTTCACGTCCCTGCCGTCTAAGAACAGCGTGCCGTCGGGAACGTTGTAGGTGCGCAAGATCAGATCCACCAGGGTGGTCTTGCCCGCGCCGGTCTTACCGATGATGCCCACGTTTTCCCCTGCCTTGATGGTAAAGGAAACGTCATCCAGCACCTTGTAGCTGCCGCCGGGGTAAGTGAAGGTAAGGTTCTTGAACTCAATATTGCCTGCAATGTGGGCCACGTCCTCCACGTCGGGAGCGTCCTGCACGTCAATGGGCGCTTCCAACAGCTCTGTGATACGGTCCAAGGAGGCCTTGCCACGGGACTTCATCTCGATGAGCTGGGAGATGGCCATAATGGGCCATACGATGGCGGTGAAATAGCCGATGAATTCCACCAGCTCACCGGGGGTAAGCACGCTCTCATGCACCAGATAGCCGCCGTAGCCCAGGATCACGCAGATCACGGACTCCACGAACAGCATGACGGAGATGTTGAGAATGGTGGAAGCCTTGGTATAGCTGATGTTGGCGTCCTCGTTTTCCTTGTTCAGCTTGTGGAAGGCCATCAGCTCCAATGTCTCCTTGACGAAGGCCTTCACCACGGCGATGCCGGAGAAGGACTCCTGGGAGAAGTCGGAAAGGGAAGAGAAGGCCGCCTGGCGGGTCTGCCAGCGCTTCTGCAACGCCTTGCCCACCACGGTGCTGACCGCCAGCAGAAATGCCATGGGGATCAGGGAAAGGAGCATCATGGGCAGGTTCACCCGTGCCATTTTGATGAGGGCCAGAATCCCCAAGAACAGTGCGTCGCAGAAGGAGAGGATGCCCATGCCGAAGCAATCCTGCACCGTCTCCAGATCGTTGGTGAACAGAGACATCAGCCCGCCCACCTTGTTGGTCTGGTAATACTGCTGGGAAAGATCCTTACAGCGGTCGAACATTCTGCCGCGGAGATCCGTCTCCACCTTGATGCCGGAGCCGAAGAAGCAGATACGCCACAGAAAACGCCCCACCACCATGATGAGGATGACGAAGATCAAGGGCTTGCAGATCTCCTCCAGCAAAAAGTCCATGTCGAAGGCGCGCTGTACCCCGTCCACGGTGGCAAAGCCGCTGTTGATGCCGTCCACCACCATCTGGTAAAACTCGGGAACCAACAGCTGGAAATAGTCTACCGCCACCAGCACCAAAATGCCCAGCAACAGCGCGGGGGCGTGCTTGAGATAGTAGCGGTTGATTTGTTTACCGAACAACATACGTTTTGATCCTTTCGTAAATGCTTTGCGGCTTAGTCAAAATGCTTTTGGAAAAAGCCGTGAAAGCGGGGGAAAAAGGGTGTAAACTCAAAGAAACGATCCAAAATCTTTCCGAAGCCCGTGATCAGCGGGGTGTTGACCAGGGTGAGTAACAAGGTGCCTGCACCGATCATGGAGAAGGAAAACTCTCCGAACAGCAAAAGCATCAAAAGAATGGCTACACCCAGTGACGACATATCGTAGATCCATTTCACCTTGCCCATGGCCCAACCGTAGCGATCGGACAGCTCCTTGACCACCAGCTCGTAACCCTGCTGGGGAAGGTAGGTGCGGAGCAAAAGAGCAATGGCAAAGGCGGTAATGCATCCGCCCAGCACGCAAAAGAAAATTCTCTGCCACAGTTCTCCCGGGATCCCCGTTCCGAACAGCCCTCGCCAAAGGTCCAATACCACACCGTAAAAGACCGCCGTGGCGAAGGAGAGGAGAAATTTCTTCTTGAACCGCCCCACAAACGGGCAAAGCAACAAAATCAGCCCGCCCTGGAGAACGTATTCCGCCACACCGAAGGAAAAGAAGGGCAAAAGAGGCTCCAGCTTGCAATGCAGAACGTACGCCGGCGCCACCACCATGGAGACACCGAAGCCGCTTTTGGCGGAAAAGCATACCCCCAACGCGCATAAGATCACTCCCAGCACGTAGGCAAGTTCTCCCATTCCGGAGATTGGTTTTCTTTGTGTCATAGCTTTTTCCTACCTCAAAGAAGGTTTTGAAAACATTTGGGGTATTATACCATAATAGGGAAGTCATTGTCAATACACGGTGGAAAAAGCCGGAGATTTTTTTGCACGTGATGATATACAATGCTTCCCATTGATGAGATCTCGCTCCCCCAACAACGAAAAAGGGACCCTTTCGGATCCCTTATGTTATGCGTTTCTTAATAAGCAACGCCCTGGGCGATCATGGACTGTGCAACCTTCTCGAAGCCTGCGATGTTTGCGCCTGCTACCAGATTGCCTGCCATGCCGTACTTCTCTGCGGCCTTGTAAGCGTTGTGGAAGATGCCCACCATGATGCCGTGGAGCTTGTTGTCCACTTCCTCAAAGCTCCAGCTGTAACGCATGGAGTTCTGGCTCATCTCCAGAGCGGAGGTGGCTACGCCGCCTGCGTTTGCCGCCTTTGCGGGTCCAAAGAGAACGCCGCTGTTCTGCAGAACTGCGATGGCCTCGGGGGTGGAGGGCATATTTGCGCCTTCCGCAACTGCCATAACGCCGTTTGCCACAAGAGCCTTTGCGGATTCCTCATCCAGCTCGTTCTGGGTAGCGCAGGGGAGAGCGATGTCGCAGGGGATGGTCCAGATGCCCTTGCAGCCGGGAGTAAAGGTTGCGCCCTCAACACGGGAAACGTACTCGGAAATGCGGGCACGCTCAACCTCCTTGATCTGCTTCATCACGTCAAGGTTGATGCCGTTTGCATCGTAAACGTATCCGGAGGAGTCAGACATTGCCACGACCTTAGCGCCCAAGGTGGTAGCCTTCTCTGCGGCGTAGATAGCTACGTTACCGGAGCCGGAAACCACGACGCACTTGCCTGCAAAGGAATCGTTCTTCATGCAGGAGAGCATCTCCTGGGTGAAGTAGCACAGACCGTAGCCGGTAGCCTGCTTGCGAGCCAGAGAGCCGCCGTAGGTGAGACCCTTACCGGTGAGAACGCCGGTGAACTCGTTGCGCAGTCTCTTGTACTGACCGTACAGGAAGCCGATCTCTCTTGCGCCTACGCCGATGTCGCCTGCGGGAACGTCGGTGTCAGCACCGATGTGCTTGGCAAGCTCGG
>JAGBXS010000014.1 GCA_017629175.1 Clostridia bacterium
GGGCAGGATCTAAAGATAAACCAAATATACCGCCACGCCGATGGGGGAATGGGGGAATGATGCAGCCGTAATAGGGGTGTTGAAGGGCTCAAGAACACTTTCGAACAACGTGTTAACGGTAATGTTCAAAAGATAAAGAGAACCGATGGTCACGGGAATGAACAAAAAGGGCCATCTGGGACAGACAAGGGGACCGGAAAATCCGGAAAGAGGGCTTTTTCTGAAGACTGCCAAGAGCAATGCGGCGGAAGCTCCCATGGAAAGCAGATACAATAACGCCTGCACCAAAATGTTCAGCCAGTCGATCCGTGCCCATTCCGTACCAAAGAGGGCAAACACGCCGTCCAGGATCCATCCGCAAACAAAGTACTGCACAAAATAGATAAGGATGCCGGAAAGAAACGCTATGGACAGATAAAACACCGTTCTGCTTTTTTTCTTGATTGTGCCTGCCTGGTGCATTTCCGGCTCCTCCTTATATTTAATCGTACAATTATACCACAAAATACCCGGTTTGTCAATGTTTCCCGGGCGGGTTATTCCTTGACCATGGCATCTTTTGCCACCAATGCCGCATCGGTGCTGTCGGTGCACGCCATTTCCCAAAGGGGCGTATCCGTCAAGATCTTCTCCAAAACGGAAAGTGCCTTCACCGTCGCGGAACGCTTTCGGGGCAAATAGACCTGAGAGAGCATTCTTTCCAACGCTTCTTGGGGCGTGACGGGAGAAATACGGTTTTCCCCTCCGCGGGAGAGGAAACAGATCCCCTTCAAGGGCACGCACACGTTCCTCTGCAAGCCCTCTTTTCCCGCCCAAGGCGTACCGCAGGCAAACAACGCCCCGTCGATATACCGCAGAATGGGCTTATCACCGTTGATAGGCTTTACGTCCTCGCCGAAGGCTCTGCGCCAATGGGTGATGTGGGTGGTCTTTCCCGTGCCGCTTTTTGCGGTAAAGGCGTAAGCGGCTCCCTTGTATTCGATCACCGCACCGTGAAACAAAATGCCCTCCCAAGCGGGAAGCAGATTGCCGATCTCACGGTAAACGGAGAGGGTCTCCAAATAGTCGTCCGCGTATTCCTCGGGGGAGGCGTTGCGCTCAAAGGCAAGCCCTTCCTCCGTGGTCACCACGGAAAACTGAGGGCAGCCTTGGGAGAGATAAGGCCGACACATCTCCTCCACCATGGGAAATCGGTTATGAACCGCTATGCGGAGTTTAGCCACTTCCAGAGTAAACATACTGCCACATCCTTTCTTTTCACAGATATACCATAATTTTTCCCCCGTGTCAAGGGAAGTAGCCCCATTTGACAAAATTCTCTCTTGACAAACGGGTGGGAAATGAGTAAACTGTAAAGAGATTTTTGATCAGAGGAGGAACGGCTTTATGTTGTTTAGTTCCGGTAGTGTAGAATTTCTGATCGTAGGGCTGGGCAACCCCGGCTCCGAGTACGATCTCACCCGCCATAACGTAGGCTTCCGTGCCTTGGATTTCCTTGCGGGCGCCTGCAACACGGAGGTGCGCCGTCTCAAGCATATGGCTTTGACGGGCAAGGGCACCTTGGGCGGGCACAGCGTTTTGTTTATGAAGCCCCAAACCTATATGAATCGTTCCGGTCAGGCCGTGCAGGATGCCGCCCGTTTTTATAAGATCCCTGCGGAGAGGGTCATCGTGATCAGTGACGACATCTCTCTTTCCGTGGGTGCCATGCGCATCCGATACAGCGGCAGTGCGGGAGGTCATAACGGACTCAAATCCATCCAGGAGCATTTAAGCTCCGATGCCTATACCCGCATCAAGCTGGGCGTGGGCGGAAAGGCTCATGCGGAGATGGATCTGGCGGATCACGTTTTGGGGAAGGTTTCTTCCTCCGAATTTGCAGAGATCAGCGAGAATTTCCCCGCCTTGCTTGCCGCCTTGGAGCTGATCGTAAAAGGGGATAAGGAGAAGGCCATGAGCCGCTATAACCGCAATCCCCAGAAAAAGAGCCCGCAATGATTACAGAGATCAGTCGGCAGTTTGCCAAGGACAAAGAATACACAGCGCTCACAGAGAGCCTGCGCGAGAAGAACACACCCCGTACCGTAACCGGGATGTGCGATTCGTCGCGCCCTTTTTTCGCCGCCGCTCTTTTAAAAGAGAGGGGCGGGAAGGGCTTGCTGGTGGTTCCCGAGGAAAAGGACGCCTATGCCATGCAGAAGATCCTGTCCGTTTGGTTTCCCCGAACTCTGGTCTATCCCTCCAGAGATTTTGTTTTCGAGAACGTCAGTGCCTATTCCCGCGAGTGGGAGCATGAGCGTCTGAACGTGTTAAAAAGTGTTTGCGACGGGAATTACGACGTGATCGTCACCGTTCCCGATGCCTTGATGGAATACACCGTCCCCGCCGAGGTGCTGAAACGCAACACCATTACGTTGCGTTTGGGAGACGAGCTTTCCGTGGACGACCTTTGTAAACGGCTTGAGGTCATGGGCTACGTTCGCACCGACGTGGTGGAGGGCGTAGGGCAGTATTCCCTTCGTGGAGGCATCGTGGATGTGTTCACTCCCCAGTACCGGGAGCCGCTCCGTATCGACTTCTTCGGAGACGAGGTTGACCTCATCGGCTTCTTTGATGTTTTGGGACAGCGCACGGTGGATAATGCCATCTCCTGTGAGATCATTCCTTGTACCGAGTTCATCCCCGACGAGGAAGCATACCTTCGTCTGGAAAAAGAATTCGTCTCTCTGCTGAAATCCTTCTCCGGGGAGGAAAAATACCGCGATCAGCTGAAGCTCGAGCTGGAGACCGTCCGTTCCCGAGGGAAATTGCGCTTCTCCGACCGTTATTACGGCGTGCTATATAATAAGGAATATTCCTTGACCGACGCTATGGATAAGGATTGCCTGACCTTGGTCTTTGATTCCGTCCGCGTACTGGAGCGTGCCAAGGGCTTTTACAGCGAGACCTTTGGCGTCCTCTCCCGCCTGGCGGAAAACCGTCTTTGCCGTCTGGCAGCAGGACTTCCCTTGATGGATCGGGATCTGTTTGCCGTGTCCATGCCCGGGCAGGTGGTTTTGGTGGATCTGTTTGCTCACGCAGGCACCGAGTTCGGAGAAGGGGAGACCTTCCTTTTGGAAACCCGCAGTATCTCCGGCTTCGGTAACCATTTCGATATGCTGTGCGACGAGGTGGAGGAGCTCTGCAAAAAGAAGAACGAGATCCTGTTCTTGACCGACGGTGAACGTCCTGCGGCAAATCTGCTGACGGTTTTTGAGGAACGGAACGTTCCCGCCGTTACCTATCGCGACCGCTTACATCCCGGTATGGTTTGTATCTCCGTCGGCGATACCGAGGGGATCTCCAAGGGCTTTGCCATCCCTTCCGTAGGCTTTGCCCTGCTTTCCGATACCTCCTTGGGGGCAGACAATGCCCCCCGCAAGAAGCGACGCCCCAATTCCCGCAAGGCAGAGCGCATTGCCTCCTACGCCGACCTTTCCGTAGGGGATCTGGTGGTTCACGTCAACCACGGCATCGGCAAATATCTGGGCATCCAAACCCTGACTACTGACGGCGTTACCAAAGATTGCATCACATTGCAATATACTGACGGCAAGATCTACGTTCCCTGCAACCAGCTGGATCTGGTGAGCAAATACGTGGGAGGCGACGACAACACCCGCCTCTCCAAGTTAGGCGGTGCAGAATGGAAGAAGGCCAAGCTTCGCGCCAAGGCCGCCGCTTCGGATATCGCCAAGGATCTCATTCGCCTCTACGCCGAACGCCGTGCCAGAGCGGGCTACGCCTTCCCGCCGGATGACGATCTGCAAGAGGAATTTGAGGGAAGTTTTGAATACGAGGATACCGAGGGTCAGTCCATTGCCTCCAAGGAGATCAAAACGGATATGGAACGCTCCTATCCCATGGATCGGCTTTTGTGCGGAGACGTAGGCTTCGGTAAGACCGAGGTTGCCCTGCGTGCCGCCTTCAAGTGTGCCTTTGCAGGCAAGCAGGCGGCAATTCTGGTTCCCACCACCATCCTTGCATCCCAGCATTATCAAACCCTTTTGGCCCGCTTCCGCGGCTATCCCGTTGAGATCGGCGTGTTGTCCCGCTTCGTTCCCAAAAAGGTGCAAAGCGAGTATCTTGACAAATTAAAGGAAGGCAAGCTTGACATCATCGTGGGTACCCACCGCCTGCTCCAGAAGGACGTGGTCTTTCACGATTTGGGCTTGCTCATCGTAGACGAAGAACAACGCTTCGGCGTGACTCATAAAGAAAAGTTAAAACAGCTCGCCAAGGACGTGGACGTGCTGACCCTTACCGCAACCCCCATTCCCCGTACCCTGAACATGGCTTTGTCCGGCATTCGGGATATGTCCGTGCTGGAGGAAGCCCCCGTGGACAGAGTCCCCGTGCAGACCTTTGTTTTGGAGCACGAGGAAGAGGTTCTCGCTGAAGCTATCCGTCGGGAATTGCGCCGTGGCGGCCAGGTGTTCTACCTCCACAATTTCGTGGATTCCATCCACTCCAAGGCCGCAGAGCTTTCTAAGCTGTTCCCGGAGCATCGCATCGGCATTGCCCACGGGCAGATGGATAAGGAGGAGCTTTCCGAGATCTGGCAGGAAATGATCGAGGGCGAGATCGACATCCTGGTTTGCACCACCATCATCGAGACCGGTGTAAACGTACCCAACGCCAACACGCTGGTGATCGAGGAGGCCAACCGTATGGGGCTTTCCCAGCTTCACCAGATCCGCGGACGAGTGGGCAGATCCACCCGCAAGGCGTATGCGTATCTTACATACAGACGGGGAAAATCCCTTTCCGAGATTGCGGAGAAACGCTTGGAGGCCATTCGCGAATACACCGAATTCGGTTCCGGCTTCAAGATCGCCATGCGCGACCTGGAACTTCGCGGTGCGGGCAATATCCTGGGTGCTCAGCAAAGCGGCCACATGGAGGCCATCGGATACGACCTGTATGTAAAGATCTTGGAGGACGCCGTCAACGCCGAAAAGGGCATCCAGCCCAAGGCGGAGCGGAACTGTATCGTAGATATCCAGCTGGATGCGTACATCCCCGAAGCCTACATCACCGCCTCCCGTTTGCGCATGGACGTTTACCGTAAGATCGTGACCGTCTCCTGCGAGGAAGAGCGTCGTGATCTGGAGGACGAACTGCTGGATCGCTTCGGAGAACCTCCTGCCGCAGTGGAAAACCTGGTACGGGTCTCCTTGATCCGACACGCCGCCATGGACGCGGGCTTTACCTCCATCGAGGAGCGTGGAGGGATCGTCAGCTTCTACCATCCTTCCATGAACGCCGAGGCGGCGCTGCGCTTGCCCCATTGTCCCGGCTTCCACGGCAGAGTGATGCTCACCCTTTCCGGCAGGATGCACATCGCTGTCCGTATGCCTCCGGAATGCAAGCTTTTGGAGGATGTGCAAAAAATATTAAATTTGTACACAAATTTCTTACAAAAACCGGTGGACAAAAACGTATAAATGCGTTATAATGAGATATTAAATCAGCTTTTCTGATAAAAACGGAGGATATTCTGATGAAGAAGTTCAAAAAAAGCCTTCTCCTGCTGTTGGTTTTGGCACTGACGGTTTGTTCCTTTGCATCCTGCAGCGGCGACGTGGGCATCGGCGGCGGTGACGTGGTCATGCGTTACGGCGATTGCGTATTGACCGAGACGGATTACGCATATCTGCTCTCCTACGTCAAGGGCTACTACGAATATATGTTTATGAACCAGTACGGCTCCAGCTTCGTTATGGATGATTTCATGGATATGGAGATGTCCGCCGACGGCATGACCCTTGCCGAGATGCTGGATTCTGCCGTGCAGGAGGCCGCCAAGATGATGCTGGTGGTGGAGCAGATCTGCAAAGATAACAACCTGAAGATCACAGATGCCGACAGCCTCAAGGAGATCGAGACCTACATGAGCGATCTGGAACACAATTACGGCGGCAGAGATGCCTTCGCTATCCAGCTTGCTAAATTGGGCTATAATGCCTCTGCGGTGGAGAGATACGAGCAGTACAACCTGTATCTCGGCCTCTTGAAGGATTTCCGCTACGGCGAAAACGGTTCCGCCCGCCTTCCCGAGGCGGAGGTGGAGAAGATCTTTGCCGAGAACTACGTGAGAGCAGAGGGCTACTTGTATAGCTATACCGATTCCTCCCGTAACCCCATCCTCTACGATTTTGCCTCCGAATATGCCGCTGAGGATGTGAAGGCCTTCTACGGCGAGAATTATCTCATCGATTACCTTTCCTTTAAGGATGAGGCAAAGGCCAAGGAAGCCTACGATGCTCTGAGCAGCGGGGAAGGCACCACCGAGGATTTCGTGGAATCCTGCTATAAGAGCGCTACCAATAAGTTCGTTTCTCAGCACTCTCTTTCCGCATCTCTTTATGACGGCATGATGAGCACCGAGGAAGGCGCTTGGTACCTTTCCGGCGCGGAGGGCGGCGTCTATTACGTGATCCGTCGCAACGCCGTTACTGACGAGCTGTACAACGAGACCATGGAAAAGAACGTTCGCGACGCTATGCTGCTGGAGGAGGCTTACGCTTACTTCCTTGAGAACTTCTATACCGTGCGTCACATCCTCTATACCGATAAGGCAAAGGCTACCCAGGTGTATAACGATATTCTGGCAGGGAAGACCACCTTCGCAGAGCATGAGAAGGACACTCAGGACGGCGGCGTTCAGTATACCTTTACCGACGGCGTCATGGTGGAGGAGTTTGAGGCTGCCGCTAAGACCATGGAGATCGGCTCTTATCAGCTGGTTGAGACCGATTATGGCTGGCATTTGATGACCCGCCTTGAACTGGATACCAAGACCGGCTTCTCCGCATCCGATGCTGTTGCCGCAATGTCCAGAGACCTCTTCAAGGAGGATGCTCTGAAGCAGCTTTCCGCTCTTAAGTCCGGCACCGCCTTTGCAGAGCCTGCAAAGGGCGCGATGTACACCTATTCCAAGCCCACCTTGCTGAACCTTTCCGAGCAGTTGGCCGTTCTTTCCGATGCCTTTAAGAAGGCCGAGGTTGGTGAGTATTTCATGGTGGATGCCACCGGCTACGGCATCTTCCTGTTGCAGAAGCAGGCTACTACCGCCGAGGACCTGAAGAGCGTTTACGAAAAGATCGAGGAAACTCTGGTCAGCGACGCTTATTACGAGTACATTCACACCTTCTTCGATAGCGTTACCGTGAACCAGGAGGTGCTGAACCGCTTCAACGTTCGCACCGCCCACGGCCTGGACGATATCTTCTATTATTGATTCCACCTCAAATGCAAGACCCTTTCTCAGCTTCGAGAAAGGGTCTTTTCTTATCTGGCGAGGTAGGGAAGTTCTTTTGCAAAACAAAAACACCGCAGATCGCTCTGCGGTGTTTCCATTTGTAACTTAGTGGATGATGATCTTCTCGGTCTCTTTGTCGAAGAAGTGGATGTGGTTGGTATCGATAGCGATCTCAACGCGATCACCGGACTTAGCAACGGAGCGGGAAGATACGCGGGAGATCATGTTGATAGGCTCGTTCTCCTCGTCGTTGCCGAAGTTCAGGTACAGATAGATCTCAGCACCCATCAACTCGGTGAACTCAACGTCAGCCTTCAGGATAGAATCCTTGAACTTCTCCATGTAAACGGGCTCGTCGTGGAGCAGCTCGGGACGGAGAGCGGCGATAACAGGCTTAGCAGGCTTGTTGGGCTTGCCGATGTATTCCTGCAGATCCTCGTCCTCTGCCTTCTCCTTGGGGAGCATCAGAGTGTTGTTACCGAATTCCATGTAAACGTTGCCGTCGTCTCTTCTGGTGAGCTGGCAGTTGATGAAGTTCATCTGGGGGGTACCGATAAAGCCGGCAACGAAGATGTTGCAGGGCTTATCATAGAGGTTCTGAGGAGTGTCAACCTGCTGGATCAAGCCGTCCTTCATAACAACGATACGAGTAGCCATGGTCATAGCCTCGACCTGGTCGTGGGTAACGTAGATGAAGGTGGTCTTCAGCTTGATGTGGAGCTTGGTCAGCTCGGTTCTCATCGCTGCACGGAGCTTAGCGTCCAAGTTGGACAACGGCTCGTCGAGAAGGAATACCTTAGGCTCACGCACGATTGCACGACCCAAAGCAACACGCTGTTTCTGACCGCCGGACAAAGCCTTGGGCTTTCTGTCCAGAAGGTGAGAGATGTCAAGAATCTTAGCGGCCTCTTCAACACGCTTCTTGATCTCTTCTTTTCTGATCTTACGAAGCTTCAGACCGAATGCCATGTTATCAAACACGGTCATATGGGGGTACAGAGCGTAGTTCTGGAACACCATCGCGATATCTCTGTCCTTAGGAGCAACGTCGTTTACACGCTTGTCGCCGATGAACAGCTCGCCTTCAGTGATCTCCTCCAGACCTGCGATCATACGCAGAGTTGTGGTTTTACCGCAACCGGAGGGGCCGACAAGGATGATAAATTCCTTATCCTTAATTTCCAAGTTGAAATCCGATACCGCGGTAACGCCGCCGGGGTATCTTTTGTACATGTGCTTAAAGAGAACACTTGCCATTGAATGAACCTCCTGGTGAGGGCCTAACGAACCTCATATTTTTGCATAAAAATTTCTATTGATAATAATACCAAAAAAATCTGGAAAATGTAAGTACCTAACTACCCAAATTTTAGTTTTTCGTTTTGGTAATACTGCACAAGTGCCGAGAGAAAAACTTAGCTTTCTGCCCCTCCGGAGACGTTTTCCACCGCTTCATCGGAGGAACCCTGATCGCCGTCCTCTTCCGCCTCAAAATCCTTTTCGGGGGAGTGGAACCGCTGAAAGCCTCTTACGTAACCGTTGTCACCCATAACGGTAATGTCTCCGCCGATGATACGGTTCTTATAAATTAGAAGCGTTGCGTAGGTGGGCTCTTTCGTATCCTTGATCTCGTAGGTGTACCGCAAAACCGTCTTTCCCTTATACTTTTCCAAATTCAATCCCTGGGCCTTTTGAATGCGGTTGTATTTTTCATACACGCTGTCAAAGGCCTGGGGGATCTGTACCTCGTCGGAGAACACGGGGATATTCTTTGCCTTGTAGCCCAGCTCCTCCAAAAAACGAAGCTGCTCCTCCACCGTGGCAACACCCTTGTAATCCAACATAGCCACCGCTGTTTCACCCGCAGTGTCAATGCTGGGGACAAACGCAACGATCCCCACCAACACCGCCGCCGAAAACAAAATTGCGATAAAAAACTTAATGCTTGACGCCTTGACTGTGCAAACGAACATAGTAAATCAAACCCTTTCCCGTCAATCTCATTCCAATATATTAGGAACACCGCGGGTTTTATGCAGGGGATTTTATCCGTTTAATTCCCGGTCCAGCTGCTCGTACTCCTCATAAAGTGCCCAGAGCTTTTCCTCCAATTCCTCGGTCTGTGCGTATAGCTTGTTCAAAAGGGTATAATCCGTGGCCGCCTCGTCGCTTTCCTGCCGCGCCTTCAGCTCCTTGATCTGCGCTTCCAAAGTGCCGATCTCTTTTTCCACTGCCGCAAAACGGTTTTCCGCGGAACGCCGTCTGTTCTTGGCTTTCTTCGCTTCCTCAAAGGAAAGCTTTCCCGCAGTTTCCTGCTTTTCTGCGGCAACCTCCGCCGAGAGCTTCTCCCGCTTCTCCAGGAATCTGTCGTAATTTCCCGTGAATAGGGTATAGCCTTCCGGATAGCCCTTTTTATCGATCTCCAAAACCTGGGTGGCCAAAGCGCGGATAAAGTATCTGTCGTGGGAGACCGCCAGCACCGTGCCATCGTAATTCTTCAAGGCCTCCTCCAAGGTCTCCTTGGAAGCAATGTCCAAATGGTTGGTGGGCTCGTCCAGGATCAACAGACTCACCCCGCAGGAGATCATCTTGGCGATGGAAAGTCTCGCCCTCTCACCGCCGCTCAAAACAGAAACCTGCTTGAACACGTCCTCCCCGTAAAAACCGAAGGACGCCAGCATACCACGCACCTCCGACATGGTCTTGTCGGCATAAACGCCCCAGATCTCATCCAAAACCGTATTTTCGAGATCCAAAAGCTGTTGCTCCTGATCGTAATACCCGATGCTCTGGTTATATCCCGGCTCAAAAACACCGCTGTCTGCGGCCTCTCTGCCCGTCAATATCTTCAAAAGGGTAGACTTTCCGCTTCCGTTGGCACCCACCACAAACAACCTGTTCCCGTGGCGAAGCTCAAAGGAAAGATCTTTAAACAGCGAGACCCCGCCGTACCCCTTGGAAAGCCCCCGCACAGAGAGAACCTCCTGCGCCGAGGAACTGCTCCCCGCGATCTTAAAGGCAACGCTTTTCGGAGCATTCTTGGGCTTTTCGATCTTCACCATCCGCGCCAAAGCCTTTTCTCTGCTTTCTGCGGCAATGATATTCTTTTCTCTGTTCCAGCGGCGTTGGTTTTCAATAAACGCCTCAATGCGCTTGATCTCTTTCTGTTGCTGCTCGTAATGCTTCAACTGCGCTTCCAACAGCTGGCGCTTCTTTTCCTTGAACGCAGAGTAGTTTCCGCTGTGCATCCTGCACTTCCCGTGCTCGATCTCCAAGGTGTCCGTGGTGACCCGATCCAAAAAGAAACGGTCGTGGGAAACGATCAAAAAGGTCTTCTTGGAATTCCGCACGAAGTTTTCCAGCCACTCAATGGCCTCGATATCCAAATGGTTGGTAGGCTCGTCCAAAAGAATAATGTCTGATTCTCGGAGGAGCAGCCTCGCCAACAAAAGCTTGGTCTTCTGCCCGCCGGAAAGATACTGAGCAGGGGAGCCGAACTCTTCTTCGGCGAATCCGAACTTCTTCAGAATAGCGGCAGTTTTCCCGCGGAACTCATTCCCGCCCTCCCGCAGATACTTCTCGTTCAATTCCGTAAAGCGGTTGATCACACTTTCGTCTCCGGAGGCGATCCGTTCGTTAAGAACGTTGATCTGCTCTTCCATGGCGATCAACCCGTCAAATGCTTCCAAAGCGGTTTTGTAAATGCTCTTGGAGAACTGCTTGTTGTCGTTGATCTGCTCCAAACAGCCCATTTCCGTGTCCTTCTGCAGATAAACGGCACCGCCGGTGGGCTCCAAGGCCCCTCGGATGATGGAAAACAGCGTGGTCTTACCCGCACCGTTCACCCCGATCACGCCAACCTTGGCACCGGGATTCACCGCAAAGGTCACGTCGCTCAATATTTCCTTTACGCCAATGGCGTAGCTGATATTATCGCAAGTTAAAATACTCATAACGGAAGTACCTCGTTCATAATCACACTATTATATCATAGAAATACGCCTTTGTCAATCAACCCCGAAGATCGCTAAAACAAGCAAAGGGGGACAGTGTTATTTCATGGTAGTAACATATTTTGACAGCTTTGTCAAGATGCTGAGCAAAAACACCCGCGCTATTTCGCAGGTGTTCGAAAGAGGTTTTTGCAACATTACATCGTGCGGGACTTTTGAGGAAGGACAAAAGTGACAGGAACAACGAGAACCGGGCGGGAAGCCCGGTTCTGCTAATCGTGTCATCAAGCACTTCTTGGGAATATCAAGTTCTGCGAGAAGACCTCCATGTGTTCTACGCTTGTCAGTCAAAAACAGTTTTTTGGATATTCGGGTCGCTTCTTGGTTGCAGCACGCTTGGTTGCTAAACCATTACAAGATATCCAAAAGGTCCGCCAAAAGAACAACTATACCGAAACCAAAGAAAAACCAATATACCCAAATAAGGTGACGGCGGTAACGCGAAAGTTCTCCGCGCGCTTCGTAGTAAAGCTTTGGGGTTCTTACTCCAATTCGGAATTTCTTGCCGGTTGGGATGAGTGCTGTTTTGATGTGGAAACTATAAACGCAAGCTGCCAAAAAAAGGCCGGACGCCGCCGATTGCAACCAAAGTGCAAATATAAAAAGCAATGCGCTGATAGCCGGGGAATAGAGATTGAAAATGTTCTTTTTCATTTTGCAACATTACCTCAAATTAATCAGTAAAATATTCGTAAAGGTCACAAGCAATGCCGAATAAGGAAAGGGATACCTCGAAATGATAGCCGACGCCAAGAACGTAGGAATAGCTTTTAGATAGGCTTATGTCGAAATAAGTGGTGTCTTCTGAAATATAGTACAACGTATTTACGACTGTTCCCGTATTATAGATGGTTGCGAGCGCCTGTAAAACGAAAAAGCCGTACTCACCCCTTGGGCAAGTACGGCGAACCAAACGTTTTTCCAGCGGTGCGGAGTGAAACGCTTCGTACCTGCCTTATGTAAGCATAATAGCATATTTTTCCTTTTCTGTCAAGATGTCTCCCCGCCAATTCGTGCGCAAAAAAGAAAAACGGCGCGTGATGCACCGTTTCTCTGTCATCTTGTTCAATCTGCGGAAGATACTTCCACTTCGCGTCTGCGGAACAGCAGGGAAATACACCAAGCACCGCAGAGCGCAACCAGCGTGTAAATAATTCGGCTGACGATTGCCGCCTGGCCGCCGAAGATCCACGCCACGATGTCGAATTGGAACAATCCGATGGAGCCCCAGTTTACGGCACCGATGATAACAAGGATCAATGCAAGTCTATCTAACATATCGTTGTAGATTCCTTTCCGTAATCTCGGAGTTGCTATCCAAATATGGAATGCATTCCATGGGTAGTCTTTGCAAAAATCAAAAAAATATACGAAAAACGGTTGACAAAAAAGTTTTCCTTGTGTATCATAAAAAGCCGAAGAAACCACAGAAAGCAGGTAAATCAGCTTATGCATATGCGAAAGAAGAAAAACCGCGATACACGCTTGGAGCGGGTGCAGGGATATTTTGCCAAAACCAACGAAGAGGGTGCCGTT
This sequence comes from Clostridia bacterium, assembly GCA_017629175.1. GTDB lineage: Bacteria > Bacillota > Clostridia > Oscillospirales > CAG-382 > Coliplasma. Next base: position 12,853 of record JAGBXS010000014.1, read on the forward strand.
CTTTTGGATGAGACCTTCTCTGAGAAGGGTGAACTGTATCTGGAGATCGGTTGCGGAAAGGGTGCCTTCATCACCGAGCTGTCCCGCCGCGTGGAAGGGAAGAGACTTTTGGCAGTGGAGCTGATCACCGATGCCTTGCTGATGGCTATGGAAAAGTGCGCCGCCGAGGATTGCAAGAACCTGATGTTCTTGAACGCCAACGCCGAGAAGATCCATCAGATCCTGCCGCCCCATTCCGTCAGCCGCTTGTATCTCAATTTCAGCGATCCCTGGCCCAAGAACCGCGACCGCGAGAAGAGATTGACCTCCTGCACCTTCCTCGAAAAATACAAACAGATCCTGGCACCGGGTGCAAGGATCTGCTTCAAGACGGATAACCGTCCGCTGTTCGATTTTTCTCTCCAAACCTTTCCCGCCTCCGGGTTCGTTTTGGAAAACGTTTGCTTCGACCTGCACAACGATCCCATGAACGAAACCAATATTGAAACGGAATACGAGCGGAAATTCAGCGAGAAAGGCTTTACCATCAACCGTTTGGAAGCCCATCTTCCTCTTTAAAATAATCCAGCACGATCTGCTTCTCGTCAAAGGGTCGCTTTACGCCGCCGATGTCCTCGTAGGTTTCGTGACCCTTTCCGATCAACAGAATACAATCGCCTTCTCCGGCAACGGAGAGGGCTTTTTTGATGGCCTCCTTACGGTCGATGATGATCTCATATTTCCCGCCGGAGGGCTTCATGCCCACCAGAATGTCTTCAATGATATCCTCCGTCTTTTCCAAACGGGAATTGTCCGAGGTAATAATAGAAAGATCGGAATTTTCCCCGATGGCGGAGCCCATGCCGTACCGTCTCAGCTTGGAGCGGTTGCCTCCGCATCCGAACACGGAAATGATGCGGTTGGGAGAATACCGCTTAATGGTCTCAAACAAGCTTCGACAGCTGAATTCCTCGTGGGCGGCGTCAATGATCACGGTATAAGGACGGGAGGAGGGGATGATCTCCATTCTGCCTCTTACCCGCACGGCGTAAAGTCCCTTTTGCATAGCCTCTTCGGAGACCCCCAAGTCGTAGGCCACCGCAATGGCACCAATGGCATTGCTCAAAGAGAAGTATCCGGGGATCCCGAGATCTACATCAAAGGATGCATCCCCGCATACCGCGGTGAACCCGGTCTTCATACGGTGATCCTCCAGCTTGAAAACAGGCTCCTTTGCGGTGAAGAAGGAGTTTCCATCCAAAGAAAACGTCTTTACAGGACAAGAAGCATCTTTTACAATCTCTTCAAAATGGGAATCGTCTTTATTGACGTAGCACACCTTGCACTGAGAGAAGATCTGCTTTTTGCAGTTCATGTACTCCTCAAAATCCGCGTGCTCGTTCTTACCGATGTGATCGGGGGAGATGTTGGTGAAGATCCCTGCATCGAAATGAATTCCGTAGGTTCGGTGAAGCTTAAAGCCCTGGGAAGCGGCTTCGATAATGACGGCTTTACAGCCCGCATCCAGCATCTGACGGTACAGCTTGTGGAGCAGATAAGATTCCGGCGTGGTATTGGCGGTGGATTCGTAATGATCTCCGTAATATACTCCGGTGGAGCCGATCACTCCCGCAGGAATTCCGGCGGCATCCAGAATGCTCTTTAAAATAAAGGAAGTGCTGGTTTTTCCTTTGGTCCCCGTCACCGCTACGGTAAACAGCTTTTCCGCCGGGTGCCCAAAGAGATTGGCGGAAGCCAACGCCAGGAACTTACGGGTGTCCTCCGTACGGATGACGGTGGCATCCTCCGGCAGGGATAGCTCCTTGCGGCAGGCAAAGATGCGGACTCCTCTTTCGTAGGCCGCCATGGCGTAATCGTGGCCGTCAAAGGTAAAGCCCTCGATGCACACGAACACCGTCTCCGCCCTCATTTCCTTGCGCGTATCGTAAACCACGTCCTCCACGGTGCGCAGTGTATCTCCCGTCACCGTGCAGGGAATTCCGTTCAAAAGCTCTTGTAAAATCATGCTTGTTTCTCCGTTATAATACTATCATCGGGGATCTCGCCCCAAAATATAATCTTCGCTTGGCTGAAAAGATGAACCACGCCCTTTTCCCGCTCCCAAAGACAGCGGATGGTGCCTCCCGGTTGCTTGGCATACACATCCTCGTCTGTAAGCCCTTGCAGACAAGCCGCAATCACTGCCGCTCCCGTTCCCGTAGAGCAGGAGAGGGTCTCGCCGCAGCCTCTTTCCCATGTGCGCATCTCAATGTGACCGCGGGAAAGAATCTTCACAAACTCCACGTTGGCCCGCTGAGGGAAAAGGGGATGCTTTTCCAGAAGCGGCGCGTGAGCAAGAAAATTCTCATCGGAAAGATCCTCCGTGAAGACTACGCAATGAGGATTGCCGAAGGAAAGGAAGCTGGCATAGAAAAACTGCTCTCCCAAAAGGATCCTGCGGTCAGAGAAAAGCAGTTGTGGAGAGGGAAGGGACACCCATACGCTCACCGCCTTGTCTCCGTCATATGCAATGGAGACCACCCGCATGCCCGCCTTTGTCATAACGGTGACCCGTTCTTGCCTTTCCCCGCGGGAGAGGGCGAACAAAACCGCCGAGCATTGCAAAGCGTTTCCGCAAAGCTCTGCCTCCGTGCCGTCGGGATCGAAGATCCGCATGAGAAAATCCGCGCCTTCGCAGGGACAAAGAAGCACAAGTCCGTCCCCTCCGATGCCGAAATGTCTGCGGCAAAGTGAAATAGCGTATGCCTCCGGTGCATCAAGCACGGGGAGCCAACAGCGGGTGCAATCGATGTATACGTAATCGTTTCCGTAGGAATGCATTTTTGTAAACTTCATAGGTCTCTCCTGAAATTATAGCATTTTTTATGATGTTTGCAAGAGTAAAATGCAAAAACGAGAAAAAATTTATGAAAATTTGAAAAAACTATTGTCCTTTTTCGAAAAATGTGTTAATATCATATCGATTATAGTTGTGTAAGGTGGGAGTACTATGGAAAACGGATTTTTCGCCATGGCGTTCCGAATGAAATATATCCGTCGCTGGGGGCTCATGTATTCCGTCCATCCCGAGAACCTTTCCACCCATTCTCTGGAGGTTGCTCTGTGCGCCCACGCCTTGGCCGTGATCGGGAACGCCCGCTTGGGAAGAGCCTACGATGCGGACCGCATCGCCACGAAGGCGTTGTTCCACGATCTTCCCGAGATCTTTACCGGGGATATTCCCACACCGGTGAAGTATTACAGCGAGGATACCCGCGTCTCCTATTCCGCCGTGGAGGATGCCGCACTGGAAAAGCTGTTTGATATGCTTCCCGAGGAACTGCGTCCTTCTTACGAAACGCTGTTTAACTATACCCCCGAGGAGAAGAAGCTCATCAAGGCGGCGGATAAGATCTGTGCCTTGCTGAAATGCCGTGACGAGGCTCACTTCGGTAACCCCGAGTTTTGCGAAGCGGAAAAGACCCTCTTACAAAGCATTACCGATGCAGACTGCGAGGAGGCACTGTATTTCCTGGAGTCCTTCGGCGACAGCTTCTCAAAGCCCATCGATACTCTGATCCAAAACAAAAACCAACGATAAATATTTTTCATCAAGGAGAACTTCATTATGAAAATCGGCCTTATTTCCGACTCTTTTCGTCTGCCCTTTGCAGAAAGCATTTCCGCTGCCGCCAAACTCGGCGTTACCGGTGTGCAGAAGTACATGACCGGCGGTCCTTTCACCGCGGAGAACTTTACCTCCGAGCAGCTTCGTGAGATCCGCGATATCATGGATTCCAACGGTCTGATCTTCTCCGCTATCTGCGGCGACTTCGGCATCGATCTGGACAACGACGCCGTGATCGAAAGATCCATGCGCGTTCTTGATAAGGCTAAGGAATTGGGCTGCAGCATCGTCACCACCCATATCGGCCATATCGAGGACGGCGACAGCCCCCGTATGGAAAAGCTGCGCAACAACTGCTATAAGCTGGCCGCCTATGCCGACAGCATGAACTCCAAGTTCGCCTGCGAGACCGGTACCGAGAAGGCCGTCGCAATGAAGAAGTTCTTGGATGACCTGGGCGCAAAGGGTCTTGCCACCAATATGGATCCCGCAAACCTGGTCATGGTTGCCAAGGATGATCCCGTTCAGGCTGTTTACACCCTGAAGGATTACATCGTCCACACCCACGCGAAGGACGGTATCGTTACCGATCAGACCAAGCACGGCTGGCTGGAGGTTCCTCTGGGCACCGGCGGCGTGGATTGGGATAACTATCTCAAGGCTCTGAACGATATCGGCTATCAGGGCTACCTCACCATTGAGCGCGAGGTTGGCGAAAATCCCGGTGCCGACATCGCCATGGCAGTGGATTTCCTGAAAGGCAAGCTTTCTTCCTTGAACATTCAGCTGGGCTGATCTTCCGTTAAGTCTATTACGGAGATTATTTCTCCGTTTCAAACAATCCTCCCGTTTCTTTGACAGTATATGAGAAAAATCAAGATTTTTGACACCACCTTACGTGATGGCGAGCAAATGGCCGGCGTTGGGATGAATATTGCGGATAAGGTTCGCGTGGCGGGTGTTCTTGCCAAGCTTCGCGTGAATTTTATCGAGGCGGGCTTTCCTGCCTCCTCCGTCAACGACCGCAAGGCCGTGGAGCATATTTCCCAGCTGGTAACGGGCTGTACCGTCGTGGCGTTGGCCCGCGCTAACCGCGAGGACATCCGCATCGCCGCAGAGGCGTTGCAGAAGGCACCCCGCAAGCGTATCCACGTCTTTATTGCCGCCAGCGATCTTCATTTGGAATATAAGCTGCGCATTACCAGGGAGGAATGCCTGGAGCGCATCCGCGACAGCGTGTCCTACGCCTGTTCCTTGGTGGACGAGGTGCAGTTTGCCGCCGAGGATGCCAGCCGTGCCGACCCGGAATTCCTTTGCATGGCGTACCAGACCGCCGTTGATGCAGGCGCTTGCTGTATCAACGTGCCGGATACCGTGGGGTATTCCACCCCCGGGGAATTCGGCGAGCTGATCGCAATGCTTTCCCGGCGGGTAAAGGCAAAAGACAGACCGATCGACATCGGTGTTCATTGCCACAACGATCTGGGACTTGCCGTGGCCAACACTCTCGCCGCCATTGAGAACGGAGCGACCCAAGCGGATTGCACCGTGAACGGTATCGGAGAGCGGGCAGGCAACGCCGCCCTGGAGGAGCTTGTCATGGCTCTGAAGGTTCGCAGCTCCGCCTACGGGTGCGAAACGGATATCGACACCACCATGCTGTCAAAGGCAAGCAAAACGGTTTCCGCCGTTTCCGGGATCTACGTTCCTTGGAATAAGGCCATCGTGGGTAAGAATGCCTTCGCCCACGAATCGGGCATCCATCAGCACGGCGTCCTTGCCAATCGCAATACCTACGAGATCATTTCACCCCAAATGGTGGGCATTCGGGAAAGCTCTATTGTTTTAGGGCGGCTTTCCGGTCACCACGCCTTTGAGGAAAAGCTTGCGGAGCTGGATCTTCATCCGGAGCCTTCCGTTGCGGAAACCGCTTTTGCCAGATTTAAGGATCTGGCCTGCCGCAAGAAGGATATCTCCGACGAGGATATTCGCGCTTTGGTCGAGGAGGCCACGATCGACTCCAACGTGGTGGACGGCTACGAGCTGGACACCTTCCAGACCCAGAGCGGCAACCGCGTCAAGGCCATGGCTTTGGTTTCTCTGTCACGTTGCGGTGCCACCTATTCCGAGGCGGCAACAGGGGAGGGACCCATCGACTCCAGCTTTAACGCCATCAACCGCATCGTGGGCAAGGAATTCAAGCTGATCAACTACTCCATCAAGGCGTTGACCGGCGGCACGGATGCGTTGGGTGAGGTTCGTGTTCGGATCTCCGACGGTGAGCAGGAATATTTGGGGAAGGGCGTTTCCACGGATATCATCGCTTCCAGCATCAAGGCGTATGTGAACGCCATCAACCGCGCCCTGTTTGCAGGTGCATAACTTTATAAAAAACAAAAAATATATCTATGGAGGAACACATGAAAAACTCTTTGAAACGGTTTTTGGCTTTGGCATTGATGGCTGTGCTTTTGGTGAGCATGGTTGCTTGTGCCAATACAAGCGAAACCACTTCTACTCCTTCCGAAAGCGGAACCGCTTCCGGCGGCGACACTTCTACCGCTCCCGATCCCGACAAGGAATATCTGGATGAGAACGGGCAGTACGTCCCCAAGGTTGGCGTTCTTGACGAGTACAAGGGCGAGACCTTTGACATCCTGGTAGTGGGTGTCAGCGGCGGTACTTATCAGTCCGACGACTTTACCACCGAGTCCGGCGGCAACGGCGGTATCGATTACGGCGATACGTTCTACAAAGAAGGCGTTGGCGCACGTAACGACAAGATCGAGGAAATGTACGGCGTCACCCTCGAGGTATGGAAGGAAGACGATGCCTTCTCCAAGGCAAAGAACGACGCAACTTCCGGCACCGGCACCTACGATGCAGTGATCCTGTCCGTTGGTCAGCTGGCATCCCTTGCACAGGATAACCTGCTGTGGGACTTCAACTCTCCCGAGTTTGAAGGCTACATCGATACCAAGGCTCCCTGGTGGGCACAGAGCGCCAGCGAGGCGTATTCCATCGGCGGCAAGCTGTACTTCATGACCGGTGATATCACCATCATGAACAAGGTCAACACCTGGTCCATCCTTTTCAATAAGGAAATGGTCAGAGACTACGGCTTGGATAATCCCTACGATCTGTATGATGAGGGTACCTGGACCTTTGACAAGATGTGCGAGATGGCAAGAGAAGTTAACACCGCATCTCCCTCTGTTGCTTGGGATGATGAGACCGTAGTTTGGGGTATGGTAACCGCTACCGGCGACGCATATCAGTTCTTCGGCGGTTCCGGCCTGACCGTATGCGAGAAGGAAAACGATCTTCCCGTTCTTTCCTTCGGCACCGAGGCTTCCATTACCATCGCTGAGAAGGTTCTCACCGCCATGACCACCTCCGAGTGGATGCTGTATGCCACCAAGGCTACCGGCGGCCCCACCGGCAACGTATGGACCGACTCCTTCAACGTATTCAACAACGGCAGAGCACTGTTCCGTCCCTCCGGCTTCTCCGCGGTTACCAAGGCAAGCTCCTGGGCAAACATTGAGTTCGGTATCATGCCCATGCCCAAGATGAATGAGAGCCAGGAAGGCTACTACACTGTTACCAGCGGTTCTTGGGGTGTTTCCATTCTGAAGAACAACTGCGACCACCAGTTTGCCGCATACATGATCGATGCCTTCGCAGCGGGCGCAAAGAACTACGTGACCCCCGCCTACATCGAGGTTAACCTGAAGCGTAAGTCTCTCCGTGACGACGATTCCGAGAGAATTCTCGAGGACATCTTCGACAGCATCGTTTACGATGCAGGCGCAGTTTACGACTTCGGCGGCATCTCCACCATGTTCTCCAACCTGGTTTCTCAGGGCAGCGCAGATATCGTTTCTTCCTTTGACTCCGTTCGTGATCAGGCACTGAATGCCATCGAAGACGTTATCGACGCATACGCACAAGACGACGAATAATTCTACCACGAAAAGCCCGGCTTCTGTCGGGCTTTTCCTTTTGTTTGTGTGCTAAGTGTATAAATCTTTTTCCTCGTGCGAGGTGCTCCGCAATTTTTCTTGACATTTTTGCCGAGAAGATTGTATAATAGGACAAATAACAATGACAAGGAGCTTTTTATGAACAAGATCGCAAAGCAGATCCTTTGTGCCATCCTTTTGGCCGTCATGCTGATTTCAGTAGTTGCTTGCGCAAGTCAGGAGATGCCTTCTTCTCAGTCCGATACCTCCGATGGAGCAAGCGCTGATAACTCCGGGGAGGTGAGCGAGGATCCCAACGCCAAATATCTGGACGAAGAGGGCAGATACGTTACCAAGCTGGGCGTTTTGGACGAGTACAAGGGCCGTACCTTTACCGTGGTGGTCAGAAGCGAGTACTACGGTACCTATCAGTCCGATGACTTTACCACCGAAACCGGCGGCAATGGCGGTATTGATTACGGTGATGCCTATTATACCGAGGTAGGCGCCCGCAACGATAAGATCGAGGAGGATTACCAAATCGATCTGATCGTGGAGAAGATCGAAAATCCCAGAGTTGCCATCGAGGAGGATGCACAGGTTGGCGGTATGCTGTACGACGCCGCCGTGATCCACGTGGTGGAGGATGCCGCCGTGCTTGCCCAGAACGACCTTCTTTGTAACCTTTACACCCTTAAAAACTTTGATTATCAGGCTCCTTGGTGGGATGCCAGCGCCAACGAGGCCTATTCCATCGGAGAGAAGCTGTATTTCACCACCGGCGATATCACCATCATGAACAAAGCGAACACCTGGTGTATTCTGTTCAACAAGGATATGATCACGGATCACAACCTGGACGATCCCTACAAAATGTTCCACGACGGCACTTGGACCTTTGATAAGCTCGGGGAGATGGCCTCCACCGTCCACAATGCAAACGGTGCCGAGGATATGGGGAACCCCGATGCTGTCTACGGTATGATCACCGCTTACGGCGACGCTCTTGAATTCTACGGCGGCTCCGGTATGGCCCTTTGCAACAAGGACGCCGCTAACAACCCCGCTCTCGCTTTTTGTGAATCCGAGTCCTCCGTCAGCCTGGCGGAAAGTGTTCTGACCAAGCTGCATAACGCGGATTGGAAGCTCTATGCCCAGGATCCCGGGGTTGGCATGCAGCCTGCGTTTCAGATCTTCTGGACAGGCAGAGCCCTGTTCCGTCCCTCCGGCTTTACCGCAGTGACCAAGTGCCGTTCCTTGGCAGAAATGTCCTTCGGTATCCTTCCCATGCCCAAGGTGACCGAGTCTCAGGACGGATACTATACCACCTCTACCGGAACCTTTGTGGCCTGCATTCCCAAAAACTGCGCAGACCCCGAGTTCTCTGCCTATATGCTGGATGCGTTTGCCGCAGGCGCCAAGAACTACGTGACCCCCGCGTACATCGAGGTCAATTTGAAGCAGAAGACCCTGCGTGACAATGACTCCGAGGAGATTCTGGAGTACATATACAGCCATATCGTTTATGACGTCGGCAGAGTTTACAACTTCGGTAAGATCACCTCTGTGATGTTCTATTTGGCAAGAGATCGCAGCAGCGATATCGTCTCCGGTATGGACAGCATCCGTGATGCGATCAATATGGATATCGAAGATCTTCTCTTTGATTATGAGGACAACGAAACGTAATTGGTATATTTGCTCAACAAAGCTCCGTTTGCCATAGGCAAGCGGAGCTTTTCCATGTGCCGCAGGGTAGGGAAGAGCACCATATATTGTGTCTTGTTGTGAATATCTAACAGATTTTGTCCGCAAAACCCCTTTTCGTAAACGGAACGTACAGTTTTAGAAAATATTTGAATTTTCTCTTGATTTTTTGATAATTTTAAGGTATTATTGAAGAGTAAAAAAATAAAATGGCTGACTATGGGTCAGTCCGAAAAAAGAAAGGATGTGTTAACTTGAGTCTCAGAGATTCAGGCACGAAAAGCAGAAAGTTCCTTCGCGTTCTGTTGACTTTCGCTTTGGCAGTTGCATTGCTGGTTACCACCGGTGTTGTAGCCCTTGCGGAAGAAAACGGTACCGCTTCCGGAGAACTCAAAGAGTTTGACAGCGGTTATCCCAACATTGATGCCGATGCACCCATTACCGAAAAGCTGATGTACGGCTTGGAGGTTGCGGTGATCGGTATGGCTGTCGTCTTCTTGGTTCTGATCTTGATCATGGCGATCCTGTACGTGTTCAAGCTGTTCGCAACCTCCGGTGAAAAGAAGGCCGCCCCCGCTCCTGCAGCAGCCCCTGCTCCCGCAGCAGCACCTGCAGCCGCTTCCGCCGCAGATGACGAGCAAACCATCGTTGCCATCGCAACAGCCGCAATTGCCGCAGAGCGTGGCGATTCCGAATGCGCATTCAAAGTTATTTCCGTTACTAAAATTCAGTAAATAAAGGAGAATTGAAATTATGAAAAAATATATCGTTACCGTAAACGGTGTTAAGTACGAAGTCGTTGTTGAGAACGCAGATCCCAACGCAACCTATACTCCCGCAGCAGCTCCTGCAGCAGCGCCCGCTCCCGCAGCAGCACCCGCTCCCGCAGCAGCTCCCGCTCCCGCAGCAGCTCCCGCAGGCGCAGGCGACTCCATCACCTGCCCCATGCCCGGTACCATCGTAAAGGTTCCCGTTAAGGCAGGCCAGGCTGTTAAGAAGGGTGATGTTCTCTGTATCTTCGAGGCTATGAAGATGGAGAATGAGGTTATGGCTCCCCGCGACGGCGTTGTTTCCTCCGTTAACGTAAACGAGGGCGCAACCGTTAACTCCGGCGACGTTCTGCTGGTTCTCGGTTAATCACTTTTTCGATTTATTGAAACGTAAAAGAAAGGTGTGAAACGAGAATGTTAGAAGCTTTGAAGGGTATTTACGAGTCCTCTGCATTTAGCTATATCATTGATGGCTTCATGGATGGCGGCTGGAAATATCTTGTTATGTACGGCATTGTAGCCGTTCTGTTCTACCTGGGTATCGTTCGTAAGTTCGAGCCCCTGTTGCTGTTGCCCATCGCTTTCGGTATGTTGCTGACCAACATTCCCACCCTCAGCGATGCTATTTTCCACATGGAATTCTTCGTTCAGAGCGACGGAGCTGTGATCAACTGGGGTGAGCTCGGTGCTCACGGCGGCCTTTTGGACTACCTCTACCTTGGCGTTAAGCTGGGTATCTTCCCCCCGCTGATCTTCTTAGGCGTCGGCGCTATGACCGACTTCAGCCCCCTGATCGCTAACCCCAAGAGCTTGCTTTTGGGTGCGGCCGCTCAGTTCGGTGTATTTGCGGCATTTATCGGTGCGTTGCTTCTGGGCTTTACCGTTCCCGAAGCGGCATCTATCGGTATCATCGGCGGTGCCGACGGTCCTACCGCGATCTACGTTACCAAGACCCTTGCTCCCGCACTGTTGGGTGCAATCGCCGTTGCGGCATATTCCTACATGGCACTGGTTCCCATGATCCAGCCCCCCATCATGAAGGCGTTCACCACCAAGAAGGAGCGTATGGTCAAGATGGACGTGCTCCGTCCCGTTTCCAAGACCGAGCAGGTTATTTTCCCCATCGTAGTAGCTCTGGTAGTTTCTGCGATCCTGCCCTCCGCGCTGTCTCTGGTTGGTATGCTCATGCTGGGTAACCTGTTGCGCGTTTCCGGCGTTACCGAGCGTCTTTCCAAGACCGCTCAAAACGAGCTGATGAACATCGTTACCATCATGCTGGGCGTCTGCGTCGGTGCTACCGCTAAGGCAGATACCTTCCTGGATCCCAAGACTCTGTATATCATTCTGCTGGGCCTCTGTGCCTTCGCCTTTGCAACTCTTGCAGGCGTGCTCTTCGGCAAGCTGATGTATTTCGTTACCGGCGGCAAGATCAATCCTCTGATCGGTTCCGCAGGCGTTTCCGCAGTTCCCATGGCAGCTCGTGTTTCCCATAAGGTTGGCCAGGCAGAGAACCCCTCCAACTTCCTGCTGATGCACGCTATGGGTCCCAACGTGGCAGGCGTTATCGGCTCCGCAGTTGCGGCCGGCGTATTCCTGACCCTGTTCCAGTAATTTGAAAGGCGGTACTAACTATGGAAAAAAGACCTGTTAAGATTACAGAAACCGTTCTCCGTGACTCCCACCAGTCTCTGATCGCTACCCGCATGACCCTGGATGAGATGCTTCCCATCCTGGACGAAATGGATAAGGTTGGCTACTACTCTCTGGAAGCATGGGGCGGCGCAACCTTCGATTCCTGCCTCCGTTTCTTGAACGAGGATCCCTGGGATCGTCTCCGTACCATCCGCGATCACGTTAAGAACACCAAGCTGCAGATGCTGTTCCGCGGCCAGAACATTCTGGGCTACCGTCACTACGCAGACGACGTTGTTGAGTACTTCGTTCAGAAGTCCATCTCCAACGGTATCGACATCCTGCGTATCTTCGACGCGCTGAATGACCCCCGCAACCTGCAGACCGCTATCAAGGCAACCAAGAAGGAAGGCGGCCACGTTCAGGCTGCTATCTCCTACACCACCGGACCCGTATTCACCAACGAGTACTACGCAAAGTATGCTAAGACTCTGGAGGAGATGGGTGCAGACTCTATCTGTATCAAGGATATGTCCGGTCTGCTGTTGCCCTACGACGCTTACGACCTGGTAAAGGCCATTAAGTCCGTTGTTAAGGTTCCCGTTCAGTTGCACACCCACTATACCGCAGGTGTTGCTTCCATGACCATCCTGAAGGCGATCGAGGCAGGCGTGGATATCGTTGATACCGCAATGTCTCCCATGGCTTTGGGTACTTCTCAGGCGCCCACCGAGCCCCTTGTAGCATCTCTGCAGGGCACTCCCTTCGATACCGGTCTGGATCTCAACAAGCTGGACGTTATCAGCAAGCATTTCGCAAAGCTGCGTGAGAAATATCTCGCCAGCGGTCTGCTGGATCCCAAGGTGCTGAAGGTTGACGTTAACGCCCTTCTGTACCAGGTTCCCGGCGGCATGCTGTCCAACCTGATCTCTCAGCTGAAGCAGGCTAACCAGTCTGACAAGCTGGAGCAGGTTCTGGAAGAGGTTCCCCGCGTTCGTGCAGACGCAGGTTATCCTCCTCTGGTTACCCCCTCTTCTCAGATCGTAGGCACCCAGGCTGTGTTCAACGTTCTCACCGGCGAGCGTTATAAGTCTGTTACCAAGGAGTTCAAGGGCATCGTTCGCGGTGACTACGGTAAGACTCCTCTGCCTCTCGATCCCGCTTTCGTTAAGAAGATTATCGGCGACGAACAGCAGATCACCTGCCGTCCCGCAGACAATCTGAAGCCCGAGCTGGATACCCTCAGAGCTAAGCTGGGCGACAAGGCAAAGCAGGAGGAGGACGTTCTCTCCTACGCTCTGTTCGAGCAGGTAGCTATGAAGTTCTTCGACCGTCGCGAGACCGATTCCAAGATCGCGGAAGCTCTCTCCGACGCTGAGGCTAAGTACTACGTGAACATCAAGGAAGTTAAGTAATTTCCGCAATTTCATCTCTTCCGGCGGCGGGCAAATGCCCGCCGCTTTTTTCTTCGGCCGTTTTTTTGCATATATTATAGTATATTTTCCTGAAATACACTATATTTTACATCCATTTACCTTGACTTTAGGCTTGCGTTTGGATATAATATAAACGTGTCATTATATGTTGGGTTATTTTGTGCATACGGGGTTCTCCCCGGGGAAGAGGAGCACGTTTCATGAATAGTCAAAAAAAATTATTGATCGATATTTTGCACGATAATCTCGCTGTTTCCGAGGAAGCGGTTGCCGAGGTGCAGGCGCTTCTTGCCATGGGCGGTAAGACGGAGTTCGAGATTATTCTGGAGCGCGGATTTGTCAGAGAGCCTCAGCTTGCCGAGGCAGTTTCTGCAAAATACGATGTACCCATGGTGGTACTGAGCGGGCTCCAGATTCCCGAGGACGTTCTTTCCTTGGTGGAATATTCCGTGCTTCGCCGTCATCGTGTGATGCCCTTTGCTTACTCTCCGGATGGAACAAATACCCTCTACGTAGCTATGTCTGATCCCATGGACATCACCGCCATCGACGATATTTCCATCGTCACCGGCCTGCACGTTGAGCCCTATATTTCCACGCCTACCGACATCATGTCGGCCATTGACCGTTATTACGGCAGAAATGCAACGCTTTCCGTTGCAGAGCAGTATACCAAAGAGCGCGAGAAGATGAATCAGGATGCAGAGGACGACCGCGAGGATGAGATCAGTAATTCTCCTATCGTTGTGATCGTCAATACCATGATCGAGCAGGCGGCTCGGCAGAGAGCATCCGATATTCACGTGGAGGCTCTTGAGGATGCCGTTCGTGTCCGCTACCGTATCGACGGTGTACTTTATAACCGTGTGAAATATGCCTCCCAGCTTGCTTCTGCCATTATCGCTCGCATCAAAATCATCAGCGGTATGGATATTTCCGAGAAACGTAAGCCTCAGGATGGCCGCGCCACCTATGTGGTAGATCACCGAGAGTACGATATCCGTGTTTCCTGCCTTCCCACCGTTTTTGGCGAAAAATGTGTGCTTCGTTTGCAGGTAAAGCAGGATTTTACCAGAGATAAAAAGCTTTTGGGCTTTTCTGAGGACGAGCTGAAAAAATTCGATCATTTGCTTTCCAATCCTCATGGTATCGTTTTGATTACAGGTCCTACGGGTAGCGGTAAGTCCACCACTATGTATACTGCACTCAGCGAGCTGAATGACGAAAGCACCAATATCGTCACTGTCGAGGACCCCGTGGAGGCCAACATCGACGGCATCAACCAGGTTCAGGTGAATACCAAGGCAGATATGACTTTTGCCAACGCCTTGCGTTCTATTCTTCGTCAGGATCCCGATATTATCATGATTGGTGAGATCCGTGATGCCGAGACGGCAATGATCGCCGTGCAGGCATCCATCACCGGCCACTTGGTGGTAAGCACCCTGCATACCAACAGCTCCGCCAGCTCCATTACCCGTCTGTTGGATATGGGTGTTGACAGTTATTTGATCGCAGACTCCGTTGTGGGTATCATTGCACAGCGATTGGTTCGCCGTCTGTGTCCTCATTGCAAACGAAAGAAGCTTGCAGAGCCCAACGAGCTTTCCTTTATGGGCTTGCCTGCCAATAGCGAGGTCCCGCTGTTTGAGCCGGTTGGCTGCCAGAGATGTAATCAGACAGGCTTCACGGGTCGAATTGGTGTATACGAGATCTTGGAGGTTACTCCCGAGATTAAATATATGATCTCCCGCAAGGCGAATGCCAACGAGATTAAACGAGCAGCCGTTGAGAATGGTATGAGTACTCTTAGAGCCAGTGCGATCCGCTTGGCGGTGGAAGGCGTAACCTCCTTCCGCGAGACCTTGAACGTCTCCTTTGAAGATTGATCCTGGGAATTGGATCGATACAAAAAGAAAGGTTTTTAATACTATGGCCGAACGATTGAAAAACGCTATTCTGGGCGCTATGGAGGCGAAAGCCTCCGATATCCATATTTCTGTGGGAAGACCCATCCAGTTCCGTTGCGCCGGCGAGCTGCTCTTTTGGAACGACGAGGTGCTGACCGGTGCTGACGTGATCGCCTGTGCCGACGAGATCATGGATGCCCGTACCCGTTCTGTTTTGGAGCGTGACGGGGAAGTGGACTTTGCTTATTCTTTTCAGAACTTGACTCGCTTGAGATGTAATATTTATCACGAGCGTGGGAACTACGCGTTGGCGCTCCGTTTGCTGCCTGTGGAAATGCCCACTATCGAGGAGACCAAAGTTCCCGAGGCTGTGGTAAAGTCTTCTTGCAAAAAACGTGGCCTGGTTCTGGTTACCGGTCCTACCGGTAGCGGTAAATCCACCACTCTTGCCGCAGTGATCAACTATTTGAACTGCAACTATAAGAAGCACATCGTCACGCTGGAGGATCCCGTGGAGTTTGTGCATCCCCATATCCAGTCCGTGATCCACCAAAGAGAGATCGGTGTTGATACAAAATCCTTCTCTGCCGCCCTGCGTGCCGCTTTGCGTCAGGATCCCGACGTGATCCTGGTGGGGGAAATGCGTGATCTTGAAACCATCTCCACCGCCATCACAGCGGCAGAGACCGGTCACTTGGTTTTGGCTACCCTCCATACTAACAGTGCCGCCGCTACAGTAGACCGTGTGATTGACGCCTTCCCCGAGGAGCAACAGCAGCAGATCCGCATTCAGCTTGCCAACGCGATCGAATGCATCCTCTGCCAAAGCTTGGTTCCCACCGTTGACGGTAAGCGAGAGGCCGCCTTCGAGGTCATGGTTGCCACCAATGCTATCCGCAACCTGATCCGTGAGAACAAGACCTTTCAGATTACCTCCAACATTCAAACCGGTAAAAAGCTGGGAATGCAGACAATGGACGATCATCTGTCCGAGCTTTATCTGCACCGTCGCATTTCGTTGAATACTGCCGTGGATTTTGCCCACGACCCCACCACGTTGCAGAAAAAGATCATGAATATTTAACCTTCCGTACGAGGTGAAACAATGCCGTCTTTCGGATATGTAGCGGTGAACCCGCTTGGAAAAATTAAAAAAGGAAGTATCGAGGCCGAGGATCTTGAGCAGGCCCGCGCGTTTCTGAAACGCAGTGACCTTACAGCCATTGAGCTGAAGGAACAGGGAATTCTGACCAAAGATATCGACCTTCCCTTCCTGAACCGTGTCAAAGCACGTGACTTGGGCGTTTTCTGCCGACAGTTCGTCAGTATTGTCAGTGCGGGTATTCCCATTTATGCCGCCTTGACCATGCTGGCCTCCCAGACGCAGAACGTGCGTCTGAAAAAAGCCATTTTGGATACACATTCTCAGATTGAAAAAGGCGAATCTTTGTCCGACGCGCTTCGCCTGCATTCTCCCGATATTTTCCCTGCCATGATGATCAACATGGTGGCCGCCGGCGAAGCATCCGGTAATTTGGAAAAAGCCTTCGCCCGTCTGGCGGATCATTTTGAGAAGGGCTCCCGCATTAGAGGCGCTGTAAAAAAAGCCATGGTGTATCCTACCATCGTCTTAGTGGTGGTTATAGCCGTGGTTGCCTTGATGATGGTTATGGTCATTCCTTCCTTTACCTCTGTGTTTGTGGATATGGATATGGAGCTTCCTTGGGTGACCAAGATCGTTATGGGCTTCTCTGATTGGATGGTTCTTCATTGGTGGAAGCTGTTCTTAGGCATCTTTGGCGTGGTATTTTTGCTGATCTTGTTCGGTAAAACCGACAAGGGCAGGCATTTCTTCGGCAAGCTGGTGATGAAGCTGCCCTTGTTTGGTGATATGACCGTAAAGAGCGCCAGTGCCAACTTTGCCAGGACCCTCAGCACCTTGGTCTCCTCCGGTTTGCCTATGCTGGATTCCTTGGAGATCACCGCCAAGAATATGAGTAACATCTATTTCAAGGAAGCGGTTCTTTATTGCCGTGACGAGGCGGCTACCGGTGCAAATTTGTCCACTCCCTTGGAGAATAGCAGCTTGTTCCCTCCCATGGTTTATCATATGACGGGCATCGGTGAGGAAACCGGTGACCTGGAAGAAATGTTAGACCGCCTTGCGGATTACTACGATGAAGAGGTTGAAGCCGCTACCAAGGCTTTGATCGCTGCATTGGAGCCTGCCATCATTCTTTTGATGGCCGGTATCGTTGGTATCGTAGTCTGCGCTATTTTGTTGCCCATGTTCTCTATGTATGACGCATTGGGCGGCAGTATTTAAAGAGCCTCCTCGTTTTTCGGAGCGAAAGGAAGGGAAGTCGTTATGACCTATGTAATTGCGGGAATTGCGGCGCTGTTCGGAGCTCTGATCGGCAGCTTTCTCAATGTGTTGATCTTCCGAATCCCCAAAAAAGAAGAATTTGTAAAAACTCCCTCCCACTGTATGACCTGCGGACATCGGCTGGCGTGGTACGACTTGTTCCCCTTGCTCAGCTGGCTATCCCTGGGCGGAAAATGCCGCTATTGCAAAACCAAGCTTTCTCCCCAGTATCCTTTGGTGGAGGCCGCTAACGCTCTCTGTTGGTTCGCCGTGTTCGCTTGGTATCTGCCCGCGGATGGTTTGGAGCCACTGGAGTTGCTCTATCCGCTGTTGCTTTCGCTGATGTGCTCTTCGCTTTTGGCATTGAGCGTCATCGATTTCAGAACCTATGAGATCCCGGTGGGCTTCAATATCTTCATCGGTTGTCTCGGTGCTGTACGGTTGCTTTTGAATTTGTCCTCCTGGATGGATTCCTTGATCGGTATGCTCTGTATCAGTCTGCCCTTGCTGTTGATCTTCCTGGTTTCCAAGGGAAGAGCCATTGGCGGGGGAGACGTAAAGCTGATGGCGGCCTGCGGCTTTCTCATCGGATGGCAGAAGATCTGCTTCGCCTTCCTGGCAGGCTGTATTCTGGGCTCTGTGATTCATTCCATCCGCATGAAGCGTTCCGGCGCGGATCACATCCTCGCCATGGGGCCTTATCTTTCCTTAGGTGTTTTCTTATCTCTGTTTTTGTGCGATCCCTTTGTGGAATGGTACATTTCACTCCTTGTATAAAGTTAGAAAGAAAGTGAGCGAAAATGAATATTACGTTTTGTGCGCCGAAAGTACTCGGCATAGAACTCGATAACGGTGTGACCCGTGTCGTGGAAATGGATTTCAAATCCAAATCTCCCAAGATCTACCACGCATTCACGGTTCCCACCCCCATGAATTTGATCTCCGAGGACGGATTGGTCCAGGAGAGCGAGGCATTCCGCCGCTCCTTTAAGGAGACCCTTGCCCGTATCGGCGTTTCTGCCGACCGTGCCGCTTTCTCTGTTTCTTCTTCCCGTATTATTAACAGAGAGATCGCAGTCCCCATGGTGAAGGAGTCCAAGATTGAGACCCTTCTTTACCAGAACGCATCTGATTATTTCCCCGTTAATATTTCCGACTATAAATTGATCTACAACATTCTCGGTAAGGTGGAAGAAGACGGCAAGCGTATGCACAGACTGTTGGTCTGCGCCGTCCCCCGCGATATCATTCGCTCCTACTATAAGCTGGCCAATTACCTTGGATTGGATATTGCCGCCATCGATTTTTCCGGCAATGGTGTTTTCCAGGCTGTTAAGGCTTGTGCCAAGGAATTGGTGAAGGAGACGGTGAACTCCGAGAAAACCGAGCTGTTCATTTCCGTATACTCCGAACACGCAGTGCTGACCTTTGTAAAAGAGGGGACTATTTGCCTGCAAAGAATGCTTTCCGTGGGCTCTTCCGCATTGATGATGCAGCTTTTGCCCGACAGCTTTGACGATACCGATCCCGTTGCCTTTGATCGTCTTCTCAGAGATCGGGACGACGATATTTGTTACAGCTCGCTGACAAGGGGAGACGATCCCGCATACGGTGGCGAGAAGGCTCGTTGCACCAAAGCTCTCCGCTCCTTGGTAGTTTCTATCCGCCGTAGCGTGGAATATTACCTTTCTACCGTTTCCAACGGTTCTATCGAGGTTTACCTCGTTGGTGGTGCGCTTCTGTACCGCGGCTTGACCGATTTGCTGTCTACGGAGCTGGATCTTCCCGTCATTCCTTTGGAAAGCGATTTGGAGAAGAAGTACCCCTCCGCAGGCGATTCCTTCCCCTTTACCCTTGCTGAGTTTATCGCTCCCATCGGTGCCTGTATCCAGCCTATTAACCTGGCAAACCGTCAACAGGCAAAGACTGTTTCTGCAGGTGATATTTTCAACGACCGTTCTGTCCAGAATACCCTTTTGGCCATCGGTGTTGTGTGCTTCCTGATCTGCGGTGCTATCGGCGCCGCCTTGGTCTATATGTCCGGCACCGAGCGTGATGCAGTTCTCTCCCACGAATCTCAGTTGAATGCCGAGCTGATGGGCTTGGGCAATACTACTGCCAACAAGACCGCTTATGAAAACGCAGTAAAGCTTTATGAATCCTTACAAAACGGTATCGACTCCATGGACAAGTACATGGAGACTTATAACGATCATTTCGTAGAGTTTATCGAGGAGCTGGAAAGAAAAATGCCTTCTCAATTCCGCGTATTCGGCATCTCCGTAAGCGAGAAGGGCGTTGTGATGAACATCCGCGTCAGCACCAAGGAAGAAGCCGCTTATGTCATCCAGACTCTGCGTAATTGTGCTTCCGTTGTGATGGGAACTCCCTCCAACATTACCATTACCCAGGATTCTCAGGTAACCGGCTATAACATTGATGCTCTCTTGGATAAGGACGGACATCTTACCCGTGAAAATCTTGCCACCAAGTATAAGGACTATACACAGGCCCAGCTGGATGGGCTGATCCCTATGCTGGAAAGCGGCGTTCTGTCTCCCTCGGACGTGTATTCCAACTTTATTCCTCAGACCTATTTGGAATATTCTGTAGATGAATCCGTGCTTGCCATGGTAGAGCTGATGAAGCCCATGTACAAAGACAACGCTCTTGTGCAGCGTGCCGATACCATGATTGATGCGATGGTGAAGTATTTGAATAACAATCAGATCGAAGATCTTTCCGTTCTGGATAGCTTTGCCTACGTTAATAACAATGTGTTCCCCCTGTCCGATTTCGACATTACCCAGGAGGCGTACGACGGCTATATCGAGAAAATGGGCAACTACGGTTATACTTGGGATACCATCTTTATCAAGCACGTTCGTACCGAATATACCGAAGAGGGAAGCGGTATCAAGCTGCCTCAGCAGATCGTGAATTCCGATATCCTTTCCTTCTCCGTTGCTTTGGAATATACCGGCGAGTTTGAGACGGAATCCGACATCGTCATCGAAGAATCGGCTTCCGAAAATTCTTAAAAAGGAGGGCAATGTAAAATGAAAAAAGTTTATATCAGAAAATGGATGGTCGCCCTTCTCCTTTTTGTCGTGGGCGTTGTTGGCTTGTATATGTGCTACAACAATATGTATCTCCCCGCCGTTGCGGAAAAGGAGCGTGCTGAGAAGAACATTGATCTCTTGGAGCTTCGCATCGCTACCGCAAAAGGGAACCTGTCCCAAGAGGGCTATTACGCCGAGGAGGCCGAAAAGGTAAAGGCCGATACCGAGGCATTGAAGGAATCTGTGAAAATGCCCGGTCAGATCCTGGAGGAGGATCAGATCCTCTTTATCCGTGACCTGGAGCGTCTTACCGAACAAAAACAAATGCAGATCGCCTTCGGTGCGGATTCCAAGATCTTCTCCGTTGGCTCCCTGGTGCTGAACGAGAAGACCTTCCCTTACAGCTATTCCTTGCCTTACGATAAGTTTAAGGAGCTGATCACCTACTTGGTAGAGAAGGAGGACACTCCCATGTCCTTGGTATCTCTGACCATTGCCTATGATCCCCAGACAAAGAACGTTACAGGCACCATGATCCTGCGCCGTTACTACGTGACCGGGTTGGAGGAATACGTACCTCCCGTGATCCCCGGTATCCAGGTCGGAACGGATACCATCCTCGGCTAATTTATAAAAAAATCTTGCAGAAAGGAGACGTTGGGTATGAAGCATAATAAAGGCTTTAGCTTTGTGGAATTGCTGGTGGCGGTCGCCATTTTAGGCATCATCTCACTTCCCATCGCCTCCTCCTTTGCTCTTGCGGCAAAAACCGATGTCAAGGCAGTACATCTGTCCGCAATGAACGACGCCGCGGACGACGTGATGCTTCTGCTGGAAGAGATTGAAACCTTGTGCAGAACTCCCGATGGAGCTGAGGAAGCTAAAACGTTATTTGAGACCATGCTGGAACCTCAGGAACTCCCGGAGCAATCTCAAGAGAACACAGATCAATTCCCTAAGGCGTTTTCCGTCTCGTATAACGGCTATTCCGGAACGTTTACCGTTACTGAAGTTGTTGCGGGCGCATATTATCGCATCGATTTGGAATTTACCCATACCGTAGCAGGTTCCCCCCTGACAGTTCACAGAAAGGGGTTGTTGAAGTATGCTTAAGCAAAATCAAAACCGCGGCGCAGGTCTTGTCACCGTTGTGACGGTTCTTGCTGTCTGCAGCATCCTCTTGGCAGGCGTGGTAGCGCTTTCCTTCAACCATTATAAGAATGCCATCCGCCAAACGCAAAGCAGGGAAGAGCTTGCAGAGATTGAACTCTTCGCCGAAATCGTTAACGAGGCATTGAAAACTGAAATAGTGAATTCCGAAACTGTATTCACAGATTTTCCGGAGCCGTCTTTGCTTTCTTCTTTCTATGATGTTTCCAAAGTGCAGAACATGGTGTTTGAAAAGATTTCGGTCAGCGTTCAAGCGCAAGTCTACACGGTTACTTGCGGTAACACCTCGCGAAAATATCATTTTACCGATGAAAAGTTTGTTCCGTACGAACCTTCTGTAGAGGGGGGCAACAATGAAGCATAATAACAAAGGCTTTAGTTTGATGGAGCTGATCAGTGCCATTGCTATTCTCTCCATCGTTGCCATTGCCGCCTTCACGCTGTTGATGTTCTCCATCAATTCCAACAATATGATCCTTGCCGGAGCTTCCGCATCTCATGATGCCGAACTGCTGAACAAACGGCTGAAATTGCTTTTTGCGGATCAGCATATTTATCTTGAAATTGCCGATACTGAAGAGCTGGAAGAGGTCATCTTTTACGAAAAGGTAACGGTGCAAGACGAAGAAACTTATCCCGAAACCGGAAAAAAGCTGATCTTGTCGAATGGAAAACTGACCTATGGTGATGAAGCGTCTGCCGAGCTCTTGCAGGAAAATCTCTCCGATTTTTCTATTTCTTCTGTAAACGGCACATCTCTAATTAAAATCTCCTATTCCATTGGCGATCACCATTTTACCAAACTGTTCCGCGTAAATTTTGTGCCCGAGAACGACCAATAACCACAGAATACCCCGTAAAGGATGTGTTGAGTTTTGAACCATAGCTTCCTCAAAAATAGAATTTTTGCTCTCCTTTTGACCGTGATTCTTTTGATCCCGGTTGTATGCGCGACTTCCTTGGTAGGCTTTTGCTATACGGGCGCCATTTCCGGTGATGCGCAGGCTTATCCCGGCGGTACCGTTACCTTGCGCCTGACCTTTGATACGGAATTTACCGGCTATATGGGATATCTCGAGTATTATGCTTCTGTTTTGGAGTTGACCAAGATCGAGTCCACTGACAGTGATCTGGAAGAGGATCTCTATTACGACTACGATTTCAACTATGCAATGATCGCGTATACGGAACCCGTTACCAAGGTGCTAAAGGTAACCTTCACCGTACTTGACGGTGTTGAACCCGGCTCTTCCACCGATGTTCGCTTCACGGGCGGAGAGGTGATCAACGATTTTGATATGGAGTCGGTTGAGGATTCTTCCTTCACGGTGAATATTGTGAAAAAGAAATCCTCCGATGCAAAGCTGAAATCCATGTCTGTTACCGTTTTTGAAGGTAGCTCAGATAAGAACGGAACGAAGATTGCATTAGATCCTGCTTTTTCAAGCAGAACCACGACGTATAACGCAACGGTTTCCAACGAGTACACTCGCTACGAGATCAAAGCTTCCTGCAATAATTCCGCCGCGGA
Organism: Clostridia bacterium; assembly: GCA_017629175.1. GTDB lineage: Bacteria > Bacillota > Clostridia > Oscillospirales > CAG-382 > Coliplasma. The sequence continues at coordinate 36,008 of JAGBXS010000014.1, forward strand.
GATCACTTCCAAAACCAAGGGCGAGCTGAAAGAAGGAACCAACACCATCACCGTCACAGTGCGGGCGGAGGATGGCAGCGAAAAGAAATACACCATAAAGCTTGTCCGCGAAGAGCCGCCTCAAATTTCCCAGGAGCCTTCCGAAGAACCTTCTGAAGAGCCTTCAGAGCCGAATGAATCCGAAGAATCGGAGTTTTCCGAGGAAACACCTTCACAGGACGAAAGCGTGGAGGAATCCTTCCCCGAGGAAAGCGATACCTCTGAGGAGATTTCTACCGAGGAAAGCGGGGGTGTGATCGGTACCACCAGTGAAACCTCCGAGGATACCTCCTCCGCCGATACCTCCTCCGAGGAGACCACCTCCGATGAAACCTCCGAGGAGCCCAAAGCGCCCTTCTGGACCCGCATTGACCGCAATACCTGGATCGTTATCGGCGTAATTGCAGGCATCTTGCTGTTGCTGATCCTTTTGTTGGTGATCCAATGGAAGCGCACCGCAAAGCGCAAGAGTATCCCTGTAAAAGAAGACTATGTTCTCGACTGCGAGATGGCGATTGCTACGGCCAAATCGAACCTTAAAACCGGTTTGATCCGTTGCTTCCGCTCCGAGTTTGGGAATCGCATCCCTGAGAATCCCAAGGCGCTGTATCAATTTGTGTTAAGTGCCTTTGCCCAGCGAATGGGAAGCCCCTATGTTGCTGTTGAAAATTTGATTCCCTACCTGCAGAAGGTATCCGGTATTTCCTTGCGTGGTACCGATTCCGTGGGCGGTGCTTACGTGTTGCCCGTGGTGGTCAACGAGAATGGTGAGCGGAGCTTCCGAGTGGAAGGTCTGATCATCACCTTCAAAAAAGGAAATTATCAATATTCCGAAACCTGTCATTTGCGTATTTACGCCGACAGAGGCGGACAACCTATAGAGGAAGTGCTTAGTTTTGAATCGTAATGTTATGAAAAACAAAATATTCCGCATCTTGAAAGGAAGAGCTCTTGCGTGGCTTTTGGCATTGGTTCTTTTGGTGCCTATCGCTGGTGTTACAGGGCTGGTTGGCGTATGCTATACTGCCAAACTGTCCGGCGAGACAGAGGTTCGACCCGGCCATTCCTTTACCCTTCGTCTGTCGATGGATTCCGGTGCCTTCGGTTGCCAGGGAATTCTTTCCTATGATTCTTCTGTTTTGAAGCTTACAGGTGTCGAGCCTGTTAACGGTAAATTTCAAGAGGAGTTTCATTTCTATTCCGAAAACGGTTTGGTGATTGTAACCCACGACACACCCGTTACTAAGATGCTGAAAATCACCTTTACCGTGTTGGATACTGCCGAGATCGGTAGCACTACCACGGTGAGTTTCACCTCCGGCGAGATCCTGAACGGATCGCGTAAGGAAGCTGTGAACGATGTGTTCTACACCTTGAAGATGGTGGATGCAAAATCTGACGACGCTACCTTAAAAACTCTTGGTGTCAAGGTTTTTGCGGGGGATTCTGACGAAACGGGATTTATGCCCACGCTCAACCCTTCCTTCTCTGCTTCCACTGCGCTGTACAGCGCAACGGTTCCCAACGAGTATTCTTCTTATGAAATCAACGGCGTGTGCAACGATTCCGCCGCAGAGATCCTTTCTTCAACCGAAGGTGAGCTTGAGGAGGGGATGAACACTCTGGTGATTACCGTCCGTGCTGAGAATGGAAGCGAAAAGGAATACACCTTGATGCTCTTCCGTGAGCGTCCGCCGGAAATTTCTCAAGTAGTATCATACGAAAGCACCCCCGAGCCGGATGTATCCATCGAAGAGCCCGACGAATCCTCCGAAGAGGAAAGCGAGGCGGATTCTTCTCTTGTTTCCGAGGAGGAGAGCGAACTGTCCGAGGATACTTCTTCCGAGGAGAGTATTTTCGAAGAAAGCACTGAGAGTATCGAATCTTTCGCCGAGTCCTCTGTTTCTTCTCCGGAGCTGGTGATTACCACTCCCTATCAATCCGATAGCGGAAATTGGACGGGTATTATTCTTTGCATTGCTGTAGTTGGCGGTGTGTGCATCGTAGCCTTGGTGATCCGTATCTTTGTTTTGTTCCGCAAGAAGCAGAACGTATAACCCATAATTTTATAAATGAGGAGGCATCTATGTTCCGCATTGCAATTTGTGACGATGAGCGTGTTTTCAACGAAAGCATGGAGGAGTATATCTCCGAATATATGGAATATCGCAATTACCCATACAGCATAGATGCGTTTACCGCTCTCTTTGAGCTGGAGCATGCTCAAAAGGAGCAAAAGTATGACCTTCTCTTCTTGGATATTATGATCCGCAGCGATTCCGGCATGGAGTATGCCAAGCTCATGCGGGAAAAAGGGGACGATACCAATATCGTTTTTGTCTCTTCCAATACCGATTACGCATTAGAAGCATTTTCCATCTATCCCGTCACTTTTTTGGCAAAGCCCATCGATAAAAAAGATGTCCATGCCTTGCTGGATCGTATCCTGCTTTTGTATTTAAAGCGCCCTACCATTATGATTAACGACAAGTTCAAGGGTAGAACGGTGGTACAGTACGAGAGCATTTTGTATCTGGAATCCATGGGTCACGATATCGTGATGCAGTTGAACAACGGTGATACTTTGCGTTTTGCAGGTGTCTTCTCCGAATTCGTTCAGCAATTGCCCTCCAGCTATTTCTTCAAATGCCACCGAAGCTATACCGTCAATATGAGTTTTGTGCATCGTCTGCAGAATTATCGTTTTGTGATGACGGACGGCTCCATCATTCCCATTGCAAAGCCCTCCTATAAGGAAGCCCAGGACCGCTTTGCTTCTATGATCGGCGCATTATGAAGCGGGGCGGTGGATTTGCGCCTGCCGTATGGTGGCAGAAGCGAAGATTATTTATCTTTTCCGTGCTGGGAGTCTTTATGATTCTCTCAGTGGATCTCTTGGCGATCTTATCCTTCGACAGCTTGCCTCGAGATCTTGCGGCTTTGGTAGATTCCCATGAGATCTACGTGATCTTTGAGGAATGGTATTCCTATATCGGTTATTTCTTTTCCATGTGTTTCTTTTTGCTATTGCTGACATGTATGTGCGCGGTATTCTTAATGAATTCATGGGAGAATAAATTACGGCTTCTTCCCGTTTTGATGATCTGGTGCTCCTCCTTGGGATTGCTGAGCTGCTTGGGGAAAGTTGGCAGACTGCTTTCTGCGGCTAAGCCTCACGTTTTTTCCGAGGTGGCAGACGGTTTGGGGCAACTTTCCGTCCTGCCGTTGCTTTTGTGTTTGGTCTACTACATGAAGCGAATGGATCGCATTTACATTCCCTTCGTTCTGGTCAGCTGTTTTTCTTCCTCCGCCTTGCTGTTCTCGTTGACGTGGGGAATGGATAGCAGTGTCGTGCTTTTTTTGCAGAATGTTAGCGATTTCGTTTTCTTAACCTGCTTCCTCTTGGGAATTATATTTTCTCTTATGGAACGCAGAGCAAAGAATATCTTTTTCAAATCTTTTTTGTCGGTGCTTCTGTTTGCTTTTTTTGCGGTTGCCGTTTTCCATATCGTTATTTTGCTTGTTAGAAACGGTTTTTCGGTGATGCGCGTGAATGCTTCCTTGGCGGAGCTTCGCTTTTCCTTGAATTGGGTTCGCACCTTTTTCTTGGATGCGGTAGTATTTTGCGGTACGACGATGCTCATTATCATCAATTACCTGCGTCAATATCATCAGCATCGCCTTCAGCTTCAAACCCTGCAATTCCGAGATGAGGCCAACTTGGAGTATGCGCAAAATCTTCAGCGTTATGAGGATTCTGTACGAAAAATCAAGCATGACATCTCCAACACGCTGAACGTTGCCGCTATGCTTTGTAAAAATGGCGAGTACAGCCAGCTTCAGGATTATTTGGAGAATATGACCGATTATATTGCTACGGTTCGTACCGAGCAGTATTGCAGACATATCCTTACCAATTATCTTTTGCTGATGTTTGAGGAGCGCTTTGTCGCCTTGGGTGCGGACTTCCGCTGTAAAGCAACGCTTCCCGCAAAGCTGGAGATCAGTGATGCCGATATGGCCAGTGAGTTGAATAATATTCTGCAAAACGCTCTGGATGCCATCTCGCTGCTCCCCGAGGAGAAGCGTTGGGTGGAGATCATCCTCCGCATGGAAAAGAACGTTGTGCGTATTGACTGTCGAAACCCGTATATCAAGGAGCCGAAGGCCGGTGATGACGGTTTGTTCCACACCACAAAAGATGATGGTACGAAGCACGGCTTGGGTCTCCAGATCATCTACGAGGTAGCGGAAAAATACGGCGGTGTAGCTGTCCCGCTTTTTGCGGAGGGCGTTTTTGAGATCAAAGTGGCCATTCCCGTCGGGGATGACTAAAAGAATAGCACGAAATAACTTGCTTTTTGAAGAAAGCAATGGTATAACATCAAAAGCAGAGAATAACAGAGTCTCAACTATGAATACGGCCCCTAAGCAGGAGAACACTGTTGCAATTTGGGACATTCTTCTGTTCGTTGCAGGGTAGTGGTGGCTCCGTCCTGATCATCAGAGCCATCAGCCTTTATTTTGTAAAAAAATGTGCTAGATCAGCTGGAAAAATACTACCGCTACGGCTACGGCTATGGTGAGAACCCCTATCTTGGCCAAACAAAAAAATCCCTGTTCGGGAAGAGAAAGTAAAAAAATCGGCACCAGCCTTTCGGTGGGTGCCGTTTCTTTTTTTGCGTTACACTTCCGTTCTGCCTTCGATGGCCTTCAGAAGCGTTGTATTGTCTGCGTATTCCAAGGTTCCTCCCACGGGAAGTCCATACGCCAAGCGGGTTACCTTGATTCCCAGAGGCTTTAAGAGCCTTCCGAGATACATGGCGGTGGCTTCTCCCTCCACACTGGGGTTGGTGGCAATGATCACCTCGCAGACATCACCGTCCAGTCGCGCCAAAAGCTCCTTGATCTTCAGCTTGTCGGGGCCGATACCGTCAATGGGGGAGATCACACCGTGCAGAACGTGATACCGTCCGCGGTATTCGTGCAATGCCTCGATGGCCTCCAGAGCGCGGTTATCCTCCACGCACATGATCACGTTTTTTTCTCTTGCGGGATCCTCGCAGAAACGGCATACTTCCGTCTCGCTGTAACATTGACAAACAGAACAAAGCCCGATGGATTTCTTGACCTCCAGCAATGCGCTTGCAAAGGATTCTACGTCGTTATCGTTCATTTCCAAAACGTGATATGCCAACCGTACGGCGCTCTTCTTACCGATGGAGGGAAGCGATGCAAAATGCGCGATCAGTTTTTCAAGAGCGGGGGTCATATCAGAACATTCCGGGAACGTTCATCCCGCCTGCAATCTTGCTCATTTCCTGTTCGTTGGTGGACTCAACCTTCTTGATAGCCTCGTTCACAGCGGCAACCAGAATATCCTGCAGTGTCTCGACATCATCGGGATCGATGATCTCGGGCTGAATGGTGATATCCAAGATCTCCTTGGTGCCCTTGATCTTTACGGCGACAACGCCGCCGCCAGCCTGCACGTCATACTCTCTTTCGTCCAGCTCAGCTTGCTTTTCCGCCATCTGCTCCTGCATCTTCTGCGCCTGGCGGATCATAGAATTCATATCGGAAGGGCCGCCGCCCATCCCTTTGGGCAATCTTACTTTCATGGTATTTATCCTTTCGTTTTTATAAATCGTTTAACGGGTCGTCTTCCTGGACCTTCGCACGGTCTCTGAACTCGATCTCGTAGGCTTGTCCCATCACCATGCGGATAGCATCGCTCAATGCCTGGGTATTGGAGCCCAACTGAAGCATCTGGTTGGTAAAACCGTCTGCGTAGATCACGAATTTACCGTTTTCCAAGGAAGCCTTGATTTTCTGAATATAGGGGAGAAGATCCGGATGTCCCATCATTTCCTCCGCCAGCTCTGCGTAACGGGTAAAGGCCTCGCCCGCCTTTTTGGGGGCAGGACTTGCCGTCTTGGGAGCAGGAGTAGCCTTTGCGGGCTCTTCCTGCAAAACCGCAGGTGCGGCGGGGGAGACAACACCGTTGGCAAGAAGCTTTTCCACTCTGGAAAGTCTTGCCAAGAGGGCTTTACTGCTGTCGCTTAAGGTGAAATCGCAAAGCTTGATGGTGGCAAACTCCAGGAGGATCTTCTTATTGGTGGCGTATTTGCTGATGCGGCTTAAGGCATCCTCCAGCACGGAGCAGATATAGAACAAGGCCTCCGTGGTAAGAACGTCGGGATACTCCTTCAAGAGCTGTAACGCTTCCTTTTGGAAGCGGAAAATACCGCCTCGACGGGTATTGCTTCCCAACTGCTTCAAGACAAGAAGATCTCTGGCAAGAGAGGATACGTCCTCTAAGAAAATCGCAATATCCTTGGAGGAGTTATGGATCTCGTCCAAAACGGAAAGTGCGGCAGGGGTATCCTTGGCACAAATTCCGCGATAGTAAGCCAACAGCTGGTCAGCATCCGCAATTCCCAAACGCTGGCGAATGGCGTCAGCGGTGATCTCATTGCCCTCTCCCACACCGGAGGTGCAGGCCTCGAGAATGGATAAACCGTCTCGCAAAGCACCGTCTGCAAGACGTGCCAAAAGCTCCGAAGCACCTTCTCCCAAGGGGATCTGCTCCTGCTGTGCCACAAAGCGAATTCTGTCTGCAATGACCTCTTCACTGAGTCGACCGAAATCAAAACGGATACAGCGGGAAATAATGGTAGCGGGAAGCTTACTCAGCTCCGTGGTGGCCAAAATAAACACGATGTATTCCGGCGGCTCCTCCAATGTCTTCAAAAGGGCATTGAACGCCCCGGTGGAGAGCATATGAACCTCGTCGATGATGTAAACACGCTTTTTCAGCATGGACGGGGGATATACAACCTCGTCCCGCAGGTCTCGGATATCGTCTACGCCGTTGTTGCTGGCAGCGTCGATCTCCAAAACGTCGGTAGCGTTTCCGCTGTCAATGGAGGTGCAGGCATAACAGCAATTACAGGGATTCCCGTTGATAGGATTTTCACAGTTGATGGCCTTCGCCAGGATCTTTGCCGTGGAGGTCTTACCGGTGCCTCTGGTTCCGCAGAACAGATACGCGTGGGAAACGCGGTTCTCTCTGCATTGCAGACTGAGGATCTTGGTGATATGCTCTTGTCCAGAGATCTCGTCAAAGGTACGGGGTCTCCATTTTCTGTACAATGCTTGATACACGGCTTCACCTCCACAAAAAATACGGGATACGCAATATGACCATACAGCCAAGTTCGAACAAAATTTCCATCCGGAAACCCATGCTCAGCCTCAAAACAGGCGACCCCGCGGCACATCCGCAGATCTGCTTAATGCTGCTTGGTTCCCCACCTGACATGATTCACAGGTGCGAATTGCGCAGGACCCATTTCTCAACGGCTTTACAAGGATGCGGCGACACAAACTTTGCCCTCATATTGGCATATCACCCCTGCTGGAGCGGATTGCAGGTACAAGGCACCGCTAACTCCCCGGATAGTATGGCCATATTCCATATCCCGTTTCACAAACCTTAGTATACCATAGATCTGCCGGGTTTTCAAGTATCTTTTTCAAAAAAACGAAAAAAATCCCTTCCTTTTTTTCTTCGGAAAGAAAATCCATGAGAAAATCACTATGATAAACATTGACAAACCCTGCGAAAAAAGGTATAATGTATCGGTAAGAGTCTGGAATCATCAGGAGGTTCCTTTTGCATGGAAAACGCTAATCCCACAAAGAAAATTTCCAAACGCTTCTTCTCCTCCGTGAACGAGTGCAGATGGCTGAACAGCCTTGGAAAAGATGGCTACCGTTTGCTTTACAGAACGGAAAATGCATATACCTTTGAGCTTACCGATGAAACGCTGTATTACAGTGTAGAGTGGCTGGATTGCTCTCCCGAAAGTGAAGAGGGCGTAGGCTTGATCGAGGCGCGTACCGCAGAAGGAGCTTCCCTTGCGGCCACTTATTCCTTGTGGGCGTATTTCGTTTCCTCCGAGCCTCTCGCTCTTTCCGACGCGGCACAGAAGCGTAATGCCGTCCGTTATCGCAACACCGCCTTTATCTTCTTTGCTTTGGATTTTATTGCATCCATTCTCATCGCCTATCAATTTGCGGTGCGTAGCTTTTTGGAAAAGCAAGAGTTGTTTTTGACTGCTCCCGAATATGAGAAGGGCAGTAACGTTATTCTGAACATCGCCAAACGGATCCTTTACGGCGGGGAAGTTTTGTTGCACCGCTATGCCAAGCTTTTCACCGATTGGTTTGGCAATACCAAGGCTACCGCAGTCTTGAGCGTCCTTATCCCTCTCGCCATTATTTTTGCGGTTCTCGGTGCTGTTTGGACCAATGAATGGCTGAAGAACCTTCCCGAAAAATCCAAAGAGGAGGACCTTAAAGATGATGGTCAACGGGCCTAAGCACCAAGAAAAACTGCGCGCCATTGTAGATAAATTCTCTTTAGAGGTGATCTACGAGCCTGAGGATATCAACGAACGATACATTTCCCGCTCCGACACCAGCCGCCCCGGCTTACCCTTGGCAGGCTTTTATAAGGATTTCGAGAACCAGCGCATTCAGATCATCGGCAACATGGAGCACAGCTATTTAAGTTCCTTGCCGCTGGAACAGCGCAAGTCTTCCTTGGAGGCATTCTTTTCCCATAACGTGGTTATGGTGATCGTGACCTCAAGCTTGCCGATCTTTCCGGAAATGTTGGAGATCGCCCGCCAATATACCACCCCCTTGTACCGCTCCAAAGGCTTCACCTCCAAGGTGGTTGCCGCCATTACCGCTGAGCTGAACGTTTTGCTGGCAGAGCGGATCACCATCCACGGTGTTTTCGTCGAGGTTTACGGCGAGGGTATCCTGGTGATGGGTGAGAGCGGCATCGGTAAGAGTGAAACTGCCATTGAGCTGGTTAAGCGCGGCCACCGTCTGATCGCAGACGACGCCGTGGAATTAAAGCGCGTTTCCGATAAAACCCTGGTAGGCTCCGCTCCCGATCTGATCAAGCACTATATCGAGCTTCGCGGTATCGGCATCGTTGACGTCCGCCGTATCTTCGGTATGGGTGCCGTCAAGGATACGGAGAAGGTTGACCTTGTGATCAATTACGAGCCTTGGGATTCCGAAAAGCAGTACGAGCGTTTCGGCTTGGAAACGGAATACACCGATCTGATGGGGATCAAGGTTCCCTCTATTACCATTCCTGTCAAGCCGGGTAGAAACCTTGCCGTTATCATAGAGATCGCGGCAATGAACAACAGACAGAAGAAAATGGGCTATAACACAGCCGAAGAATTTAACAAACGTCTCATGGAATTTACCAGCAGACAGTGATTTTGAAAGGTGGAAATTCAGTATGTATTATCTTGGAATTGATTTGGGCGGTATGTCCATTAAAGCAGGCCTTTGCGACGAGGAAGGCAATATTCTGGTACAGGAGAGCTGCCCCACCGTCAGAGATGAGGATGGCGACCGTATCACCAAGGACATGGCCGCGCTTTGTCTGCGGGTTTTGGAAAAAGGCGGTGTACGTCCCGAGGACTTGGAATATGCAGGCATCGCATCTCCCGGTACCAACGATAGCGAGAGAGGCGTGATCGTATACGCCTGCACGTTGCCTTTCCTGCATTATCCCATTGCAGAAAAGCTTTCCGCACTTACCGGCATCAAGAAGATCTATATCGACAACGACGCCAATGCCGCCGCAAAGGGTGAGGCTACCTTCGGCGCGGCAAAGGGCTATAAGGACTCCGTGTTCCTGACCATTGGCACGGGCGTAGGCGGCGGTATCATCGTAGACGGCAAGATCCTGTCCGGCTTCAACTTTGCAGGGGCAGAGCTGGGTCACACCGTGATCATCCATAACGGCAAGGAATGCACCTGCGGCAGAAAGGGCTGTCTGGAATGCTACGCTTCCGCCACCGCTTTGATGGAGCAGACCCGCGAGAAGATGGAGCGGTGCAAGGATTCTCTCATGTGGAAGCTTTGCGACGGCAAGATCGAGAACGTTGACGGCAGAACTGCCTTCGACGCAATGCGTGCCGGCGACGAGGCCGCCAAGGAGGTCGTTGATACCTATATCGGCTACCTAGCTTGCGGCGTTACCAACTTTATCAACGTGTTCCAGCCTGAGGTGTTCAGCATCGGCGGCGGTATCAGCAACGAGAAGGATTACCTCTTGGAGCCCCTGAAGAAGATCGTTGAGGTGGAGCAGTATTCCCGTAACAGCGATAAGAAGACCCAGATCAAGATCGCAGAGCTGGGCAACCGTGCAGGCATCATCGGTGCCGCATCTCTGGGCAGATAAAAAAGCCCTGTATCATTTGTATCACTTGGAGTAATTAAGTTTCTATGTCTTTGATTTTTGATAAATCCGAGGTGCAAAGCTATCCTACCATTGCGCTTCGGGGCATCGTGGTGTTTCCCGGTATTACCACGAGTTTTGAATTGGGGCGTAAGCTTTCCGTAGCCTCCCTGCAGTATGCTATGGAGAACGATCAGCCCGTATACTTAGCCATTCAGAAGAATCCCGCCATCGAAGAGCCCAACCATTACGACCTCACCGAGGTTGGCGTGGTGGCTCAGATCAAAAGCGTTTTGCGTTTGACCAACGGGAATTTACAGATCGTTGCTGAAGGTCTCTACCGTGCCAGAAGAGTCTCCACCGTGTTGGAGCAGGAGCATCTGCAGAGTGAGATCCTTCCTTACCGTAACAGCGTTCATCAACCCGAGCGTCAGCGTAAGGCGATGGATTCTCTCTGGACGTTGTTCTCCGACTATCTGCGGTATATCAACAAGCCTTCTCCCGAGATTTTGGAGGAGCTTCACCATATCGAGGATGTTGGCGTGCTATCCGACTTCCTGGCCAGCAACTTCCTGAACAACTTTGAGGACCGCAAGTACCTCTTGGAGGAAGTGGATCCCCTCAAGCGTGCGGAAAAGCTTTGCAGTATCATCGAGAAGAACATTGCCTTGATGGAGCTGGAAAATTCCATCCAGTCCAAGGTAAAGTACCGCCTTCAGCGCCGTCAGCGGGATGCGTACCTGCGCGAACAGCTGAACACCATCCGCGGAGAACTGGGGATGGATGAGGAAGGCGGGGAAGTGGAGGAAGGCAACGAGTATTCCAAACGCATCGCGGAAGCCAAGCTTCCCGCCGAGGTAGCAGAGAAGCTGAAGTCCGAGGCGGCAAAGCTTGCAAAAATGCCCTTCGGTAGCTCCGAGGCCTCTGTGATCCACAACTATTTGGACGTTTGCTTAGAGCTTCCTTGGCAGAATTATACCGAGGATCGCTTGGACGTCACCCTGGCGCAGAAGATCCTGGATGAGGATCACGACGGCATCACCAAGGTGAAGGAGCGCATCCTTGAATTCCTTTCCGTGAAACAGCTGAAGCAGGACATCAAGGGGCAGATCCTTTGTCTCGTAGGGCCTCCCGGCGTGGGTAAGACCTCCGTGGGCAAATCCATCGCCCGTGCCGTAGGCCGTAAGTTTGCTCGAGTCTCCTTGGGTGGCATCCGTGACGAAGCAGAGATCCGCGGCCACCGAAAAACCTACATCGGAGCAATGCCGGGTCGTATCATCAACGCCATCAAGCTTGCGGGCAGCTCTAACCCGGTGATCCTGCTGGATGAGCTGGATAAGCTTACCGCCGATTCTCACGGCGACCCCTCCGCCGCACTGCTGGAGGTGCTGGACGGAGAGCAGAACAACACCTTCCGCGACCACTTTATCGAGCTTCCTTACGACCTTTCCTCCGTGATGTTCATCGCTACCGCCAACACTTTGGATACCGTTCCTCACGCTCTGTTGGATCGTTTGGAGGTTATCGAGATGGGTAGCTATTCCGATGCGGAAAAGCTCTCCATTGCCAAAAACCACTTGGTCCCCAAGCAGTTAGAGGCTCACGGCTTAAAGAAGACCCAGTGCCGCTTCACCGACGAGGGGATCATGCTTTTGATCTCCGGCTATACAAAAGAGAACGGCGTTCGTAATTTGGAGCGTACCATCGCTTCCGTGTGCCGCAAGACTGCCAAGGAGATCGTTTCCGGCCAGCGAAAATCCGTTAGGGTTACCCCGGATGTGGTGAAGCGTTTCTTAGGCCCCGTGAAATATCTCCGTGAACGGATGGGCGATTCCGACGAGATCGGCATCGTCAATGGCTTGGCTTGGACTTCCTTGGGCGGCGAATTGCTCCGTGTGGAGGTCAGCGCTGTACAAGGCTCCGGCAAATTAGAGCTGACAGGCAATTTGGGCGACGTCATGAAAGAAAGCGCCAAGGCGGCAGTCAGCTACATCCGCAAGCACGGTGACGAGCTGGGCATCGACCCCGAATTCTATGTAAAACGTGACGTTCATATTCATGTCCCGGAAGGCGCCGTTCCCAAGGACGGACCCTCCGCAGGTGTGACCCTTTGCACTGCATTGGTCAGCGAGCTTACCGGCAAGACCGTCAAGCGCAATGTAGCCATGACGGGGGAGATCACCCTTACAGGTCGCGTGTTACCCATCGGCGGCTTGCGGGAAAAGACCATGGCGGCATATAAATACGGTTGCGACACCGTTTTGATTCCCTACGATAACAGCGGCGACATCGAGGAGCTTGACCGCGAGGTAAAAGAGCATTTGACTCTGATCCCTGTCAAGAACGTTTCCGAGGTACTTCGCCTGGCTGTGAACCCTTAAGAAACAAGAGGATTCCACTATGGAAATGAGCTTCGGAGGTGTCAATCTCCATAACGCGACCCTTAAGCTGACGGCGGGGCTTCCTTCCCAGCTGGTCAAGAGCGGTCTGCCTCAGATCGCCTTGTCCGGCAGAAGTAATGTGGGGAAAAGCTCCTTGGTCAATTCTTTGCTGGGGCGCAAAAAGCTTGCCCGTGTCAGTAGCGAGCCGGGAAAGACCATTACCGTCAACTGCTACGACGTAGACGGTAAGCTTTGGCTGGTGGATCTTCCTGGCTACGGCTTTGCCAGAAGACCCAAGAACGAGATCCAGAAATGGTCCTCCCTTACGGAAGGCTATTTTCAGGACAACGGTGCCTTGAAGCTGGTATTACAGCTGGTGGATTGCAAGGTGGGGCTCACCGCCGACGATCTTTCCATGCTGCGGTACATGGATCATTTTCAGGTGCCTTACATGATCGTCGCCACAAAGTGCGACAAACTTAATAAGACCGAACTGCAAAAAGCTGTGGACAAAATCCTTCGCAACCCTGCCATCCGCCCGGGAACAGAGATCATCCTCTATTCCTCCGCCAAGGATCTGGGAAGAGAACAGCTTTGGCTTCGTATTTTAAAATCTGCATCAGACGTATAACTAATTGGAGGGACGTACAATGATTCGTTTTGGAACAGGTGGCTGGCGTGCCATCATCGGTGATGAATTCACCAAGGACAACATTTGCCTCGCGGCGCAAGGTTTTGCCAATCTCTTGCACGCAAAGGGCCTCGATCAAAAGAAGGTGATCATCGGCCATGACCGTCGTTTTCTGTCGGATGAGGCGGCAAATTGGTTCGCCGAGGTTTTGACCGCCAACAATATCGCCGTGATTTTAATGGCGCGCAGTATGCCTACGCCCATGATCATGCACTATGTTCAAAAGCATGAGCTTGATTTCGGTATCGAGATCACCGCAAGCCATAACCCCGCGGCATACAACGGTATCAAGATCATCGTATCCGAGGGCAGAGATGCTCCCATCGAGTTCACCGCCGAGCTGGAATCCTACATCGACAAGGTAACCGCTTCCGACGTGAAGAGCAAAGCCCTTCCCAACGAATACAGCGAGATCCTTCGCAACCCCTTTAACGATTACATCGACGACATCCTTGCTCAGCTGAATATCGACGCTATGCGTGCCCACGGCGCAAGACTTCTGTTCAACCCCATGCACGGCTCCGGTATGTATCCCTTGATGTGCATCCTGTATACCGTTCGTTGCACCGTTGACCCCATCAACTACAACCGTGACGCATATTTCGGCGGCATGATGCCCGCTCCCGCACCCCACTCCCTGCAGGATCTTACCGAGCAGGTTGTTCGCGGCGGCTACGAGCTGGGTATCGCCCTGGATGGCGACGGCGACCGTTTGGGCATCATCGATGCCGACGGCACCTATATCGATGCCAATAAGATCCTGGTCATGCTTTACCACTACCTCCACGAATACAAGGGCTGGAAAGGCCCCGTGGTCAGAAACCTTGCCACCACCCATATGCTGGATAAGCTTGCCGCTGATTTGGGCGAGATCTGCTACGAGGTTCCCATCGGCTTCAAGCATATCAGCGCTAAGATCGACGAGGTGGATGCCATCCTTGGCGGTGAATCCTCCGGCGGTCTGACCGTCAGAGGTCATATCCACGGTAAGGACTCCGTTTATGCCGCCGCTTTGTTCGTGGAAATGCTTTCCGTCATCGGTATGTCTCCCTCCGCTTACTATGAGACCCTGGAGCAGAAGTACGGCGTCCATTGCATGGTAGAGAGCAACCTCTCCTTCGAACCCGCTATGAAGCCCGCCATCGTCAACCAGATCATGGTGGAAAAACAACTTCCCAACTTTGCAGAGCCCGTTGCCCGTGTGAACTACGAGGACGGCTGTAAGGTCTACTTCGAGAACGGCGATTTCGTCATCTGCCGCTTCTCCGGCACCGAGCCCCTCCTGCGTATCTTCGCCGAGTCCTCCACCGCCGAGAAGGCAGAGACCTATATCCAGGCCTTCCGCGATCTGGTCGCTCTTTAAATCCTATCAAAAAGTTAA
>JAGBXS010000015.1 GCA_017629175.1 Clostridia bacterium
ATTTCCGCCGCGTATTCGATCTGGTCAAGATCCAATTCGTAAAGCTCTGCCGCCGCGGCCGCCGCCATGGAGCAGGCTGTACCGATCTCCGCCTGGCATCCGCATTCCGCACCGCTGATGGAGGCGTTGGTTTTGATCAAATTACCGATGACCCCCGCCGCGGCAAGGGCGTGGAGGATCTGCTCACGGGTGAAGTTCCGCTTGGGCTGTAAGAACTTCAGCACCGCGGGAACGACACCGCAGGCACCGCAGGTGGGTGCCGTGACGATCTCGCCGCCGGAGGCGTTCTGCTCACTCACCACGTAGGCGTAGGCGCAGATAAGGCGGTTGGTTTTGGTCTCTTCGCTTTCGTCGATATGCTTTTGGCGGTAGAGGTATCTGGCCTTCCGCTGGGTGCCGATACCGCCGTGAAGGATGCCTTGGGCGTCCAAGCCCTCCTTGATGGCCTTTTGCATCACGTCCCAAACTTCGGAAAGATACTCCCAGATCTCTTCCCCCTCGCATTCCTCCACGTACTGCCAGAGGCGGATCTCCTTCTCACGGCAATAACGGGAGATCTCGGTATAGGAGTTCAAGGGGTACACCTCGTCGTGCTCTGCAAACTGCTCCCCTTCTTCCAAAATCTCGCCGCCGCCAACGCTGTAATAGCGGGTACGAGCGATCTCTTCCCCGCCTGCGAAGGCAAGGATGTCCATGGTGTTGGGGTGGAAATCCGTAGGGGTGGCGCAATCTAAAACGATGTCCAAGCTACGCTCCCCAAAGGTCTCCCGCAGGATAAAGTCCGTCATGTGGCCTCTGCCCGTTTTGGCAAGGGAGCCGTAGAGGATCACCCGGTAGGAGTCTGCCTCGGGGTAAGCCGCCAAAAACCGCTCTGCCGCCGCTAAGGGACCCATGGTGTGGGAAGAGGATGGGCCTCTTCCGATACGGTATAAATAGCGTAAGGACTGCATAAACGCACCTCATGTCGTTTGATAAGGATAGTATACCCAATTCCGTGGAGGAAGTCAAGAGAGAAAAACTTAAGAACCTTTCTTTTTAGAAGAAAGGTTCTTAAACTCCCAAGAAAATCTATTGCCGGAAACTACCGTTTCCGGGAGATCATATTTACTTCATCATGCCGTAGCCGCCGGCGTATTTGCTCACCTCGGAGGCAACCACAAAGACCTTGTTATCACAGCTCTTGCGGATGGCTTTTAAGGTCTTAGGCGTCTCTTTACGAGGAAGAACGATGAAGATCATATTCATTTTATCTTTGGAACCATGCCCCGCAAACACGGTGTAGCCCATCCCGCGGGAGTCCAAATACGCTGTGATCTTCTCGGTGCTGTCATCGTTTGCGATCAGTTCCAAGTTAGAAGTACCCAAAGCGATCTTGTTCTCCAAGGTAGAGCCTAAGAACAAGCCCGTGGCGTAGCCCACGCAATAGAAGGCCAGCAGGAACAGATTATCTCCCAAGGTACCGATGATGGTGGAGATCACCAAGCCCCAGATGGTACATTCCACAAAGCCAAGCCCTGCGGCCTTTAAACGCTGACCCTTGACCATCATGCAGGTCTTGAGAGACTGGATGGTGATCTCAACGATCTTGGCACAGCAAACGATCAAGCACACCACTACCGGGTGCAGGGACTCCAAAAATTCAGACATACTTAAATCCTCTCTTTCAAATCTGTTCCAGCAGGCATCGACAGCCTTCCTCAATGTCGCGGTAGGCGATATCAAAGCGGTCGGTATACCAAGGGTCGGCCACGTCCCCGCCGCGGGAGGTATAGTCCATGAGCTTGCGTACCTTTCCCAGAGGGTCGCCGCCTAACAGGCGGTGGATGTTACGGACGTTGTTATTGTCCATGGCGACCAGCAGGTCGTAGTTTGCGTAATCCTTCTTGGTCAACTGTACCGCACGCTTCCCCTCGCAGGAGATGCCATGCTTTGCCAGCTCCGCCTTGGCAGGCGGGTAAACGGGGTTGCCCACGCCGTTCCAAATTTCTTCTGTGGAGGTGGCGCAGGAATCGATTTCAAATTCCTTTTCTCTGCCTTGCTTTCTCACCATCTCTTTTAAGATAAATTCCGCCATAGGGGAACGGCAGATGTTCCCGTGGCAGACAAATAAGATTCGTGTCATAAAGTCTCCAAAAAGTCAGCCGCTTCTTCCCTGCTATGGAAGATCACCACCCGTTTTCCTCGGGCGTTGTTCAGACATTGGTAAATATAGGGCAAGCGTTCTGCCGCAAAATGCAGGATGTACTCGCGGAATTCCGGGTCGAATTCCGTCTCTACCCAGGGCATATCCTCCCGCTTCTTCCCGATGCGGGATTCCACCCCTGCAAGGCACACCTCCACAGGGTAATCCAACAAAAACACCGTGTCGCAGGCGGCCAGACGCATTTCCAGAGTGCGAGCGTAGTTCCCCTCGATCAGGAAGCGGGGTTCTTTTAAGAGTTCCCCCAAGCGGGCGTCAAATTCCTCTCTTGTGACGTTTGTTTTGTCGGGCTTGTGCCAGATCATATCCAAGCTGTACAGCGGCAAATTGGTTTTATCCCGCAGGGCTCTGGCGAAGGTGGATTTTCCGCCCCCGGGGCAACCGATGACCAGCACCTTCTCCATTCCTAACCAATCGTAGGCCAAGCGGGGGTCTCCATTTGCCAAATAAACAGTACCTCTGTGGGAGAATCCTTCTTTGGCAAGAGCGTTCTGCATGGGCAGGTTGTCTTCATGGGTATCGATGCGCAGGTGGGAGAACCTCTCCCTTGCAAACGCCACGGCGGCATGTAAAAAGCCCTTGCGGGTGCCATCGGAGGCGATTCTGTGGATCACGCCGTAAGAAGTGCCACTGCGCCAACCCTCCCCGTCGATGCGGCTGTAGGTGGGGTCGGGGCCTGCCGACAGGAAGAATACGCCGTAGGGAGTCCCTTCCGCTTCGTCCACGTAAAGAGAACCGCTGTCAATATCCTGCTCCAAAACGGAAAGGGCGGGATACCCAGCCTTCCATTGGTTGGGGTTGCCCTGCTCCCGCATAAACTTCCGCGCCGCGGCGTAGATCTCCAGGATGCGGGGAAGGTCTTCTTTTACAGCAAGGCGGATCATAGGTCAATCTCCAATCCCGCGGGGCAATGGTCGCTTCCCATGATCTCGTTCAGCAAATAGCTGTCACGCACCTTGGGCAGGAGACGGCTTGACACCACGAAGTAGTCGATCCGCCAGCCCACGTTCTTTTCCCTGGCGTGGTACATATAGCTCCACCAGGAATACTGCACCTTATCGGGGTACAGAGCGCGGAAGGTATCCGCAAAGCCGCTATTCAAAAGCTCCGTAAACTTCCCACGCTCTTCATCGGAAAAGCCCGCGCTGAAGTGGTTGGTCTTGGGGTTCTTTAAGTCGATCTCCTCGTGAGCCACGTTCAGATCCCCGCAGTACACCACGGGTTTCGTTTTATCTAAAGCGCAGAGAAACTCCCGCAGGGCATCCTCCCAAGACATACGGTAGTCCAGCCTTGCCAGCTCCTTTTGGGCGTTGGGGGTGTACACGCACACCAAGTAGAACTCCTCGTATTCCAAGGTGATAGCTCTGCCCTCGGTATCATGCACAGGGATACCCAAACCGTACTGCACGGAAAGGGGCTCTTTTTTTGCAAACACCGCCGTGCCGGAATAGCCCTTCTTCAAAGCGCTGTTCCAATACTGAAAGTACCCCTCCGGGGCAAATTCCGCTTGGCCGGGCTGCATCTTGGTCTCCTGCAGGCAGACAAAATCCGCATCCGCTTGAGCAAAGAAATCGGCAAACCCCTTCCCTAAGCAGGAGCGAAAGCCGTTTACGTTCCAGGAAATAAATTTCATAATAACCGGTTCCTTATGTCAAAGATTCAAACAACGTCACCGTGTCCTCAAACCGCTTGCTCCCCGAAGCACATCCGAACACCCCGGTGATGACCACCCGATCTCCGCGATGCTCTGCGGCAAGGAGGCAATGCCCCGCCTGGGAGGTGTGCCCCGTTTTCAAGCCCACGGCGTTCTGGCGGTAATAGGGTGATGAGGGATCCAGCAGGCTGTTGGTATTGGTCCATCGGTTGGTCTCTCCGCTTTCGTACATCACCTTGGCGGAAAGCATTCCCGCGTATTTTGCAATCACAGGCTCTTCCAACACCAGCAGGGCAATTTTTAGCAGATCTCCCATGGTGGTGTAATGGTCCTCACGATGGTATCCGTCGGGGACGGAGAAATGGGTGCCCGTCAGACCGTCTGCCTCCACCCGGAGGTTTACCGCTTCCATAAAGGCATCCACCGCTTCGCGGGGGGAGGCATCGGGATTTTCCAGAATGGCTCTGCCCGCACCTGCCGCCAGCACGTAGGCGGCATCGTTTCCGCTGGGAAGTAACATTCCCTGCACCAACATTTCTGCCGTCAAGCAGTCGCCTCTTGAAATATACGCCACGGTGGAGCCTGCGCCCACGAAGGAAAGTTCTCCTCCTGCGGTGATCACCGGATCCGGGAGCAGGTATTGCAACGCCACGTAGGCGGTATACAGCTTTGTAATAGAGGCGGGGTAGATCCGCTGTTCCATGTCGCCCTTGGCAAAGGTAATATCCAAGAGGGAATCGTAGATGAAGGCCTGCTTGGCACTTACTTCGGTCAAAAGCGGATGAACGGTGAGGGAGGGGGCAATTTCTTCGCTTTCTTCGGAAGCTTCCGAAGATTCCTCGGGAAGGATCTCCAAGGAGATGTCCTCGGGGAGGGAGACCTGTATTTCCTCCGAACTTTCCTCCGAACTTTCCTCCGAAAAATCGAAATAGACGGAAGAATCGTCCCGGGACGAAACTGCGCTTTCCTCCGTTACGGTCGGTGCGCAGGAGGTCAGCAAAAGGCACGCCAGCAGGATGCCGATGAACTTTTTCATACCGTAATGTTTCACAAAATCTGCTCCATGCCTATTTTCTGGGGAAGAAGCCCCATACGTTCATAAAACTTCAAAGCACTTTCGTTACACGCCCAAACGTTCAGTGTCAGGTTGTAACAGCCGTTTTCTTTTGCATACGCCAGGACATGACGGTACAAAGCGCTCCCTACGTGGGTGCCCCGTTTGGTCTCGTCTACGCAAAGGTCATCGATATACAAGGTCTTCACGTCGGTGAGGATGTTGTTGTTCATATGTTGCTGAAAGATACAGAATGCGTACCCCGCCACTTCCCCGTTTTCCTCCGCCACAAAGACGGGGCGGGTATCGTCGCAAAGGATGGCCAGCAGCTCTTCGTCGGTGTATTTCTTTGTCCCCGCCTTGAACAGGTCGGGACGGCCGTTGTGGTGTACCGTCAGCACCTGCATCAGCAATTTGTTGATAGCCTCCAGGTCATAGGGAAGGGCTCTTCTGATCATCATAAGAAAACGCGCTCCAAAAAGATTTTCCTTATTATACCACGGTTTTCCGCCGCTATCAATAGGATTTTTTGAAATTTTACGGAGACTTAAGAACCTTTCTTTCGAAAAAGAAAGGTTCTTAAACTCCAAAGAAACCATATTGCCAAAAGCTGTCGCTTTTGGGAGCGAAACGAAAGGACTGCTCGTTATAAGCAGTCCTTTTTGATTTTCCCGCAAACGACAGTTTGCGGCATAAAAAGTTCTTTGAAGATTTTTAAGAAACTTTCTTACAAGAAAGTTTCTTAAACGTTCTCTTAAACGTTCTCTTAAACGCTCTCCCCAACGATCTTCTCTGCACACTTGATGCCGTCGATGGCGGCGGAGATGATACCGCCTGCGTAGCCCGCGCCCTCTCCGATGGGGTAAAGCCCTTTCAAGGGGGCTTCCATTCCTTCGTCACGCAGAATGCGCACGGGGCAGGTACTTCGGCTTTCCACCGCGGTCATCACTGCATCGGGGGTGTCGAAGCCTTTGATCTTCCTGCCGAAATAGGGCAAGGCCTCTGCCAGAGCATCGCAAACGTACTCCGGCAAAACCTCCCGCAGATCGGAAGGAGTCACACCGCGGGAATAGGTGGGCTCAACGGTACCGAATTCCACAGAAGGCTTGTTTTCCAGGAAATCTCCCACCCTTTGGGCAGGAGCTTTGTGGTTTCCACCGCCCAAACGGAAGGCGGTTTTTTCCAATTCCTTCTGGAACGCCATGCCTGCAAACAAGTCCTCCCCCACATCCTGAGGGAAGATCTCGCAGAGAAGGGCGCTGTTGGCATTTTTGCCGTCTCTGGCGTGATAGCTCATGCCGTTGGTGACCACCCCGTCCTCATCGGATGCGGCGGCAACCACCACGCCCCCGGGGCACATACAGAAGCTGTACACCGTGCGACCGTTCTCCGTATGGCAAACCAGCTTATAGTCCGCAGGAGGGAACGCTCCCCGCTCACAACCGTACTGGGAAAGATCGATCAAGCTTTGGGGATGCTCGATACGCACACCCACGGAAAAGGGCTTCTTCTCCATGGGAATGCCTTTCTCTCTAAGCATACGGAAGGTATCCCTTGCGGAATGTCCGATGGCAAGCACCACCCTATCGCTTTCGAGGCAGGTGCCGTCCGCCAAGCGGACGCCTTTAACACTACCGTCCTCCATGAGAAGCTCCTCCACCTTGGTGTCAAAGCGTACCTCGCCTCCCAAGGAGCAGATCTCCTGCCGCAGGTTCACGATCACCTCTCTTAAGAGATCGGTGCCCACGTGGGGCTTGTTCAGCCAAAGCAACTCCTCCGGGGCGCCTGCCTTCACCAGCTGTTCCAAGGCAAAATACCCGCGGAAGGATTTGTCCTTCACCAGCGTATTCAGTTTTCCGTCGGAAAAAGCACCTGCGCCGCCTTCGCCAAACTGCAAGTTGCATTCTGTCTGCAAAGTGCCCTCACGAAAGAAGGTATCCACCGCTTCCGCACGGCGGGACATATCGCTTCCACGCTCCAAAACAATGGGGCGAAAGCCGCTCCGCGCCAACATCAGCCCGCAGAAGATCCCCGCAGGGCCAAAGCCCACCACGATGGGACGGGTCTTAGGAAGAGATGCGGGAACGGGAAAGGCGTAGGGCGTTTCCTCGGGAGCGACGGAAAGGAGCTTGCCGTGTTTTTTCAGCAAAGACTTCTCTGCCTTAGAATCATAAAAGGACAGATCCGCCGTCCAAACAAAGGTGGGGGCTTCTCTGGCATCCACGGAACGCTTGCGGGGAATCAGCGTAAAGGCATCCTCCCCTATCCCCAAGCGGGAGGCGACTTTTTTGGAAAGCTCCTCGGGTGTGCCCACGGGGAGCTTGATGTTGATACGAAGCATAGTTACTGTCTGTTCTTTCGGTTGTATTCCAAAAGCTTGATGTATTCCGCTATGGAGTCGGGATGGCCGCAGTAAGCGATGGTACCGGGCTTGTTAAACATCCCTTGGTACTGGTATATCAAAACCTCGTCCACGTAGGGAGCAACGGCCTCGATCTGCTTCTCCACACGCTCCATAGAGCCGGGAAGCAAGGCGGAGCGGTAAACGTCACCCTCGAAGTCAAAGGCCTCCACGTCTGCCCAAAGGACGGATCTGCCTGCGGCATCGTGGGCTTTGCGCAGGTTGGCATAGAACGCCCCCGTCTCCTCAGGAGTGGATTTCCGTACGCCCACCTCGTCCTGATAGGCCACGATGTCCACGTCAAGATTTCTCAGTTGTTGGATATACTCCTCGTCGGTGACAAGAATTCTGGTGCCGTAGGGAGCGATCAAGGTCTTGGTACCGGGGGCGATCTTATGGGCGTGGGCGGAATAGCGGTTTACATAATCCACGAAATCGGGATGAAAATGCCCTGCGATGCAGGTCTCGTCCGGGAAGTACCAGCCGTAGAAGGACTCGTGGTGGCCGTACTTTGCCCAAAGCTGTTCCATGGCCTTAAAGGCGCGCTCCGTTACCTCGGGAGAAGTCATATTGTTCAAGGCGTGATAGCAGTTACCGTAGAAGCCGCAGGAGACGAACACCTTCATGCCGTTTCTGTCGGCGGCGGTGAGCACCGCACCCATGGGATCCTTGCAGGCCATATCCGCAAAGGGGAAAATGTCGGTTTCAAAATAGCTTTCCGCATAATCGTTATAAACGATGGCGGTATCCAAAAGCACCAGATACTTCATCCCCACGGAAGCGATCTCATCCACCTTGGCTTCCCACTGCTCTGCGGAAAACTGACGGCAGATCTGATTCCAATACTTTCCTTCCTTCAAATTGTGATGCCAAAACTCAAACCAAGTGCCAACGATGGGTTTCTGCATAGTGATCACCTTTCTTTTGGAAAAAGCTCCCCGCGGGGATCCGGGGGGAGCTTTCGGTATTCTTCTTACTTGCTATACTTTGCGTTGTGTTCCGCCAGCTCGTTGTAGTAACGAACGGAATCGGGATGGCCGCAGTAAGCGATGGTACCGGGCTTGTTGAACATACCCTGGTACTGATAGATGAGAATTTCGTCTACGTAGGGAGCGATGGACTCGATCTGACGCTCCAGACGCTCAATGGTAGCGGGGATCAAAGCGGAGCTGTAGACCTTACCCTCGAACTCAAAGGCCTCCATATCTGCCCAGAGTGCGGCTCTGCCTGCGGCATCGTGAGCCTTGCGCAGATTCTTGTAGTACTCAGCGGTATCCTCGGGCTTGGACTTCTGTACGCCGATCTCATCCTGGTATGCGATGATATCTACGTCCAAAGCCTTCAGCTGCTCTACGTACTCGTCGTCGGTGACCAGAATGTTGGTGCCGTAGGGAGCGATCAGAGTCTTGGTGCCGGGAGCGATCTTATGAGCGTGAGCGGAGTAACGGTTTACGTACTCGATGAATGCGGGGTGGAAATGACCCTCGATGCAGGTCTCATCGGGGAAGTACCAGCCGTAGAAGGACTCGTGGTGGCCATACTGCTTCCAGAGCTCTTCCATTGCCTTAAACGCACGCTCGGTGATCACGGGAGAGGTCATGTTCTCCATGGTGTGGGTCCATACGCCGTAGAAGCCGCAGGAAACGAACACCTTCATGCCGTTTCTGTCAGCAGCGTTCAGCAGTGCGGACATGGGATCCTTGCAAGCCATCTCTGCGAAGGGGAAAATATCGGTATCGTAATAGCTCTCTGCATATTCCTCGTAGCCGAGAGCGGTTGCCATCAGCACGATGTACTTCATGCCTACGGAAGCAAGCTCGTCTACCTTTGCCTCCCACTGCTCAGCAGAGAAGTGACGGCAGATGGGGTTCCAATACTTGCCCTCGGGAATGTTATGATGCCAGAATTCAAACCAGGTACCGGTGATGGGTTTCTGCATAGAATAAAATCTCCTTTTCGTTCCATTCTTTCGTATTGACTATATGATACCTTATTCCCATGAAAAATGCAAGTGTTTTTTTCACTTTGTCTTGAAAAAACATGGAATTTATGGTAAACTGAGGGCAGGAAAAAAGAAAGGACGGTGCTCTATGGAACGGTTGGATAAGCTCATTGCCTCCCAGGGGAAGTATTCCCGCAAGGACGTGAAGCAGTTGGTTGCCCGCCGCAGAGTAACGGTGGACGGTACGGTGGTCAAAAGTGCCGACGTGAAGATCGACGAGACCAAGGCTGTCATCGCCATCGATGGCACACCCTTGGTGATCAAAAAGCATCTTTACCTTTTGTTGAACAAGCCTCGGGGGTACGTTTCCTCCACCGAGGGGCACGACGGCGCTTACGTGCTGGAGCTGGTTCCCCGGGAGCTTTACCGTGACGGGCTGTTCCCTGCGGGGCGGCTGGACAAAGACACCACGGGGATGATGATCCTCACCGACGACGGACAGATGGCCCACCGCATCCTCGCCCCCAAGAAGCACGTGAAGAAGAAGTATCTGGTCACTTTGGACATCCCTCCCACGGAGGAGATGGTAAACCGCTTTAAGGAAGGCATCTCCCTTTCCGAGGGGTTGACCAAGCCTTCGGAGATGGAAATTCTGGAGGGGAATACCGCTTATGTCACCCTGGTGGAGGGGCGGTATCATCAGATCAAGCGGATGTTTGGTTCCTGCGGGGCTACCGTGGTGGGACTCCACCGTGTCTCCATGGGCAACCTCACCCTACCCGATGACCTGCCTGTGGGAGAAATGCGGGAGCTAACAGAAGAAGAATTGAAGCTTTTGGAAGAATTGGTATAAGAAAAATGCGTGCTTTTGACGGCACGCATTTTTTGCTATTTTTTCTTGGGAATCAGCAGATACACAAGGCTTGCCGCCGCAGACAGGATGGCAACGAGCAGGACGACTTTACGGGGGAAGGACATTCCCTCTTCCTCGGTAGGTGCGGGAGGCTGTGCGGAGCTATCTGCCTCGGAGGAGGCTTCCAAAATACTTTCCTCTTCGGAGGAGTCCTCGGGGATACTGATCTCCGGCAGTTCTTCCACAGAGGGCTCCAACAGATACAGACTGCCTTTTCCGCTATCAAAACGATCCAGGGCGCGGAGCGCCAGCAATACCTGGATACAGGCGTTGCCATTGCGGTTGCCGCCCACGGTGTGGCTATACCCGCCGTCCTCAGTTCGGAACTGCGCCCATACTTGGGTCATGTCCTTGGAAAACCGCCCGTCGGTACGGGGGTCAAGCCCCAGTGCCGTCAACGCGATCACCACCTGGGCAACACTCTCGGGGTTGGAAACGCCGTAGCTTTTAAACCCACCGTCGGGTTGTTGCTTGGAGGCCAGGCAGGCGATGCCTTTTTCGATGGCTTCGGCGTAATCTTCCTGCAAGGGTGCCAAGGCCTGCAACGTCATGGCGGTTACGTCCACGTCGGCGTATGCACCGCTGAGCGCCCAGCCGCCGTCCGCAAGCTGTAAAGCCACCAGAGAGTCTGCCAGCGCTTCGGCGGTATGCCCGGTAAGCTCTACACCGTTGTGCAACAGGTGCAGCCCGAAGATACGGCTCATAATGCCCTGGGCCCCTACGGTGTCCCGAGCCATTTTTGACACTGTTTCTGCGCTTCCTCCCGCCGCCAGCCACGCCAAAGCGCAACGCTGACGTTCCACGGGGTTCAAGCGGTTTTCTTGGCCAAAATACGCCGCCAGGGCGGCAGCGTATTCCGAAAGATCATATTTTTCGTCCCTTTGGGCCAGGTACAAGGCGTACCATTCCCCGCCGACACCTGCCTCTGCGGGAAGAGACACCTCTGCAAACTGTTGCAGATCCTCCCCCATCAAAAGAGACGCCAGCTCCCTTTCCTCCCCGGCGGCGGAGACGGAGATCCCCAAAAGCAACCCCAAGGAAAGAAGGGCAATCACAAACCGCTTACAGCTTTTCATGCTTCAAACGCTTCCGTAAGGGAAAGACGGCAATCAAAGACGCCAAGCCCAAGCCGAACCACAAAAGCAAGGAACGGTCACCGGTATCGGCGCCGTCACTACTGACGGCCACGGCACAAACGGGAGGCACCAGCTGAAGCCCTGCCTTTTCCGCGCTGATTACGCAGTATCCCGCACCGTCAAAGGTCAAGGTCACCTTCCCTTCTTCGTCGGTGACGTAGGAGGTTTCCTTTCCGTCGATCAGAAGGGAAGCCCCTGCCAAAGGAAGAGAGACGGGATTCCAATCCGCGTCATAACCCAGAGTATACAGAGTGAGAGTCAATTTGCCGTCGGTAACGGCGGTATGCTCTTTATCAAAATAGCAGTAAGTATCCGTAAAGCCTTCCGTATCGGTATAGACAAAGGCGTGGACGGAATCCCCCTTCTCGATGGGATCGGAAAGGCTCATGGGAGAGGCGTTGTTCAAATAGTACCCAAAGGCACCGCCGTTCTCACAGCCCCAAAGCTTGGTCATGGAAAGACCGTATTCAGTCTGCTCTGCGTTGTAACCCTTTTGCCCCTCGGAATACTTTTGAACGTGGGCACACACCAAAGCATCGTGGATGGAAAAAACGCCGTCGCCATCGGTATCCGTAACGGTGATCTCCTCATGGGTGAGGACAAGCACACCCTTCTCGTCTGCCAGAGTTACGTATACGTATACGCTTTCCTGCTCGCTTTCCTCCTCTGCCAAGGCCGCTACGGAAAAGCATCCTACGCCAAGGCACAAAAAAAGCAAGCAGATCAAAAACCGTTTGCTCATACTTTGCTGACTCCATTATCTTTCTTTCGTCTAAAAGTATAGCATCTTCCCCATCCTTTGTCAACGGCGATTCGTCAAAATACTGCAACAAATGTATAGGTGTTTTTGGGGATTTTTTTACACATGAGAAAAAGATGATGGATAAAAAATGTTTTTATCATAGACACATCATCCGTCCTTTTCCGGCTTGGACATAGGCAGAAGGATGTCCGCTTGCGCGTTTTTCGACAAATTTCGACATTTTGTCGGTTTTTGCCGTCGAAGTCCCGGGGATATAGGGGAAGAAACGCCGTTATTGCTCTTCGGTGTCGATTATTAGTATACGAAAGTTGCCGTTTTGCGGGTATTTTTTGCGGTCAAAATATTGAATTTTTCATTTAAAAATGGTAAAATATACCCATCAACAAATCTTATCTTGAAGGAGAAACATACAGGTCATGGAAAAAGTCAGAGTATTGATCGCGGAAGGCAACGACGAGTTGCGAACGCAATGCACCCAGATCCTACGGCGCCAGGGGATCAACGTTATCGGGGAAGCGGCGGACGGGCAGGATGCGCTGCTGAAGATCACACGTTTAAAGCCGGGAGTGGTGATCTCCGATATGCATTTGGGGAAGATCGACGGCGTTGGTCTGATCCGGGAAGCGAATATCTTCCGGCTTATAATCTCGGTTATGCTTTGCCAAATTGCGTCACCTCCTTAAATATCAATGTTTACAGCGTATTTTGCATTGCGCTCGATCCATTCCTTACGGGGCTCAAC